>JBCCVW010000125.1:0-13546 GCA_039194665.1 Actinomycetota bacterium
CGGCAAAACGCTGCCCCGACATGACTGGGGCACCGCCTCAACGAACCGGTAGCGGGCGGACGGGCCGGTTCGCATCGACGGTGCCCCAGAAGGGGTCGAGTCGAGCACGTCACTCTGGTTCTTTCACCTGGCTCCACCTGGTTGCCGACCTGGTTTCTTGCCACGGAGTGTGGGTACTCGATCATCGAGCGTTTAAGTTGTTACGAACACATTACGACACATCGGCGCGTTTCGTCAAGACGATCATCAAGATGTCACTCGCCGTGTCAGATGGAACGCGCCGAGCGCGTAGGCGGTGCGCCAGGACAGCGCGTGCGTCAGAGTGGCACGGCTGGCCGCGGTTGCCGGCGCCAGGCGTGTCGCTCGCTCAGACGGTGCGCAGGATCGCTGCGTCGCCTTGGCCGCCGCCGCCGCACAGGCCGACGGCGCCGACGCCACCGCCGCGCCGGGCCAACTCGTGGAGCATCGTCAGCGCCAGGCGGTTGCCGCTCATGCCGATCGGGTGGCCGAGGGCGATCGCCCCGCCATTGACGTTGACGATCTCCATGTCGACCTCGAGTTCGCGCACCGAATGCAGACCGACTGCGGCGAACGCTTCATTGATCTCGATCAGGTCGAGGTCGCCCACCGCAATGCCGGCCTTCTCGGCCGCTTGCAGAATGGCCCGGCTGGGCTGGTGCAGCAGCGAGGCGTTGTCGGGGCCGGCAACCATCCCGTACGACACGAACTCGCCCAAGGGGTTGACGCCGCGCCGTTCAGCTTCGGCGTGCGACATCATCACGATGGCGCTCGCGCCGTCGGACAGCTGCGAGGCATTGCCGGCGGTGATCGTGCCATCGGACTGGAAGGCCGGGCGCAGCTTGCCGAGGCTCTCGGCGGTCGTACCTGGTCGGACACCCTCGTCGTGTTCGACGAGGAGTGGGTCGCTCTTGCGCTGCGGCACACTGACCGGGGCGATCTCGTCGGCGAGGCGGCCATCCTTGATGGCGTTGGCGGCGCGTTCGTTGCTGAGTGCGGCGAGTTCGTCTTGCTCGAGTCGGCTGATCGTGTCGCTGGTGTAGCGGTCGGTGCCGAGGCCCATGAGGCACGCGTCGAAGGCGCACCACAGGCCGTCGGCGATGATGGCGTCGCGCAGTTCGGTGTTGCCGTATCGGAACCCGCCGCGCGCCCCGTCAGCGAGATATGGCGCATTGGTCATCGACTCCATGCCGCCTGCGACGACGATGTCGGCCTCGCCGGCGGCGATCATCTGGTTGGCGAGGTACACCGAGTTGAGCCCCGACAGGCAGACCTTGTTGACATTGACCGACGGCACGTTCATCGGGATGCCAGCGTTGACGGCTGCTTGGCGGCTTGGCACCTGACCCTGGCCGGCCATCAGGACCTGGCCCATGATGACGTGTTGCACTTCTTCGGGGGCGACGCCGGCGCGTTCGAGCGCGGCGGAGATGGCAAAGCCGCCGAGGTCGGCGGCCGAGAACGAGGCGAGGGCACCGCTCAACTTCCCGATTGGGGTGCGGGCGCCCGCGGCGAGAATGGATCCGGGAGAGCTCATGAGCGCACCGTACCGCTTTTGAGCCGATCGTTACCGATCGGTAGCGTCCGCGGTATGGACGCCATCCTCGACGCCATTCAGTCCGGAGCGAGCGGCGAGGACATCGCCAACTTGCCGCTGCCAGAGCGCTACCGCGCGGTGTATGTACACCGCGACGACACCGAGATGTTCGACGGCGTCGAGTCGTGGGACAAGGACCCGCGCAAGTCACTGCGCATCGGCGAGGTCGACGTGCCAGAGCTCGCTCCCGACGAGGTGTACATCGCGGTGATGGCGTCGAGCATCAACTTCAACACGGTGTGGACGTCGATCTTCGAGCCGCTCCCCACCTTCGGCTTCCTCGACCGGATGGGCCGGCAGAGCGAGTGGCACAAACGCCATGCGCTGCCGTACCACGTGGTTGGCTCCGACGCATCGGGTGTGGTCGTGCGCACCGGCTCGGCCGTGCGTAACTGGAAGCCGGGCGACCGCGTCACCGTGCACTGCAACTACGTCGACGACCAG
The DNA here is from genome assembly GCA_039194665.1 of Actinomycetota bacterium. GTDB lineage: Bacteria > Actinomycetota > Acidimicrobiia > Acidimicrobiales > Ilumatobacteraceae > JABSQH01. The sequence continues at coordinate 2,060 of JBCCVW010000125.1, forward strand.
GATCCGAGCGCACACAACGACTCGATGCTGGCCACCAACCAGCTGATTTGGGGATTCGAGACGAACTTCGGGGCGCTCGCCGACCTAGCGGTGGTCAAGGCCAACCAGCTCATGCCCAAGCCGGCGCATCTCTCGTGGGAGGAGTCGGCGGTCAACGGGTTTTGCTCGGCGACGTCGTACCGGATGATCGTCGGCGACCACGGCGCACGGATGAAGCAGGGCGACAGCGTCCTCATCTGGGGCGCCACCGGCGGCATCGGTGGATACGCCGTGCAGTACGTGCTCAACGGTGGCGGAACCCCGATCGGCGTCGTCTCCTCGCCCGAGCGCGCCGAGTTGCTCAACAAGATGGGCTGCGAAGCGGTCATCGATCGCCGATCCGAGGGCTACGAGTTCTGGTCCGACGAACACACCCAGAACGAGTCGGAGTGGCGCCGCTTCGGCAAGAAGATCCGCGAGCTGAACAACGGCCGCGACGTCGACATCGTGTTCGAACACCCAGGTCGATCGACCATGGGCGCGTCGATCTTCGCCGTGAAACGCGGCGGCACCGTGGTCACCTGTGCGGCCACGTCGGGATACATGGTCGAGTTCGACAATCGCCACTTCTGGATGAAGCTGAAGAACCTGATCGGCTCGCACTTCGCCAACTACGAGGAGGCCTGGGCGTCGAACCAGCTGCTCGCCGACGGGCGAATTCAGCCGTTGTTGACCAAGACGTACACCCTCGATCAGACCGGAGAGGCTGCCTTGGCGGTGCACCACAACGAGGCCGAGGGCAAGCTCGGTGTGTTGTGTCTCGCCCCAGAAGAGGGTCTGGGCATCGACGATCCCGAGAAGCGGGAGGCGATCGGCGAGGACAAGATCACGATGTTCCGCGCCGACTGACCGAATTTCTGCCGATATCCGGCGCGTGGCGCGGGGAATCCCCAGAATTCCGGGGAGGACCTGGGTTGGTGCTGGCATGCTGCGGGGCGTGGGCGAGCTGGCCGCAGTGTTGTGGGACCTCGACGGGACGCTGATCGACAGCGAGCCGTACTGGATCGCGGGGGAGTACGCCCTGGTCGAGCACCACGGCGGCACCTGGACCGACGAGGACGCCCACGCCGTCGTCGGCTTCGACCTGCTCGACGCCGCCCGCGAGATCAAGCGCCGGTCGGGCATTCCGCTGTCGCCGGAAGAGATCGTCGATCACCTCATGCTCGAAGTGCGCGACCAAATCAACGCGCACCTGCCGTGGCGGCCGGGGGCGATCGAGCTGCTCGCCGAGTGTGGTGCCGCTGGCGTGCCGTGTGCCCTGGTCACGATGTCGTGGCGACCGATCGCCGATGCGGTCGCTGCCGCGGTGCCCCCCGGATCGTTCGCCGCCGTCGTCCCCGGCGACGAGGTCGCCAAAGGCAAGCCGGATCCCGAGCCGTATCTCGCCGCGGCGCGTCTGCTCGGGGTCGATCCGCACGACTGCGTCGCCATCGAAGACTCGCCGACCGGTGTTGCCGCGGCGCTCGCTGCTGGCTGTGCGACGCTGGGGGTCCCCCATGTCGTCGACATCGCCCCCACCGACGGACTCACGCTCGTCCCGAGCCTCGACGGAATCGGACTTGACCAGCTCCGCGCCCTCATCGACGGCCGCTGACTCCGAGCCGCACGAGTCGGCCGAGACACCGCGGGCCTCGCTCGAGCACCTGTGGCGACGATGGGGGCCCGCGGTTGCGCTGATCACCACGATGATCGCGGTCGCCGGCATCGGCATCGTGGTCATCACCAGCAGCGACGGCGGTTCGCCGGCGCCTAAACCCGACATCCCCCTCGACGCCTGGGCCCCGTACTGGGGCCTCGACGACTCGCTGGCCGAGTTCGACGATCGCGTCGGCTCGATGCGCGAGGTGTCGCCGTTCTGGTTCAACGCCACTGGCGTCGGCTCGATCGAGGTCGACCCCAATACGCCGGTCGGTGACGCCGAGGCCTGGCTCGACGTCGCTCGGTCGTCGGACGCGGCCGTCGTCCCGTCGATCGTCGACTCGCTCCCCGCCGGAGAAATGGCGGCGATCCTCGCCGACCCCGTCACGCGCACGGCGCACGTCGAGACGCTGCTCGGCTTCGCCGACGAGGGCGACTTCGACGGGCTCGATATCAACTACGAACAGTTCGCCTTCGCTGACGGGCGAGACACCTGGGCGACGACCCGGCCGAACTGGGTGGCCTTCATCGAGGAGTTGTCAGCCGGGCTTGCGGCCGATGGGCGGACGCTCACCGTGAGCATTCCTCCGGTGTATGACGCTGAGCAGACCGGCGAATCGGGCTTCTGGGTGTACGACCACGGGGCGATCGCCGAGTACGTCGATCGCATTCGCATCATGGCCTACGACTTCTCGGTTGGCGATCCGGGCCCGATCGCTCCGCTCGAGTGGGTCGAAACAGCGATCACGGGCACCCTGGCGGCGACCGACGCCCCCGATCGGCTGGTGCTTGGCCTGCCCGCATATGGGCGCAACTGGCCCATCGCTACCGAGGGCGACTGTCCGCCCGATGACACACCGGGTCGCACCACGGTGACGGCACGCAACGTCGACGACCTCGTCGCCCGCCGGTCCGCGCTGCCCCAGCGCAACGACGCCACCGGCGAGTGGTTCTTCGAGTACGACCTCGAGCTCACCGATGGCACGAACACCTGTGTCCAGACTCGTCGTGTGCACTACGTCGACGGCGACGGCATTGCCGAGCGGATGGACCTGGCCCGCGAGTATCAGCTCGATGGCGTTGCGTTGTGGGCACTCGGGTTCGACAGCCCGGCGGTGTGGGACGCGATCCTGCCGACGGTGAGCGACACGTCGTCGACCACCGGGCCATGAACGGGCGCGGCGTCGAGACCGCGGACCGGATCGGCGTGCACAACGCACGGGTGTTGTTGCCCGACGGTGTCCGGCGGGCCGATGTGTCGATCGTCGACGGGCGTATCGCTGCGATTCGCGAATCGGATGGCGCCGAGTCCGACAACGACGGCGGCGATGAGCGCGGTTCGCAGGTCATCGACGCCACCGGGATGATCGTGACCGCCGGCCTGCTCGACCTGCAGTGCAACGGCGCCGGCGGCGTCGACTTCACCGGCGAGCCGGCCGCGATCGCTGCTGCGGCGGAGGTGCTCCCGGCGTTCGGTGTGACCTCGTTCCTGCCGACGGTGGTGACCGCGCCAGCGAATGCCCGCAGTGCGGCGATCGAGGTGATGGCGGTCTACGAGCACTCGGCCGGTGCGCGCCCGCTCGGGCTGCACTTCGAGGGACCGGCGATCTCGGCGCACTGCCTCGGCGCACACGATGCGCGCTACCGGCGTGATCCGGGCGAGCTGTGGACCGAGATGGCCGAGTGGGCCACGGGCCACGTCGCTCTGGTCACAATGGCCCCGGAGCTCGATGATGCCGGCCGGATGATCGCCGAGTTGACCGCCGCCGGCGTCACCGTGTCGGCCGGTCACACAGCGATGAGCTTCGACGACCTGGCGACGGCGAAGCGCAATGGGTTGCGCAGCGTCACGCATCTGTTCAACGCGATGACACCGTTCGCCCACCGCGCTCCCGGAGCGGTGGGTGCCGTGCTCGCCGACGACGACATCGTCGCCGGGCTGATCTGCGACGGCATCCATGTCGACCCGGTCGCCGTGCGCGCCGCGTGGCGCGCGCTCGGACCGGGTCGTGTGGTGTTGGTGTCAGATGCGTCCGCACCGCTCGGCCGGCCATATGGGCGGTTCCAACTCGGACGCCGCGAGCTCGTCCACGACGACACCGGGGTGCGCACCGCCGACGGCACGCTCGCCGGGAGCGCCCTCCCACTCGACCGCGCGGTGCGCAATCTGCGCGACTTCACCGGTTGCGACTGGACCGACGCGGTGCGCGCCGCCACCGCGGTTCCTGCCGACCTGTTGGGTCGACGCGACGTCGGCCGGATCGAAGCCGGCGCACGTGGTGACCTGGTCGTCTTCGACGAAGCACTCCATCCTCGATTGGTGCTGGTGGGCGGGCGCGTCGTGCATCGAGACGAGCGGTGGACCGAGGCCCGGTGGAGGTCGTGATCGTTGCCGACGAGGCAGCGGTGACCCCGACACGGTGATGTTGGTCATCGTCGGTCAGCGCTGCGTGACCGCCCGCACGACGACGCCCACCGCCAACACGACGAGCCCCGAAGCGACGACGGCCGGGGGTAACGCACCGACCAACACGATGCAGCCGACCAATCCGAGCCACGCGATCCAGCGAGGCCAGCGGCGCTGGTCGGGAGTGAGCGTGAGCGCCGCCGCATTGGTCACTGCGTAGTAGGTGAGGACGGCCACTCCCGAGAGCGCGATCGCGTCACGCAAGTCGACGACCACAACGAGCAGCACCACGATCACGGTGACCGTGAGCTCGGCGCGCACTGGCAGCGAACGAGTGGTGTCCACGTGGGCCAGTGCGTGCGGCAGCTCGTGGTTGCGAGCCATCGCCAACGACGTTCGCGATACACCCGGGATCAAGTTCAGTAGTACGCCAAGCGCAGCGATCCCAGCACCGACGCGCACCAACCCAGCGAGGGCATCGCTTCCGACGACTTCGGCGACGAGCCGCAATGGCGCGTCGGTCGCGGCGACCAGTCCCGCTGGTACCACGGCGAGGAGCGTGACTCCGACCACCGCGTACACGACGAGGACGACGGCCAGCGCGCGCGGCACCGCCCTGGGAATCGTCACCTCGGGTTCGCGTACCTCCTCCCCCAGGGTGGCGATGCGCGCATAGCCGGCGAAGGCGAAGAACAGCAGTCCCGCCGACTGCAGTACCCCGTAGGCGCTGCCGTCGATCGGCGTGATCCGGCCGAGATCGGCGTCACCACTCGTCCAGCCGGCGATCACGACGGCGACGAGTGCCGTCGTCGACACAGCCAGCAGCACACGCGTCACGGCGACGGTCCGACTGAGCCCGCCCAGGTTGACTGCAGCGATACCCAGAGTCGCCCCGACCGCCACGAGACGCTGCTCGTCGGGCCAGAGGTACGCCCCAACCGTGAGCGCCATGGCCGCGCACGATGCCGTCTTGCCGACGACGAAGCCCCAGCCGGCGAGGTGTCCCCACGCAGGGCTCAGTTGCTTGCGCCCGTACACGTACGTCCCGCCCGACTCGGGATGGATCGCCGCCAGTTGCGCCGACGACGAGGCGTTGCAGAACGCCACAAGCCCGGCAACGACCAAGCCGATGAGCAGCCCGGTCCCGGCGGCGTCGGCGGCTGGCGCCCATGCGGCGAAGACCCCAGCGCCGATCATCGAGCCGGCGCCGATGAACACTGCGTCGCTCAGCCCGAGGTCGCGGCGCAGCGTCCCTGTCACGGCGCGCAGCGTAGGTGTGCCGTGCGGCGCGTGCTCGTGGTCCCCGCCCTCGTGGATCTCAGTCGTACTGATCGAGGATGGTGGCTTCGGTGATGCGGGCCAGCGTTTCGCGGATCGCCCGCGCTGTCGGCTCGTCGATGCCATCCACGGCGGTGAGGTCGTCGACCGTTGCTCGCTGCAGCTTGGCCAAGCTGCTGAAGTGCTCGGCCACGTGCTCGGCGGCGCCCTCGGGGAGTCGGCTGACGCGGTGCAGCAGGCGAACTCCCTTGGGGGCGGCCTCGGTGCTCAGATCGAGTTCGGCCGGGTCGTGGTCGGACCACACGGTCGACGCCGCGGTTCGCAGGTTGAGCACTTCATCGTCGGAGAGCCGTGACATCGCGGCGAGCGAGTCCTCAACCGTTCGTGTCGGCGGCAGATAGTCGGCGACGACGAGGTCGAGTTCGTCGTCGATCTCGCTGTACAGCTCGTCCAACTGCAGCCGCACCAGTCGAGCGTCGACGCCGAGTTCGATGATCATCGTCTCGATCTCGTCGGCGATGCGATGCACCATCTCGCCGCGCTGCACCACCGACACGACGTCGCGCATCGTGGTGATGTCCTCGACCTCGGCGGCGGTCAGGTTGGTCAACGCATCGTCGAGGCGGACCTTGTATCGCTCGAGGGTTTGGAGTGCCTGGTTGGCCCGATCGAGGAGATGCCCGACCTCTTGCAGTTGGCGCTTGCCACCACCTGCGTAGACGTTGATCACGCCCATCTCTTCGCTGGCCGAGATCACCGGAACTCCGAGCGAGCGAGCAACCCGTTCGGCGGTGCGGTGGCGGGTGCCGGTTTCGCTGGTCGGCACCGTGGGGTCGGGGACGAGATGCACGTTGGCCCGGGCGATTCGTCCGCCATCGCTCGACACGATGATCGCCCCGTCCATCTTGGCCAACTCCGACAGCCGTTGCGGGCTGTACGGCGCGTCGACGAGAAACCCGCCGGTGCAGATCGACAACACGTCGGCGTCGTCGCTCAGCACCAGGAGCGCACCGAGCTTGGCGCGCACGACCCGGTCGATCCCATCGCGCAACGCCGTCCCGGGGGCGACGCGGGCGAGGGCATGACGCATCTCCTCGCTGGCGCCGGTGTACCGGGACTGCATGTGTCGATCCTAGGTGACGGCGCGTCGACCACCTTCTGGGGTGGCGCCTAGACCGCTCGCAGCGCATGCACGTCGTCGGTCACGCCGGCTGCCGTGAGGCCCTGCGCCACCGTGTGGACGCCGACGATGTCGTTGCCAGGGCTCGGTCCGAGCGCAGTGGCCGGGACCACGATGCGCGTGCACTCGAGGCGGCGGGCCTCGGCGATGCGTCGTTCGAGTCCGGGAACCTGGCGGATCTCGCCGCCCAAGCCGACCTCGCCGAACACCGCTACCCGGGACGACACGGGTGCGTCGAGGCGGGCGCTGGCCACGGCGATCGCCACGCCGAGATCGCAGCCGGGCTCGGTGAGCCGGAGCCCGCCGGTGGCCGATGCGTACACGTCGAGATCGCCGAGACCGACCCGGGCGCGGCGCTCGAGCACTGCGAGGAGCATCGCCAGGCGTCGGCTGTCGAGGCCCTGGGCACTCCGGCGTGCTGACGCACCGGGCGGTGTTGGATTCGTCAGCGCCTGAATCTCCACCACCAGTGCGCGCCTCCCCTCCACGGTCGGCACGATCACCGAGCCGGGGATCCCGGCACGGCGATCGGCGAGCAGCACCGCAGATGGGTCGTCGACGGCTTCGAGGCCGCCCGGGGTCATCTCGAACACCCCGAGTTCGTTGGTTGGTCCGAACCGGTGTTTGCTCGCTCGCAACTGTCGGAGGGCGTGGTGGTGATCGCCCTCGAAGTGCAGCACCGTGTCGACGACGTGCTCGAGCGTGCTCGGGCCGGCGAGGTTGCCGTCCTTGGTGATGTGCCCGATCAGCACGAAGGCCACATTCGACGCTTTGGCCACGTCGACCAGACGCTGGGCGCACGCCCGCACCTGGGCGACACCTCCGGAGACACCGCCCAGATCGGGGTCGGTCACCGTTTGGATCGAGTCGATCACGACCAGCTCGGCGCACTTCTGGCCACCGGGGCAGTGCGACTCGATCGCCTCGATCGCCGAGCTCACCGACGTGGTGGCATGCACCCAGATCGAGCTGCGGTCGATGTCGAGCCGTTCGGCACGTTCGCGGATCTGTTCCGCACTCTCTTCGGCGGCGATGTACATGGTGGGTCCGTGCCACGCGGACAGGAGCTGCAGCATCAGCGTGCTCTTGCCGATCCCTGGCGCACCACCGAGCAGGGTGACCGACCCGGGAACGATGCCGCCGCCGAGCACGGTGTCGAGTTCGGCGATCGAGGTGGGGCGCGGGCGTGCGGGCGGCGCGGCATGGGGGTCGTCGAGACGAACCGGTCGGTCGCTCCGTGCAGGTCGGGCCTGGTCGCCGTGGTCGACCGCCGGTTCCAGACAGTTCCAGTGATGGCACACACCGCACTGCCCGGCCCATTTCGGATGCTCGGCGCCGCACTTGCGGCAACGGTGGCGTTCTGCTCGACGTGATCCCATGGCGGCCACGCTGACGGAAGGGTGTCACCACGCGATTGCCCCGGTGCGGAGTGTTGGCTGCGACGCCGGCGGCGGGTCGCTCAGACGTCGGCGCCGCGTGCCCGTACGCTACGGCGTGTGGCGCAAACCCTCGGGCTGCTCATCGGTGGCGCGGTGTTGGCCCTCGGCCTGTATTTACGTGCCACCGCCGGGCGTCGGAGCGAGCCGCCCGACGAGTAACTCCGCCGAATAGATCCGCGAAGAACGGCGGTCAGTTGCCCGCAAGCACAGCGCGTGCCTGCGCTTCGTCGGCGGCGTGGACCGCCACCATCACCCCGCCTTGGGTGTCGACGGGGAGCACGCCGCCTTCGACATCGTCGACGATCGCCGACTCGATCCCGTTGGCCCGCAGGTGGGCGCGGGTGATCTCGGCTTCGCCGGTGTCGGCGTATGTGCCGATCACGACGGGTGGGCGGTGGTCGGTCGAGTCGGCGCTCATCGCCGTCAGAGGCTACGCCAGCCGTCGGCCGAGCGGTCGCGTGGCACGCGACTCAGCGCGTCGTTCACCGTGTCGTTCAGCCGGTCGCCGGCTCTGGGGCGCGATCGAACGACACGACCTCGCCGCGGTTGATCGACACCCAATCACGGGCGTTGAGGTACGTCTGCAGCCGATCGGCGATCACGCCGTGGTGGTGCGGATTCTTCGGGCGCTGGAGTTCGAGGTGTCAGACACCAGCGTGATCGCTGGTCGTTACGTGCCCGGGACGCGGCGGCCCCGAACCTCGCGGCGAGCGCGTCGCCACCGGGCGAGGGCGACGTACACGATGAACAGCGTCATGAAGCCCACCCAGGCGACCAATACCACCAGCACGCCGATCGACAGCGGGCGCGCCCACCAGTCGTCGGCACCGGGCGCTTGAATGGTGCGGGCGCGCACATCGACGATCGCGCCGTCGAGCGGCGACACCCACACGAGCACCCCGCCGTCGTCGATCTCGGCGGTGGTCTCGCCCTCTACCAGCTCGCCGGGCAGCGTCGCTCGAAGCTCGACCGACATCGAGCTCTCCGGCGTGGCGCCGCTGGCCTCGATCTCCTCGGCGAACGGCAGGGAGCCCACGGCAGTGACGAGGTCGTCGTCGGCGAACGAGGCGAATCCGTCGCTCAACCCGAGGAGACCCGTCAGCTCGTTCGTCGTGTCATCGCCAGCGGTGTTGCGGCTGAGCACCATCTGGTTGAACGGAGGACCGAGGCTCTGCAGCAGGTTGGTCGCCTCAGCAGCCGTGGAGAATTCGTGGGTCAAGGTCACCGTGAGGCCGCCGTCCGGGGTGGTGGTGGGGCCGGTGATCAGCCACCCTGCCGCCACGGCGTCGTCGAGCACCAGGTCGTTGGCGATCCCGGGCACCGCGGCGACCACGTCGGCGTTGGCGCTCGCTACGACCTCGATCGAACCGGTGCCGTCCGCTTCAACGTTGATGGTGACGTCGACATCGACCCGGCACGCTGCGAGCGTGAGCGCGACGAACACGACGGCAGCGACTCGGCGGAGCACCGGCCAAGTATGACGCTGCGCGGATGCGCAGCCGCGGCACCGTGACCAGTTTGGGGGACGACTTGGCTGAGGACCACGTCGGGGAGGACGGTGCGCGAACGACGAGTTCGGGGAGCGGATCCCCGAACTCGCGAACTCAGGTGACGTCCGGTGGTGGCAGCTCGCCGTCGGGTGGCGGTGTCGGGTGCTCGGTGGCCGTGGTGGCCAGCTCGACCGATGCCGGAGGCACGAAGCCCTCGACCGAGGAGAAGCAGAAGCGCCGCTTGCCCTCGTTGTCGGGATCGTCCTCGGTGTCGACAACGATGATCTCGCCGGCGGAGAACTCCTTGTACAGGATCTTCTCCGACAACGGGTCCTCCACGTAGCGCTGGATGGCGCGGCGCATCGGCCGGGCACCAAGCTGAGGGTCGTAGCCGAGCTCGGCGAGCAACTCCTTGGCCGACTGCTTGATCTCGATACCGAGACCTTGGCCTTCCAGCTGCTCCACCAACCGCTTGGTCATCAAGTCGACGGTCTGCAGCACCTCGCTGCGCGACAGCTCGTGGAACACGATCGTCTCGTCGATGCGGTTCAGGAACTCCGGACGGAAGTGGTCCTTCAGCGCGTCGTTGACCTTTTCCTTCATGCGCTCGTAGCTCATGGCGGAGTCGTCGCTGGTGAAGCCCACGTTGGCCTTGCGCAGATCCTGCGTACCGAGGTTCGACGTCATGATCAGCACGGTGTTGCGGAAGTCGACCGAGCGTCCCTGGCTGTCGGTGAGGCGACCCTCTTCGAGGATCTGCAACAGCGTGTTGAACACGTCGGGGTGGGCTTTTTCGATCTCGTCGAACAACACCACCGAGAACGGACGGCGGCGCACGGCCTCGGTGAGCTGGCCGCCCTCTTCGTAGCCCACGTAGCCCGGAGGCGAACCCACCAGACGGCTGACCGTGTGCTTCTCCATGTACTCGGACATGTCGAGGGTGATCATCGCCTTCTCGTCGCCGAACAAGAACTCGGTGAGCGTGCGGGCGAGCTCGGTCTTACCGACACCGGTGGGGCCGAGGAAGATGAACGACCCGGATGGGCGCTTCGGGTCCTTGAGGCCGGCACGTGTGCGGCGGATCGACTGGCTGACCGCGGAGATCGCATTCTCCTGCCCGATGATCCGCTTGTGCAGGTTCTCCTCCATGTTGAGGAGCCGCTCGGTCTCTTCTTCGGTGAGCTTGTACACCGGGATGCCGGTCCACAACGACAACACTTCGGCGACGGCCTCTTCGTCGACCTCGTCGAACAGGTCGACGCCCTCGGCCTTGACCTCGGACTCTTTCTCGGCCTTCTCTTCGAGCAGCGACTTCTCCTGATCGCGCAGGCGGCCGGCCTCTTCGAACTGCTGCTCTTCGACGGCGCGCTTCTTGGCCTCTTGCACCTCGTTGAGCTTCGTTTCGAGCTCGCGCAGGTCGGGCGGCGTCGACATCCGCTTGATGCGCAACCGCGAGCCAGCTTCGTCGATCAGGTCGATCGCCTTGTCGGGCAGGTGCCGGTCGGAGATGTAGCGATCGGCGAGGTTGGCCGCAGCGACGAGCGCCTGGTCGGTGATCGTCACCCGGTGGTGCGCCTCGTACTGATCGCGGATGCCCTTGAGAATCTCGATGGTGTGGGCGAGCGTCGGCTCGTCGACCTTCACGGGCTGGAACCGCCGCTCGAGTGCGGCGTCCTTCTCGACGTGCTTGCGGTACTCGTCGATGGTGGTGGCGCCGACGGTCTGCAGCTCGCCTCGAGCGAGCATCGGCTTGAGGATCGACGCGGCGTCGATCGCACCCTCGGCGGCACCGGCGCCGACCAGCGTGTGGATCTCGTCGATGAACAACAAGATGTCGCCGCGGCTCTTGATCTCCTTGAGCACCTTCTTCAAGCGCTCTTCGAAGTCGCCGCGGTAGCGCGACCCGGCCACGAGGGCGCCGAGGTCGAGCGTGTACAGCTGCTTGTTGGCCAGAGTGTCGGGGACGTCGTTGTTGACGATCTTTTGCGCCAGGCCTTCGACGATCGCCGTCTTGCC
>JBCCVW010000126.1:0-13505 GCA_039194665.1 Actinomycetota bacterium
CGATCGGCGGCACCGTCGGCAAACGGGTTGTTGTTGGGGATGCCGTAACCGTCACTGTCGAGATTGGGAGTGATCCGCATGATCACGCCCAGCAGCTTCGAGGTGTCCGCTGCGTCGCGTCCGTTGCTCCCCCCGCCGTCGCCCGAGCTGATGAACAAGTTGCCGTCCGGGTCGAACAGCAACCCGCCGCCGTTGTGTCCGACGCCGGGCTGTTCGATGGCCAGCACTTCGCGGCGTGTCTCGGGAACGATGGCACCATCGGCCATCTCGTACGACCACACGCGTGTGTTGTTGTCGAGGTCGGTGAGGTTGACGAACAGCCGCCCATCGCGGGGATCGAAGTCGAGTCCGAGCAGTCCGCGTTCGGAGCCAGAGAGCAGCTCGATCGTCTCCCTGGACAGGTCGGCGACCGGGACGAGCCCCTCCGGTGTGCTGCGCGAGATGAACCCGTCTTGCGTCGTGATGTACATCGACGGATCACCGTCGCGCCACGCGACCGCCGTCGGCGAGTTGACGTCGGCGACCTGCTCGAACTCGATCTGCACCGCATCGAAGTTGGCATTCGGCGGCGGCGCCGCCGGCGGAATCGTGGTGGTTGGCGCCGGCGTCGTCGGGGGAGTTGTCGGCGGATTGGTTGTGTCGGTCGTGCTGGCGGTGGCCGATTGCGCCGACGACGTGGCTGGCACTGCCGTCGTCGCTGGGTTTGTCGTCGTAGACGGTCGGGGAATGGTGGTCACGACTGGCGCGGTGGGGCTGGTAGGGGTGATCGTGTCGGTGCTTTCGCCGTCGCCTCCGCACGCAGCCACTGCGAGCAGGGCGAGCACAGCGGTACCGGCAGTGAACCGCGGACGCATTGATCGCGAACTCACGCGGTCAGTCTTTCACTGGACCACGCTTGGCTGGTGGCACGCGACGAGGAGGCCGACCGCTCGGTGCGTTTACGCCGCGAGCGTTTGGGCCCGATACTCGGTTGGTGTCAGTCCGTGTTCTCGTTTGAACGCAGTGCTGAGTGCGAACCCGCTCCCGTATCCCACTTGGGCCGCAACCGCCTGCACAGTGCTGTCGGGTTCGAGCAACAGATCCGCTGCAATGGACAGTCGCCACTCGGTGAGAAACTGCATCGGCGGCTGGCCGACCAATTCGTTGAAACGCCGTGCCAGCAGCGCCCGCGACACGCCCACCTCCGAGGCGACCTCGGCCACCGTCCAACTGTGCCCCGGATTGTGCTGGAGTAGTCGCAGCGCGGGGCCGACCACCGGATCGGTTGCAGCCCGCCACCACCCGGGTGCATCCTCGCCGTGGCGATCGAACCAGTACCGGAGTACCGACACGGTCACCAGGTCGAGCAGTCGATCGAGCACGAGTGTTTGTCCGGGTGCATCGTGGGTGAGTTCGCTGGCAAGCAGGTCGAGCGCTCCTGGGCCAACGTCGTTGCGATCGACGACGAAGAAGGGCGGAAGTGCATCGAGCAAACGACGCCCCGACTCGCCGAGGTGCTCGTACGTTCCGACGATCATCTCGAGGTCGCCATCGGGCGAGTTGCCCCATGTGCGCACACCACGCATGAACGGCTCCTCGAGGGAACGCCCGAGCCGATCCTCGCAGCGCTGGCCGGGATGAACGATCACCTCCGGTTGTGTGTCGGGCCGATCGCTGAGGTCGTACGGCTCGGGGCCACGACACACGGCGATCTCTCCACGTCGGAGGAGGCGCGGCTCGCCGGCGCTCGGCGACACCCAGGCCTCGCCGGCGGTCACGGCGGCGATCGTCAGCGGCGCTCGATCGAGGACACGGACGCCCCACGGTGCCTGCATCACCATGCGGATGACGAATGCGCCGCGCGCCCGCGGGCTGTCGAGCAGGCCAGTGAGCGGGTCCATGAGCCAAGTGTAGACGTTCGATGATGTATCAGAGCGTCTGAGCTATTCCACGTCTCTGCTCCCAGTGTTTTGATGAGGTCATGTCAACAACCACAGTTCCTCACGACAACACGCTGCACCGCCCGGACACAGACGCCGTGATTCGCTCGATCGCCAAGCGGTCGTACGCCACGCTGGCGACGACCTCGGACGCCGGTCGCCCACATGTCGCTGGTGTGCTCTACGAGTACGTCGACGACGCGCTCTACGTGAGCACGCTGCGCAACAGCCGCAAGGCGCGCAACGTGGCGTCGACGCCCCACGCCGCGGTGGTCGTACCCATCCGCCGTGTTCCGGTCGGTGGCCCGCCATCGGCCGTCCAGTTCCAAGGACGCGCGGAGTTGCTCGGTGCCGGTAGTCCCGAAATCGCGACGCTCGTTGCCGACGGCAAGCTCGGCTCGATCACCGGTCACGGCGAACTCGACCTCCCGGATGGATGTTTCATCCGTGTCGAGGTGCCCGCTCGGTTGCACACCTATGGGCTCGGCATGTCACTGATGACGCTGGTTCGCGATCCGCTTGGGGCCGCTGGCCTCGTCGAGCGCGTGTGATCGCGAGCACGGCGCGGCCGTGCATCGTGTGACGTCTGCGTGCCCTAGCTGGTGGTGGTGATCCACCCGGCAAGCAAGGCCTCGATCGCCCGTTGCGATACGCGGTCGGTCTCCGCCTCGGTGGCGAATCCGACCCGCTCCAGCACGATGAAGCCGTGCAGCGACGACCACATCGACCGGGCCAGGTCGATGGCCTCGCCGCGGCGTGCGCCCGTTCGGCCGTTGGCGTGGAGCCACTCGCTGGCCATGGTGATGATGGGCTCGAATGAGCGCATGCCGGCGGCGGCCGCGTCGGTCCCGATGGTGTACTCCGCTACCGGCCGCTCGAACACGAGTTGGTAGAGCTCGGGCCAGCGCCGCGCCGCGTGGCGATACGCCGCGGCGCCAGCGAGGAGGTAGTCGGTCGTTCCGGGTGTGGCGTCGATCGCTGCAACGGACGTGGTGAGTCGAGCCGAGAGGCGCTGGTGGAGCGCGTCGAGCAGACCGTTCATCCCCCCGAAGTGTGTGTACACCACCTGCCGTGACACGCCGACGGCGTCGGCCAAACGGCGCACCGAGATGCCGTCGAATCCGTCGTGGTCGATCAGAGTCTCGGCGGCATCCAGCACCGTCGACGCGGCCACGGCCGGGCGGCGTCCGCCGGTATGCGGTGTAGCACTCAGGTCCGAAGTGGCTCGCGTCACGTTGCAAGTATGACACCGTCATGGTTGAATGGCACCTATGCATGACAGCGTCATGGAAGCCTCCGCCGCCCTCCGCACCACCCTCCCGACCGCCCTGCCCACCACCGAGGCACCAACTGCTCCGCCGGGGCGCAATCGTCTCGCTGCAGAGTGGACCACTGCGTTGCAGCCGCTCCGCCTCCTGCGCCAGAGCGGCGACCTGCGCCGGGCGCCGCGCGGTGATGGACGTCTGGTGGTCGACATCCCCGGTTGGTTGACGGGATCCGAGAGCCTGGTGCCGCTGCGTTGGTATCTGAACTCGCTTGGTCACCGCGCCGAGCCCTGGCAGCTCGGACGCAACGGGAGCGATGTCGAGGCCACGGTGGAGCGCTTCGAACCGGTCCTCGAACAACTCGTGGCGAGCGGAGACGGGCGTCCAGCGTTCCTGGTCGGCTGGTCGTTGGGCGGCGTCATTGCCCGTGAGACGGCGCGCAATCGTCCCGATCTCGTCGACCGGCTGGTGACGTTTGGCACCCCCGCGCAAGGCGGTCCGAGCTTCACCGCCGGCGCGAGCCGTTTCGGCGCCGAGGAGTGTGCCCGCATCGCCGCGTTGCAGGACGAGGCCAACCGGACTGATCCACTCTCGTTACCGACCACGGCGATCTACACCAAGGCAGATGGGGTTGTCGATTGGAAAGCGTGCGTCGATCCTTGGGCGACGAACATTCGCCACGTCGAGGTCGGATCGTCGCACTTCGGGCTCGGCGTCGACCCCGACGTGTGGTCGATCATCGCCCGCGCCCTTGCGGCCGAGTGACGCAACGGACGCAGGGCGACGCAGACCGTCAGCCGCCGTTGATCTCGTCCCGCCAGGCCAGCCACCGATCGAGGCCATCGAAGGAGTAGTCGGGGCCGGTGGTGCCGAACGTGAACTGGGTGAAGCCCATCGACAGGTATTCGGCGGCGTGCTCGTCGAACACACGGTTGGCATCGCCTGGCTGGAGGCCGATTCCCCACTCGATGTCGGTCGGGTCGCGATCGAACTCGGCACACCAGCCGCGCAGCGCGTCGACCGCGCCGCGAAGGTCGTCGGGCGCTCCGGGGAACAACGCATGCCACATCGACGCATGGCGGGCGACGAAGCGCAGCGTCTTGCGCGGTCCGGTGCCACCGATGAGGATCGGGATGTCGCGCGTCGGCGCCGGGTTGAGTGCCGCCCACCGTGCCTCGATACGCGGCAGATTTTCGCCGAGCGCGTCGAGGCGTGAACCGGCGGTGCCGAATTCGTAGCCGTACTCGGCGTAGTCGCGCTCGAACCAGCCCGACCCCATGCCGAGAATCAACCGGCCATCGCTGATGTGGTCGACGGTGCGGGCCATGTCGGCAAGCAACTCGGGGTTGCGGTACGAGTTGCATGTGACGAGGCAGCCGATCTCGATCGATGATGTCTGCTCGGCCCATGCGGCGAGCATCGTCCACGCTTCGAAGTGCTTGCCATCGGCATCGCCGTACAGCGGGAAGAAGTGGTCCCAGTTGTACGCGACGTCGACGCCCATCGATTCGGCGCGCATCACTGCATCGCGTAGGGCGCTGTAGTCCGCGTGTTGCGGGTGTAGCTGAACGGCGATCCGGATCGGTCGGGACGGAGTAGTCGACATGGTGGACACCGTATGAGTTCAACCGGTGTTCAAGTCAACAGCTGCCTCGACATCGAGCACCGAATCGATGCGGTATTCGCCGGGTATCTCATGCCGCCGTTGTGGATCGATGAGCAGCGACTGCATTCCCATAGTTCGTGGCCCGGTGTAGTCGGGTTCGAGACTGTCGCCGACGAACCATGACACGGCCGGGTCGGCGCCGAGCCGTGTGAGCGCTGCGTCGTAGATCGATCGGTGCGGCTTGATCCATCCGTGATCGACCGACAGCACGACCGCGTCGACCGCATCTTCGATGTTCATCGACCGCATCACGCGCGGCACGATCGATGTGCTGTGCGTGTTCGACACGATGGCAATCGACCACGTCGAGGCCAACCGTTCGAGCATCTCGGCGACGCCGGCAATCGGCCGAATGTGGGTGGCCCACTCCGCGCTGAAGTCGGCGGCAAGCGTGTCGATCTGCGGAGGGGTCGCTGCCGGGAGGTGTGCTTCGGCGAAGCTGGCGAACGCGGTCGAGTCGTCGAACTCGCGCATCGTCCGGAACGACTCCTCGGCCAACTGCGACCACGCGGCATCGAGTTGCTCGACGAACTCGTCGTGACCGCCGACGTACCCGAGCGAGCGCGCCGCCGCGTGCGTCGCTGGCGCCCCGACACGCCGGATGTCCGGGTCGAAGTCGACCAGCGTCCCGAAGAAGTCGAACAGGAGTGCTCGACGCACCACAGTTGTACTCAGCCGATGGCGTAGTCGCGCAGGAGCTTGTTCATCTCGATGACGTGGAGTTCCTCTGCGCCGATCTGCGTGCGCGCGTACTCCTCGAGGTACACCGACTGCCCCTCGGCCAACTCGAGGAGCCGTCGGTACAGCTCGAGCGCACGCTGCTCATGGGCGACCGACTCGTGCAGGATTGTCTCGATGCTGTGATCGTGCGACTCCTCGATCGGCGAGATCCCTTGCTCGGGATGCCCGCCGAGACCGGTGAGGATCTCGCCAGCCTGCTGCGCATGGGTGAGCGACTCGGCTGCTTGTGCATGCATGAAGTCAACGAGCGGTAGCCGATTCGGGCCGGTGATCACCAGGCCGTAGTGCGTGTAGCGCACGACGCCGGACAATTCGGCCTTCATGATTTCGTTGAGCACCGGGATGATCTCGTCGGTGTCGAATGGTGTTGTGCTCACGCTCGGTCCGTTCTGTCGTGGTGTTGGTCCGATCCCTGTCTAACGGCTGTTCCGTTCGATCGCGTCCACCGTTGGTTCTCCACTCGGTTGGTCAGCCGCTGCGGTGTCATTCGTCGGGCGCCGAGTTCGCAATGAGAGTGCTTCGAGTACGAGCGCTGCGACGATGGCGACGAGTGCCCATGCGAAGACCTGTGGGGTATCGATGGAGGTACGTGCACGGGCGATTCGTGCGCCGATGCCGTCGGCGCTCACGAACAATT
This sequence comes from Actinomycetota bacterium, assembly GCA_039194665.1. Classification (GTDB taxonomy): domain Bacteria; phylum Actinomycetota; class Acidimicrobiia; order Acidimicrobiales; family Ilumatobacteraceae; genus JABSQH01. The sequence continues at coordinate 6,229 of JBCCVW010000126.1, forward strand.
CGGCCATGATGGTGATACGAAAAGCGTTGGCCGCGGCGAAGGCGCCTGACGCCCGGATCGTCGGAACGATCGCCGGTACGGTGATGTGCCGCAACGTCCACCATGGTCCGACGTGGAGCCCGGCGGCCATCTCCACCAGATCAGGGTCGACCGCGCGCACCGCCTCATGTGTGGCGATCCACACCAACGGAGCGACTGCGATCGCCACCACCCACGGTGACGCGTCGCCATCGAGGCCAACCCAGATGGCGATGAGCACGACCGCAATGATCGGCGGTGCGCCCGCAAGCAGTCCGCGCGTTGGCCGAAGTAGCGAGTCGAGCACGGCGGAACGGCCGGTCGCCAGGCCGAGTCCGAGCCCGACGGCGAACCCGGCGATCGTGCCACGCAGCGCTCGCCAGCCGGTCCGTGCGGTCTCTGTGCCGACATCGATGGGGCCCAGCTCGACCAAGCGGTCGATCGTTTCGCTCGGCGATGGCACGACCACCGTCGGCTGGCGCGCCGCGACGATGCTCCACACGATGACGAGCGCGCCGCTGCCGGCAGCGGCGAGAAGGACGGAGCGCAGTCGTGTGTTCGTGGCCGAACCGCGTTCCATGTCAACGCACCGCACGGCACGGTGCTCGCCGTGTCACGGAGCGTAGAAACCGGGCGACGGGAGGCCGCCACCAAGCGTTTCGGGGTTCGAGCTGTTGATATCGGCGAAGAACACGTCGAGGTCGGCAGCTGCGTCGTCGGTCGACCTGGTCTCCATATCCAGGCCGGGCACGACGGTGGCGAGCAGCGGCTGCGGGAGACCAGTCTCCGCCGCCAGTGTCGCGGCAGCACCTTCGGGGTCTTCGGCGGTGTGGCGAATCGCCCGTTCGACCGCGTTCCGCAGCGCCGCGACGACGTCGGGTCGGGCGTCGACGAGCGCACCGGTGGCGATGAGCGCGATCTGCGGCAACCGATCACCTCCGGTGTCGTCGCTCCACGCTGCTTGCAGATCGATGATCGGGACGAGGTCGTGTCCGTTGGCTCCCGCTTGTGTCGCCGCTGCGCTGGCGAAGTGTTCTGGCAGCACGGCGAACGACACGTTGCCCGTTGCGGCGGCGCCGATCAGATCGGGCAGAGCGGTGCCGTAGCGGATGTCGACGGTGTCGAGGTCCACCCCGTTGGCCGCTGCCAGGTCGCGGAACACGATGTCGGCGATGTCACCTTGGAAGGGGATATCGATCGTCGCCCCGGCGAGATCGGTCCAGGTCGCGCCGGCGGGGCCCAGCACCCGCAACAGCTGAGCGTCGATGATCGACAGCAGCCGGACGTCGACGTCTCGATTGGAGAGTGCAGCGCCGATGTTCGTCGGTACCACCGCCACGTCGAGGTCGCCGGCGATGAAACCAGTGCGCAGTTGGTCGGGAGTGGCGATCGACTGCTCGGTGACATTCGCAACGTCGACGAGTTCCGGGTCGGCGTCGAGCGAGCCGAGTGCGCTGATCGGCACCACGCCGAATGGGACCCCTACCGTGAGCGCAACCTTTTCGGCAGGGGCCGACGTCGTCGACGACGTCGTCGCCGATGGGGAGGTGGCCGGTGCGTCGGTGGAAGTCGATGGTGCGGTCGATGGACTGGAGGTGACCTCTGGTGGCATCGATGTGGTGGGGCTGGCCGCCGTGGCGCGTGCGGCATCGGTCGGCGCGGTGGTGTCGTCATCGCTGCCGCAGGCCGCAAGGGCGACCGCAGCCGCGCAACCGACGAAGAGAACTCGATTCAAAGATTGCATGCAATCTACGATAGGCATACCTTATACACCATGGTCAACGGGGTCGTCGTAGGGAGCGCAGCAGAATTCTGGCGATCGTGCAGCACAGGTCACTGGCGATGACGGCCGCGGTGCCGGAGTCCCGTTGGAGTGGCTACGAGGTCATGGCGCAGCACGTCCTGCCGGCGGCACGGCACTTACTCCACCGAGTCGGCCCACCCGACGACGGGAGGGCGCACCTCGTCGATGTTGGCAGTGGAACTGGCACAGCGCTCCCATTGGCGATCGATGCCGGGTGGGCGCCGCTGGGCCTCGACCGCTCACCCGAACAGGTGCGCACCGGACGCCGAAACGGTGGTGCACAGCTGCTCGCCGATGCCATGCAGATTCCTCTCGGTGACGCCAGTGTTGATGCTGCGATCTCGAACTTCGCGCTGATCTTCGCTGCCGACCCGCGCGCCGTGCTCGCCGAGGTCCGACGCTGCCTCCGTCCGCACGCACCGTTTGCGTGGTCCGCCTGGTCTCCTGGTGGATGGCCGGAGACCTGGCGGTCGATCCTTGCCCGCGCGCTCGACCGCCGAGCCGTTCCGTTTCCGGTCGAACTCGGTAGCGCAACCGCGGCCATGTCGGCAATGACCGACGCCGGATTCGTCGACGTACACGTCGAACCACGGGCCGTGCGCTGGTGTGCGCCAAGCGCAGGCCATGCAGTCGACCTGATGACCGATGCCGCCGGTGGCCTACGACTGCACCGGGCCGAACTCGAACGGACCGGCCACTGGCCAGCTGTGCGAGCACTGCTCATCGCCGAGGCGCACGGGCGAGCGGTGACCACGGCCGATGGCGTAGCGATCGACGACCACTACCTCGCGGTGTACGGGCGCGCACCGTGAGCGACGTGTTGTTCACGGCAGATGCGGTCGTCGCCGGCCGGGGCTCGTTTCGGACCGCTCCAGCGACGTTCGTACTGCGGCGGGGCGACACCGTGGCGATCATCGGAGCGTCCGGGGCTGGCAAGACGTCGATGTTGCGGACGTTGGCGGGTGTCGCTGCGCCGTGGTCGGGTCGAGTCGACGCCCTCGGCGCACGCGCGATGTGCTTCCAAGAGCCGCGGTTGCTCCCCTGGCGTTCGGTCGCGGAGAACGCTGCGTTCGGCCGGGGCCGACGTCCCGACGATCAGTTCCGGCGACGAGTACATCATCACCTCGATGCGCTTGGTATCGGTGCGTTGGCGCACCGCCGTGTCGCGGACTTGTCAGGTGGCCAACGCCGGCGTGTGGCGATCGCCCGGACGCTGGCGGTGGGAGCGTCCGTCGTCTTGGTCGACGAGCCGTTCACGCAACTCGACGAGCACAGTTCGTCGTTGGTCGAGTCCGCGCTCGCCGCTCACGCGTGCGCTGGAGGCGCCGTCATCGTCGGTGTCCACGCTCTGGTCGGGGCGCGTCACCTGACCGACAGTGCGATACCGGTCGGGGCAACGACGTCATGATGACCACGTCATGATGAGCACGCGATGATGATGGCGTCATGATGATGGCGTGACTTCGACCACGGGCGATTTGGCGCTGATCGATCGGATCGCCTTGGCCATCGTGTCGACGGAGTTGCCGCCGGGCTCGCACGTCACCGCTGCCGGCCTGGCCGAGCGCTTTGGCGTGTCGCGCACTCCGGTGCGGGAGTGTTTGCGCGGGCTCGAAGCGCTCGGCCTGGTCGAACTTCACGGCAACCGCGGCGCGTTCGTCGTCGATCCCGCTTCGATCGGCGCCGTCGCCATGCGCGATCTCGTCGACACTCGTCGACTACTCGAACCCACTGCGCTCCGCCAGGCTGCCGAGCGTGCCACCACCGACGATCACGCCCGAATCGCCCGTGCGCTCGACGACGGCGATGCGGCCATGGAGGTTGGCGATGTCGGCCGGCTCAACGTCGCGCATCATCAGCTGCTCGAACGGCTGGTTGCGGCATCACACAACGAGGCCGCAATCGACGCGCTCCGACCGTTGCATTTCCGCACGTGCCTCGTCGTGGCCCGCACCGCAGCGATCACGTTGCCCCACGGGTGGGTGACGCACCGGCACGTGGCCGAGCTGCTGGCCGCCGATGAGGGCGAAGCCGCTGCGCAGCTGCATGAGCAGCACCTCGACGAGGTCCTCGACTCGCTTGCCTGAGCGCCGTCAGCCCTCAGCGCCGTCAGCCTTCAGCGCCGTCAGCGCCCTCAGCCTGGTGTGATGAGCCCTGCGGATGCCTGCTCGACGGCGTCGACGACATCGGCCCGGTTGATGTCGTTGCCGGCGGCGAGGGCCATCGCCAAACACGATCGCAACCCGCCGATGATCGCTGCTCCGGCCAAGCGTGGGTCGACCGCCACGTCGATCTCGCCACGGCGCACACCGTGGGCGATGTTGCGAGCCGCCATCTCGATGTGCCTGCCCAGGCGGCGTCCGTCGGCCAACGCGGCCGCTGGCTCGGCGGGCGGTCCGCCGATGATCGCTCGGCCCAGCGGATGATCGAACACGAAGTCGACCTCGCGCACAATGCGCACCCGCTCGAACTCGGTCCAGTGGACGTCGGCCGGGGGTGCCTGGGAGAACACCACCGCCTCGTACTGGTCGTAGAACTCGTCGATCAGCGCCGTGACGAGTCCGTCTTTGTTGGCGAAGTAGCGATACAGCAGGCCGACGCTGACGCCGGCGCGTTCGGCAACTGCGGTCACTTCGACGACGCCGCGATCGCGCAGTTCGATGCCGGCAACCTCCAGCAGTCGCTCTCGTGTACGCCGGCCTTTGTCGGTGAGATGGTCGCTGGTGGCGGCCGTCATCTGGCCATCATGCCGCGACGCACGCCGGTCACGGCGTGATCACGTGGGACGGATCGGGTTGCTCGTCGGTCGGCGCCTGGCTGTAGTCGCCGAACAGGCCGTCGCGTTCGGTGATCACCGCGCGCACACCCTCTGATTGGGCCCGTTCGATGAAGTCGATGGCGTCAGGCGTGTTGCGCATGAGACCGTCGAGAATCGGACCGAGCACCTGGGTGCTCGATACACCCATGTTTTCGTACGCGTGGTTGACGACGAGCTTCATCGCCGCCAACTGCGACGATGGGATCGATGCCAGCTGCATCGCTCGTTCGCGCACGGTCGCTTCCAATCGGTCGAAGGGGACCGACTCGTTGATCAGTCCGATGTCGGCAGCCTCCACCCCGGACAGCGGCTTGCCGGTCAGGGCGTACTCCTTCGCCTTGGTCAGCCCCAAACGGTAGAGCCACATCCCGCTCAGGTAGGCGCCCCACATCCGCGAGTAGGGGGTGCCGATGCGCGCGTCGTCGGCGGCGATCACCAGATCGCCGCACAAGGCTGTGTCGCTCGCGCCGCCGACACACCACCCGTGGATCTGCACGATCACGGGCTTGTGCGAGTGCCAGATCGACATGAACTTCTGCGTCGGTGCGGTGAGTCGATCGGTACTCCACGCGAAGTCCTTGCCCGGATCCCACTTCCCGTCGGTGCTGATCCGCTCACCCCAGTGGTCGAATCCGCCGCCAAAGTTGTAACCGCCGCAGAACGCTCTGCCGGCGCCGCGCACGACGATCACTTTGACGTCGTCGTCGACCGTGGCGAGGCGTACTGCCTCCTCGAACTCGTCGGGCATCGGTGGGACGATGGTGTTGAGTTCCTCAGGCCGGTTCAGGGTGATCGTGGCGATCGGGGCGTCGACGCCGTACAGCACGGTCTCGAATTCCATGGTTCCTCCGAGCGAGATAGAGAGAGAGAGAGAGTCGAAATAGGTGAATCGGTTTCATAAACATAGGTGAAAACGATTCACTTTGCAAGGCCGACGTGTCAGGATGACCCGATGAGCGATTCTCACGAGTTCGGTCGCCGAGCCCCCGACGATCCAGACGGCTGGGCCGCGCTGGCCGAGCTGTACCACCGATTCCTCACCGGACTGCTGCTCGGCATGGTCACCCGTCTGGGCGCGGCCCCTGCCGCGGACGTGGTGTTTCGGGTGTTTCGCAACCAACATCTCGAGGCGTTCTTGCCCGGGCTGGAGAAGCTCGGCCTGACCGACGAGCCCGACGCGGTGGCCTGCGCCAAGTACCACGTGTTGTCGAACGCCCTCGGTGGTGTGCGTGTCGAGTGGATTCCCGAGTCGGACACCAAGTCGTGGGTGCGCTACCTCCCGCCACGGTGGATCTTCGACGGCACCGCCGTCTGCGGAATTCCGACCGAGCTCAGCCGAGCCATGTTGCGGGGATGGCATGGACACAACGGCGTGTCGCTCGGCAACAACCGTCTGGGATTCGTCGCTACCTCACAGACCACCGACGGCCAGCCGGGGCTCGTCGGCTACTACCTCGAAGAACCCGAACCGCTCGCTCCCGAGGATCGCGTGAGGTTCCGCCCTGGCGAGCAGCCGCCCGGCCCCGCGCAGCCGCTCCCGGCGCCGAGCTGGGACCCGGTCCGCCTGGCCAAGGTCGAACGCAACTACTCGATGAACTACATCCACACGATCCTGCCGGCGATGGTCGAAGTGCTCGGCCCCGCCGATACGCGGAGCGTGGCCACGGTGGTGGGCCATCAGATCGGCATGCAGTACCACCAGGCGATCGTGGCGATGCTCCGACCAGACTCGCCGACGCCGCTCGCCGACGACATGTTCGTGGAGCGGTTCGCCCGGCTGCTCGGCGCGCACGGGCCGGGGTGTGCCACGAACGACGAAGGCGACCACATGCGGGTGCGCATCCGCGAGTGGCGAATGTTCGACGCTGCGGCGGTTCATCCTGTCGTGTTCGACGCGTGGAACTCGTTGTGGGAAGGGCTCGCGGCGATGGAAGACAAGCGTCTCGTGGTTCAGCAGCGACTGGATCTCGGCGACGACGGCTTCATCTGGGAGATCCGCGACGGCGCCGCCGTGCGCTAGCCACTCAACCGCTCACTCGGTGTGCTCGAACAGCAAGCCCGGATACTCGTCGGCCGCTAACTGTTCGATCATCGAGTGATAGCGCGGCGCGCCGCCCCAGTACGCCATGTAGCGCGCCGTCCCTTCGCCGTGCCCGTCGACGTTGCGGTTGTAGCCGGTGTACCAGCCTTGGCTACGGCGGATCAGCAAACGATCCTGGCGAGCGACGACTTCGTCGATCCACTCCTGCTCAGCGGCCGCGGTGGCCTCGAAGCGGGTGATGCCGCGCTCGCGCACGAACGCGACGAAGTTGGTGATCCAGTCGACGCCGCCTTCGATCGCGCGGGGGAAGTTGGTCGACCCCGACACACTCTGCGGTCCCGCCACCATCAGCAGGTTGGGGAAGCCGTGCGCCATGAGGCCGTAGTAGGTACGCGGGCCGTCGCTCCACGCGTCGGCCAGTGAGCGCCCGTCGACGCCGGTGATGTCGATCCGGTCCCATGCGCCGGTGATCGCATCGAATCCTGTCGCCATCACGATGAGATCGAGGGGGTACTCGCCGTTGGAGGTGACGATGCCGCGCGCGCTCACGCGCTCGATCGGTGTCTTGGCGAGATTGACGAGGTGCACGTTGGGCC
>JBCCVW010000127.1:0-13472 GCA_039194665.1 Actinomycetota bacterium
CGCGAGAGCTCGGTATGGGCCGACATCGTGTTCGTCGCCGTCGGCCTCGGATTCCTGGTACTCGGGTCGCAGTCGCTGGTCAGCGCGGCCAGCGACATCGCCGGCGAACTCGGCGTGAGCGACTTGGTGATCGGCCTCACGGTCGTCGCTGTCGGAACATCGTTGCCCGAGATCGCCACGTCGGTGCTGGCGGCTATTCGTGGCCAGCGCGACCTCGCCGTCGGCAACGCGATCGGCTCCAACCTGTTCAACCTGCTCGCCGTGCTCGGCATCACTGCAGCCGTGGCACCAAACCCACTCCCGGTGGCCGAGAGCGCAGTCCGCGTCGACTTCCCGGTGATGATCGCGGTGGCCATTGCGTGCTTGCCCGTGTTTGCCCACGGGTACGTGCTCAACCGGTGGGAGGGCATCGTCTTCGTGTTGATGTACGCCGGCTACATCGTGTGGTTGGTGCTCGACGCAACGGAGAACGCGCTCCGCGATGAGTACGGCGCGGTGGCTCTGTTCTTTGTTGGTCCGGTGGTGGTAGTGACGCTCGTGGTGTTGGTGCTCCGCACCTACGCCGGGCGCAACGACCCAGCCCACAGCTGAGCCGCCGCGCGCCGCGCTCGTCCGTCGGCGCTACTCGGTCGGCGGCGGCGTGGCCAGCGCTTCGGCCCGCCGCCGAAACTGGTCGGCGTGCGCAGCCGCGCCGACGATGCCGGCGTTGTTGGCCAGCTCGGCGGGAACGATCTCGGTGTCGATGTCAATGCGCGGCAACCACTTGTCGGGGTGCTTGCTGGCGCCACCGCCGGCGATGATCAAGTCCGGCGACAGCAACATCTCCATGTGCCGCAGATACTTCTCGACGCGCCGTGCCCAGTGCTTCCAGCTGAGATCCTCGCGATCACGCGCGCTCGCGGCGGCTTTGCGTTCGGCATCGTGGCCGTCGAGCTCGACATGACCGAACTCCGTGTTCGGCACCATGACCCCGTCGGTGAACAGCGCCGAGCCGATGCCGGTACCGAACGTCAGCACGAGGACCACGCCATCGCGCCCCCGTCCCGCGCCGTAGTGCATCTCCTCGATGCCGGCAGCGTCGGCGTCGTTGAGCATCTTGGCTGGCGCTCCCGCCGCCTCGGAGAAGATCGCGTTCGCATCGACATCGATCCACGACTTGTCGACGTTGGCCGCCGAGTGCACCACGCCGCGGCGGACGATCCCGGGGAAACACACGCCGAGCAGCTCGGTCCAGCTGTGATGCTCGACGATCTGCGCGACGACGCCACACATCGCGTCGGGCGTCGCCGGATGCGGCGTGGGGATGCGGAAGCGATCGGACGCGAGCTCGCCGTTGCCGAGGTCGACGATCGCCCCTTTCATGCCGGTGCCACCGATGTCGATCCCGAAGCCGAGGTGTTCGCTCACGGCGCCGACGGTAGCCGGCCCCGCTGGTGGCGGTCTGCTTCGCGGGTTAGGCGGGGTTCTTGGCCCTCCGGGACTCGGACCAGGTCATCCCCTTTTCGACGTTCGGCTCGCGCGGGAGCCCGAGAACGTGCTCGGCAACGATGTTGCGCTGCACCGCGAACGTGCCGCCGCCCAGGGTCAGCGCGGGACTGAAGAGGTAGCCGTAGTGCCACATCGGGTCGACAGCGCGCTGGCCATTGGCCGAACCCTGGAAGTTGTTCTCGGTCGGCCCGCTCTTGGCGCGATCGGGGATCGCGCCGGCAGGCCCCGACCCGGCGATCATCCCGTCTGCGCCGGACAGCGCCTTGGCCAACTCCATCACGTGCTGACCGTGCTCGTCGGCCATGATCTTCTGGATCGACGCCTCGGGCCCAGGGGTCTTGCCCTGGAGCGCAGCGGTCAACGTGCGGAGCCGATTGAGCCGCATCAACTCCGCCTCGATGTGCAGCTCAGCAGCCTGGTCGCGCAACACCGGGTCGGCGAGTCCGCCGTCGGCGCGCACGAGGTCGAGCAGATCCTCCGCTGAGGGACCGACACCCCATAGCGAGCCAGCCGACGACAACGAGACGCGTTCATTCGACAGCGTGACCTTGGCCAGGCGCCATCCGTCGCCCTCGTCGCCAACGCGCAACGATGCCGGAATGCGCACGTTGTCGAAGAACACCTGGTTGAACGAGTGCGCAGTGGTCATATCGACGATCGGGCTCATCGACAGGCCCTCTGCGTCCATCGGACAGATGAAGTAGGAGATCCCCTTGTGTTTCGGCGCGTCGGGATCGGTGCGGGCGATGAGGATTCCGTACTGCGCGTGGTGTGCGCCGCTCGACCAGATCTTCGACCCGTTGATCACGTACTCGTCGCCGTCGCGGACTGCTCGGGTGGCCAGGTTGGCGAGGTCAGATCCAGCGTCGGGTTCGGAGAACAGCTGACACCAGAACTCCTCTCCGGAGAAGATCTTCGGGAGGTACCGCTCGTGTTGCTCGGGAGTTCCCGCCATCAAGATGGTTGGCGCCGCCCAGCCAATTCCGATCTGGTTGCTCGGTCGGCGGATCCCGGCCTCGGTCAACTCTTCGTCGATCACCAGCTGCTCGATCGGGCTGGCGTCGAGCCCCCACGGCGCCGGCCAGTGCGGCACAACGTAGCCAGCCTCGGCCATGTCCTTGCCGCTCGGAGATGGGTTCGCCGCGATCCACTCGCGCACCTTGGCGCGTGCGGGATGGTCGGCTGGTGGGAGGTCGAAATCCATTCGAGCATTCTCGCGGCCGCGAACGTCGCCCACCGATTCGGCAGACGCAGTGCGCACGTGCGGTTCTCCTGCCGAAATCCGGCGCGTGGCGCGGCGTCCGGGCAGGAATTCCGCGGTTCTCCTGCCGAAATCCGGCGCGTGGCGCGGCGTCCGGGCAGGAGTTCCGCGGTTCTCCTGCCGAAATCCGGCGCGTGGCGCGCCGCATCGACAGGATTTCTGACTAGACGAGGTCGGCGCGGCGGAGTTCGGCGGGGGGCTCGTCTTCGGCGCGTTCGGCACTGGTCGCCTCGAACAACACGTCGAGCTCCTCGACATGCAGGTCGACAAGATCCCACAGGTCGGGCACCAGATCGCGCGCCGCGATCAACCCGATGTCGAGACGATCGAGGTAGCTGTGCACCGTGATGTTCAACCCCATGTCGTCGGTGATCGTCGACACCGGTATGTAGTCGTCGAGGCGGGCGCCAGCGAAGTACAGCGGCTCACGCGGGCCGGGCACGTTGGAGATCACCACGTTGGTCGGCAGGTTCCACCGGTCGGCAAGACGCAGCCGCGACTGCAACCGGTTGGCCGCAGCAGCCACCAACGGCGGCGATACCTGAGCGAACTCGGCGATCGTGTCGGCGGGAATCAACTCGAACTGCCGCTTGGCGTCTTGCATCGCGTCGTGACAACGCTTCAACCGGTCGAGCGGGTTGGCCTCGTTGGTCGGCAACTCACAGATGATCGCCCCGACGCGGTTGGTCCACGGGTCTTCTTCGTCGCCGGTGCGCACCGACACCGGCACCATCGCTCGCAGCGGTTCGTCGGGCAGCTCGTCGTGGCGCAACAGGTACTCGCGCAGCGCCCCCGTGCACATGGCGATGACCACGTCGTTTACCGTGCAGCCGGCAGCGGCCTTGAGCGCCTTGATGTTGGCCAGCGACGCCGAGCGCATAGCGAAACGACGGTGCTGGGTGATCGTCTTGTTCCACGGGGTGGGCGGGGCCGGCGACAGCGGGATGTTCACGCGGTTCGAGCCCTCGCGGTCGGACGGTCCTGTGCCACCGACCACGGCCTTCAGTGCGTCGCGCGTGGCCGTCGCCATCGCCGACACGCTGTTGATCCCTGCGGCGTCAGCGAGATCGCGCACCATCCGCAACGACAACCGCATGCCCTTCACCGGGTTGGCCGCCAAGTGGCCCATGGTGCGCTGCAGCAGCTCTGAGTCGGTGGGCACGGGCTCGCCCTCCCACTCGACGGGTTCGGGCGGCGGCGCGTCGGGGTCGGTATCGGTCATCAGCCCGAGCAGTAGCACCCCGGACGCGCCGTCGATGGTGGCGTGGTGCGTCTTGGTGAGCATCGCCCATCGACCGTCGGCGAGTCCCTCCATCACGTAGCACTCCCACAACGGATGGCTGCGGTCCATGGGCCGGCCAACGATGCGGCTGACCTGCTCCCCGAGCTGATCGAACCCGCCAGGCGGGGCCAACCCGATGTGGCGAACGTGATAGTCGAGATCGAAATCCGGGTCGTCGATCCAATACGGATGGTCGAGATTGAACGGCACCTCGACCAGCCGTCGGCGCATCGGTTCCAGCCGACCGATCATCGCTCCCAACCGGTCGTACGTGGCCTGGAACGGGTCGAAGTCGTCGCTCGGACGCTCGTAGATCGCCAGGCCGTTGACGTGACCGAACGTGGTCGGCGACTCCATGTACAGGAAGCTCGCGTCGAGACCGGTGAGTTGCTTCACGGCCCAAGTATCGCACCCCCGAAAACCGCCGACGACACGGCGTGCGAAGCTGGGGTGATGAGCGCGGCGAAACGCGACCCCAGCTCGACCGCAACGACTCAGACGACCGAACGGACCGAGCCGACCGAGCCGACTCAGACGACCGAGCCGACCGAGCTGGTCTACGACGAGTGGATGAGCGAGAGCGACGCGCTGATCTGGCGTGTCGAGCGCAACCCGCTGCTGCGCTCGACGATCGCGTCGGTGTGGATTCTCGACCACGCCCCGACGCGGCGACGAATGGACGACGCAGTGGCCCACGCACTCGAACGGCTGCCCCGCCTGCGCCAGCGTGTGGTCGACGATCCGGTGACCACCCCGCGCTGGGCCGACGATCCGTACTTCAACGTCGACGCCCACTACTCGTGGGCCCGACTCCCTGGCAAGAAGGTGAAACGCCGCGACGTGTTGGCGTACGCCGCGCGTCTCGCCGACCGTTCGTTCGACCGCGACCGCCCGCTGTGGGAGCTGGTGGTGATCGACGGTCTCACCAACGGGCGCGCGGCAATCGTGATGAAGGTGCACCATGCCATCGCCGATGGATTGGGCATGGTGGAGATGCTCGCCCACCTGGTCGATCTCGACCCCGATGGACCCGCCGACGGCGGCGACAACGCAGTGGTGCTGGAGGCGGCACGCGCCTCGGCGATCGCCCGTATGCCAGCGCGGGCGCTGCTGCACCGCGCCGCCCAAGACGCATCGACCGGGCGGCGCTTCGGCGAGGCGACGATGCGCGCCGCAGCCGACCTCGCCCGCGATCCGATCGGTTCGGTGCAGCGTCTCGGTCGCACGACCGGCTCGGTCGCACGAGTGGTCAAACCGACGACCACGCCGCTGAGCACGTTGCTCACCGAACGGTCGATGTCGAGCAGATTCGACGTGGTCCGTCGCCCATTGGCCGACATCAAGCGTTCGGCGAGAGCGGCCGAGGGCACCGTCAACGACGCGTTCGTCGCGATCGTGCTCGACGGCCTGTGGCGCTATCACGACGCGTTCAACGAGCCCTGCGATCGATTGCGGCTGCACATGCCGATCAGCGTGCGCACCGCCGACGAGGTGGGCGATGCGACGAACCGGTTCGTGCCGACCCGTATGGAGATCGACGTCGGCGACCTCGCGCCGCTCGACCGTGTGCGCGCGGTGCGCACCACGTTGCGCGCCGCCCGGAACGAGCCGGCGTTGCGTTACGTCAACGACATCTCCGCGGCGATCGGCCGGCTCGGTGCGACCACCGCAGTGTCGATCCTCGGGTCGATGATGCAGGGGTGCGACGTCACGGCATCGAACGTGCCAGGCCCGCCGTTTCCGGTGTGGAGCGGTGGCGCCCAGATCAAGCAGTTCTATGCCTTCGGCCCCCTCGCGGGAAGCGCCGTCAACATCACGCTGTTCAGCTACGACGGCACCGTGCACCTCGCAGCGCACAGCGACCGTGCTGCCGTGACCGACGGCGATCTGTTTCGCCGGTCGCTGGAGGACGCCACCGACGCGCTGATCGAGGCGGCCACGCAGTGACGACCGCAGAGTCGGGATCCGGCGACGGCGTCTCGAGCGCCGCTCGACTCCTCCGCCAGGCGCGGCGCTCGATCGGGCGGACGAAACGTCCCCGGCCAGCATCCGCCGACGCACCGATCGTTCTGGCCGAGACGAGATACGAGCTGGCGCTCGCTCCCGAGGTGGTGGGGCTGGCGTTGAACGACCTGGTGCTGGCGGGCGGCCCACTGGCGGGGCCGATCGACGTCGACTGGCCGGAATCGGTCGCCGAGAGCGGCTGGGGAACGATGGGCGGTAGGCACTCGCTGACGCCGCCACACCGATCGGCGGGACCCGTCACCGAGTCGTGGCAGCTCGAGGCAGCGGCGGCCGGTACGACGGTGCGTCATCGGTTGACGATCCACAAGCGCGCCGCTGGCGAGTCGTGGCCCGATCGGGCGTACCGCCAGCAACTCGGCGATCGCGATCGACGCACGATCGAGGACGTCGCCCAGCTCACCGGCGCGGTGTTCGAGTCGACGACCGACGCAGAGAAAGCCACATCGGACGACGTGACGTGGCGGGCGTCGAGCGACGCTGGCACGATCGTGGTACGTGCTCGCCGGCCGATCCGCGGACGACGCGTCGTGCTGGCAGCACTGAACCTGACGGCCAGCCAAGAACCGCTGATCGGCTTCGTCGGTCGCGTCGGCGATGCCGAGATCGACGTCACCGTTGCCGACGACGGGAGCATCGATGGCCACATCGGTCGACACCGGCTGACGATGCGTTCGCAGCCCGATCAGAGCGTGACCGGGTCGGTTGGTCCGTACCCCCTGCAGCGCCGGACCGACGACGTCGACGGCCTCACGATCGGGCCGGCGCGCGTGCTGCACTCCACCGGTGGCCGGGGCGCCAGCGGGAAGATCGGCACGACCGGTGCTGCCCTCGCGGTGTGGTCGGCCGACCGCATCCCCGAGCTCACGCAGCCGGAGTTGACCGTGGTCGCCCGGCTGAGCAACGACCGGCGATGCGCATATCGCCCACGCGGCACCCTGCGCAATCCGGCTCCAGGGATCAGCGCGAGCCGCACTCGCGGCTGGCCCTGAACGCACCCGCCCGCCTGCTGGCCGTCGCCGACTCGACGAACCGGCTCACTGCAGCGTCATCCGCGTTCTGACCGAAATTCTGGCGAATCTCAGCGCGAGGCGCCGGATTTCGCACACAGAATCGGTGATACACCAACGCCGTTTCTCGGACGTTTCGCGAAGGCTGAGGACATGGCGTGCGGCAACGGGTAGCGTCGTCGCGCGACATGCAGCCGCTGCCGACGCCCGAACCACTCGGGACCACCCCCGATCGCGCCGCCCGCCGCCGAACGGTGGCGTTGCGCGCCTCGGTGGCCGCCGTGCTGGGAGCCGCTGCGGTCGGCGCGTTCGTCACTGCTGACTCCGGTTCTCAAACGATCGACACGGCCGAGTTCGCCGCAAGCGCTGCTGCACTCGTCACCGAGTCGGCCAACGCAGCAGGCGTTGCCACCGGCGCGGCGGTGTTGCCGGACCTGGCACTCGGCGACGGCGAACTCGGACAGAACGCTGCCGAGGGCGATGGCCCCGTCGAACCCGAGCGAGCCGATGGTGGCTGCACGATTGGCGCACTGTCGCTGCGCTATGGCGCCACCGGCGACGGCGTCGCTTGTCTGCAGGACGCGTTGATCGCCGACGGGATCTACGACGGACCCGCCGACGGGGTGTTCGACGAAAAGACCGTGTCCGCAGTGCAAACGTTCCAGACCGACAACAACTTGTACGTCGACGGAGTGGTCGGCCGGGAGAGCGCAATCGAACTGAACATCTGGCCCGACGAAGAGTCGTTCGTCACGCGCACACCAGCGCCAGCGCCGGGCGCCACCGACCTATGGGGCGTGGAACTCTCGCCGGTGGCGTCAGCGGGCGACGATGCGCCACCACTTCCCGAGAACTCCGGCAGCGGTCGCCGCGTGGTGTATGACCGTGCCGGCCAGCGGGTGTGGGCGGTCGACGGCGAGGGCCAGATCCTGCGCTCGTGGCTGGTATCGGGCAGCAAGTACAGCAACGAGATGCCGGGCACGCACCAGGTGTACAGCCGCTCTGACATGTCCACGGCGTGGAACGGCAAGGCCTGGTTGCCGCAGATGATCCGTTACCAACGCACCGAGATCGGCCACATCGGCTTTCATGCGATCCCACTGCACGTCAACGACAACTCGCCCTATCAGACCACCGACGAACTCGGCACTCGCCTGTCGGGCGGCTGCCAGCGCCAGCACAACCTCGACGCCGCCTTCCTCTGGGCCTTCGCCGAGGTCGGCACCACCGTCGTCGTCACGTGATCACGATCATTGGCTCGGCCGTACTTCACGCCTGAGCACCCCACATCTGGACGGCCTCACGCCAGGCTTGGTCGCTGGCGCTCCCGGCGCCGGCCCGACGGCAGGGCCGCAGCGCGCGACCGCCAGGGAGCCGCTGCTGGCGCAAGGCCGTCCAACAGTTCGCAACCCGAAGGCTCGAGGTAAGGCCGAGCAATCGGTTCAGAGCAGCGCGAACAGGCGGCTCGCCTGTTCGCTCGCTTTGGCGCGGATCTCGGCGGCATCCACGCGTGTCGGGACACCATCGTCGAGGACCTGTTCGCCGTCGACCCACACATCATGGGCGCACACGCCTGGTGTGTACGCCAGATGCCACGGCTCCATCGGGGCATAACTCCACTGCACCACGTCGTCCAGCGCCGCCGGAATCAGTTGCCAGCCGGTCTCCAGCATCGCCCATGCCGCAGCCGGGTCGGCGGCGAGATCGACCGCACGTGCGGCCACAAACGCCAGCCGAAACTCGTCGAGCATGTCGGCGCCGATGCCGTCGGTGCCAAGGGCCACTGCGTTGGTGAAGCGCTGCGGCTCGGCGTACCCCACCGAGTTGTTCATGTTCGACCGCGGGTTGTGCACGATGATCCCGTCGAGCCCATGATCGTCGGGGAGCAACACGCCGTGCACCAGCAGCCAGTCGTCGGTGGTCAACCCGGCGAGGCGAGTCGCCGCCTCGATGTCGTCGGGACCCTCGGCGACATGAATGTGCACCCCGACGCCGAACTGTGCGGCCAGGTCGGCCGCAGCATCGAGTGTTTCCGGCAGGCACGTGAACGCGGCATGCACACCGACCATCCCGTCGCCACCGGAGCGCAAGAAGCGCTCGTTTTCGGCCAACCCGCGGCGCGCGCCGACGGCACCGTGGCGATCGGTGACGCCGTAGGCGCAGCGCACGCGCACGCCAACCTCGGCGCACGCCGCTGCGATCACGTCGAGTGAACCCTCGATCGCATTCGGCGACTCGTGATGATCGATGATCGCCGTGCACCCGGCGGTCAGTGCTTCGAGAGCGCCGAGCTTGGCCGACCATTCGAGCATCTCCAGATCAAGCGCCTGATCGAGTCGCCACCAGATCAGCTCGAGGACGTCGAGGAAGCTGGTTGGTGAACGCGGCGGTGGCGGCATGCCACGGGCCAACGCGGAGTACAGGTGATGGTGAGCGCACACCAACCCGGGTGTCGTTCCTGCCTCGTTCATCACCCCTCCACCAGGCTCGACCCGTCACGTCCTACGCTGACCATCATGACCCAACGAGATGCCAAGGCGACGACAGTATGGATCATCCGTGCCGTCGTGTACGTCGTGTACGCCTTCTTCATCGTGTCGTTGTTGATCCTGTTGCAGGGGTTTCTGCTCCTGCTGCTCGGCGCCGACCCGAACACCGGCTACACCGAGTGGGCGTACCGCAACCTCGATCGGGTGATGGAGCCGTTCCGCGGCATCTTCCAACCTGTCGAGATCACCGGTGATGCGATTCTCGACACATCGATCCTGTTCGCCATGGTGATCTACGGGATCTTGCTCTTGCTCACCCGGGCGTTCCTCGACTGGCTGACGGTCAAGTTGCATCGCGCCGAGCGGCAGCACGATCTCGATCAGGCGGCGTCGCGGGCAGCCACGGCCAGCGACGCCGCGGTGCAGTATCACCTGCAGGTTGCGGCAGCACAGCAGGCGGCCAACGAACAGGCAACCCTGCGGGCGCGCGCCGAGGCTGCCCAGGCCGAGGCGCAGGCAGCCGCGCAGGCCCAACCCGCGGCCGAGAGCGACAGCGATCCACAGTCCCCGCCGCAGCCACCACCAGCTCCGCAGTGACTGTGACCGTTGGGGTCAGACCCCAACGGTCACACGATCGGCGGTGTCGACCTGCGCCACGGCGTCGCCGTACAGGAGCACCATCGCCAGCGCAGCAAGCGGGACCACTGCGGCGACGACCACGCTGATCAGTGCGCTGAACAGCCAGAGTGGGACACTGCTGAGCACGATCAGCAGCAACAGGCCGACGACCATCGCCACCACGGCCACCGTCGCCTGGGCCAACACAGCAAACAACGCGGTGTGCCACCACCGCCCACGAATCAAGGTGCTCGACCGGTCGAGGGCGGCGCGACCGTCGAGCTCGTCCACGACGACCGCCGGCGCGAGGAACTGGTAGCGCACGGCCTGGCGGATCGCCCACGGGACCCCGATCACGGTGATCGCCAGCACGACGACGATGGCCGCAGAACGCAGGAAGCCGCCGAGCAGTGGCCGCCACCGGGCGAGGACAACATGGACACACTCGGCCACGGTCCGCTCGCCGCCGACCCACGCAGCGACCAGTGCGGATCCGGCGACGAAGGCAACGATCCCGGTGACACCCGGTGCCACGAGCCCGAGAACCAGACTGACGGCCGAGTCGTCGGCGGCGAGATCGATCAGGCTCGATACCACCGGCACCGTGCGGACGACGGCCACGATGAGGACGGTCAGCAGCGACACCGGCACGACGAGCAGGCCGATGCGGGCGAGATCGAGGCCGTCACGAGTGCGGTACGCAGCGAGCGCGGCCCGCAGAATCTGGCCGCCCCGCCGCCGCATCACCAGTGGCCGGCGTGCAACCGGGGCCCAATCGGTGCGTCTGGTCAACCAGCCGGCCACCGTGGCCAACACGACGAGCACGACGAGCGCCACCGCGGGCGAGCTGGTGACGAAGATCAACAGGTCGGATCCGGCTTCGACGACGTCGCAGAATGAGTTGACCACCGCGGTGCCGTAGCCGTCGCCAGCTGGCACGACCACGCTCGAGGCACGCAGCTCGTCGTGCCAGTCGATCGGCCGATCCCAGCGATCCTTGTCGCGTGGTCCGGTCGGGCCGTTGAACGGGCCGCCGTTGCGCTCGCCCCAACGACCGTCGAAGGCGAGCCAGGCGAGATCGCTCGACGGGTCGTCGACATCGTCGGGCAGCACCACGACCTCGGGGTCGAGCCGCGTCGACGGGCCGTCGGTGTTGTCGCAGCCAAAGCCCTCCGATCCGCTGCGCCCGAGGTACAACGCCGACCCGAAGTAGCTCGCATGTGACCCGGCGGAGGAGTACACCACTGGCCGGTCGCCCTCGCGCGACAACTTCGACGCGTCCCAATCGGCGCGCTCGCCACCCTCGTGTTGGGCGTAACCGATCTCGACCGGCGTGGTCTCGAGCGCTGCTGCCGCTGAGTCGGCATCGAAGAGGATCGAGATGCCTTCCCAGTCCCCCTCGTGCTTGTTGTTCCAGTCGTTGTAGTACCAGAAGGTCCAATACTGCAGCGCCAGCTGCCCGGGACGATCGGGCTGGGTTGCCACGTGGGCGTACACCACGGCTGGCTGTTCGGCCGAATAGCGATCGAAGTCCGCTTCGTAGATGCAGCCCGGTTCGAGGGCCAGGCCAGGAAAGTCGAGGTAGAAGCCTTCGCCGCGGTCGAACAGGTCGGCGGCCGTGGGCGCATGATCGATGACCGGATCGTCGTGGCCGACCTGACGCAACAAGATGTCGGGGTTGTCGAGGACGATGTCGACCGATGTCGGGGCGAACGGCTCACCATCGGTGTCGCACTGCTGCTCCTGTTGTTTGAGCATGACGATCGGCGCATACCGCTCGGCGAGTTCGACGTCTGCCGACTCAACCCCAGCCTGATCGACTTGGGCCTGCGCCTCGCTGGCGTCGACGGATGGCGCGGCCACGAGCAGGGCGAGTGCACCGAGCGCAACTGCGCCCGAGCTACGCACGCTGTTTGGCACGCCGGTTCTTGTCGACCGCCTGCCATACAACCGTGACGACCAGTGCACCCACGAGGGAACCGATCACGCCTGAGGGCTTCAGTGCCAAACCATCACCGGCGATGAGGCTGAACAGCAACCCGCCGACGAACGAGCCAACGATGCCGGCGACCAACGCCATCGCCCAGTCGACCTGCCGCGTACGGCGGCCGAGAATCAGCTGCGCGATCCAGCCGATGAACATGCCGCCGATGATGATTGCCAGGATGAGCACGGCAGCACGCTAACAACCACGTCGATGCGCGCAACGTCTCCGTGCTGGTCGGCCCTGCTCAGCACCATGGTTTGCAGGCGCAACGACGAATGGGGTCGGGTACTGTCGATTACTCCAGCGAGCTGGGGGCGACATGAGTGACAGGGACCGACTCGAACAACTACGCGAGGAGCTGGCAGCAGCGCAGCTCGAAGCGCGCCGAGCGGCGAGCGTCGCAGCCGACGAGACGGCGGCTGCCCAGAAGGCCGCAGCGATCGCTCAGCGCGAGGGCGTCGAGTACGACCGCGCCAACGAGAGCTACCGAGCAGCGAGCAAGGAAGCCGACGCCGCCGCGGCGACAGCCAAGATCGAGGACGCCGAAGCCGACCGCGCAGAGATGCTTGCGGCGAAGTTGCGGGGCAGCAAAGAGGGTGATGTGGCGGCAAAGGAGGCGTACTACGAGCGCCGCGAAGCCGATGAGGCGGCCGACGACGCTCGACGCGCCGCTGTCGAACGCAACGTTGCTGGCAAGGACGCAGCGGTCGAAGGCGACGAGGCCAAGCTCGCAGAGCGAGCGGCCGCCGAGGCCCGCGAGTCGGCCAAACGCGCCGAGCGTCTACAGCAGGAAGCCGACGCCAAGGCCGCGCAGCTGGAGAAGGAACTCGTCGAGCTCGAGAAGGAGTACGCCGTCGAGCGGCCCACCGAGGAGCGCATCCCAGACGAGTACGACAAGCCTGACGATGCACCGCCTCCGAGCGACGACACGACGATCGACCCGGACGCGATGGACGCCGACGATCCCGACGCCCTCGACACCGGCGACGGCGACGGAACGTGGACCACCGATGACGACACCGCGGAACCGCCCGGCGACACGTCGACATCGACGGACACCACCACAACCGACACCACCACAACTGACACGACCACAACCGACACCACCACAACCGACAGCACACCCACGTCGCCATCGTCGCCGGACTACGAACCCGGGACGGCCGCGTGGGCCCAGGAGCGTGCGGCGGTTGGGGTCGATGCGGAGTTCGACATGGATGAGTGGATGCTCACCGATGCGGGCTGGTTGCACGTCGAGACCGCAACGATGTTCGACTCTCCTGCGGGGCTGCCGATCGAGTGGGACCCCGAACCG
>JBCCVW010000128.1:0-13346 GCA_039194665.1 Actinomycetota bacterium
CGAATGCCCAGTACTCGGACCCGGTCCCGAGCAGGGTGAACAACGCGCTGCCGGTGGCCAACACGCCCAGGCCGACACCACCGATCGGTCCTCGACCGAAGCGCGCTGCCAG
The DNA here is from genome assembly GCA_039194665.1 of Actinomycetota bacterium. Classification (GTDB taxonomy): domain Bacteria; phylum Actinomycetota; class Acidimicrobiia; order Acidimicrobiales; family Ilumatobacteraceae; genus JABSQH01. The sequence continues at coordinate 113 of JBCCVW010000128.1, forward strand.
TTTCGGCGCCATCCCGCTGGCCAGCGGAATGCTCAGACCGAGTGGCAGGAATGCAGCGCCGATCACAAAGGGGCTGTAGCCGAACACGAACGCGAGGTACTGCGCGGCGATGAAGAAGAAGCCGAAGGCGGCGAAGAACTGCAGGAAGATCGATACCGAACCCGTACTGAACCCGCGCAACTTGAACAAGCGCACGTCGAGCAACGGCCGGCTGGTGCGCAGCTCCCATGTGATGAACACCGCGAGCCCGATCACCGCAACCACGAACGAGCTGATCACGAGCGTGCTCGTCCACCCTTTCACGGGGCCTTCGATGATGCCCAGCGTGAGTGCGCCCAACCCGACGATCGAGCTCGCGCTGCCGATCGGATCGAGGTTGGCGTGGGTCGGGTCGGACGTCTCCGGCACGAAGATCGCAGTCATCAATCCGATGAGCACGCCGATTACGGCGAGCGCAGCGAAGATCGATCCGAACCAGTAGCTCTCGATGAGCGCGCCCGCGCCGAGTGAGCCGAGCGTGCCGCCGAGGCTGGCGCTGGCGGTCCACATCGCCACGGCGAAGCCGCGTCGGGCGGGAGGGATCACGTTGGTGATCGTCGACAAGGTGCCAGGGAAGATCAGCGCCGAGAACGCGCCGCCCATGGCGCGGGCGACGATGAGCGAGTTGATGTCGCTGGTCGACGCGGCCCAGATCGCCGAGGCCACCAAGCCGACGTAGCCGATCACCATCAACTTCTTGCGCCCGAAGCGGTCGCCGAGCGCTCCCGCCGGCAGCAGCAGGGCCGCTAGGGCGATGGCGTATGCGTCGATGATCCATTGCAACTGCGACTGCGTCGCTTGGAGCTCGCGGCCAATGGTGGGGATGGCCACGTTGAGGCTGGCGACGCCGGCGATGATCACCACCACGCTGAGACACAGCGTGATGATGATCAGCGCCGACCGTGCCGGGCTGCGCTCGCCCTCGGGCGCGTCCGGTGGGGCAGGGGTGGTTTGGGACATATTGTTAGATATAGCACTAGATGTTCGATAATGCGCAAGTTGTTCCAAACATTCGCCTAGAATTCTTGGCACGATGAACGCTGCAGCGGCCGCCGCTCGTCCCGTCGACGGTTCGACGCAGACCGACCCGCGTGTCGTGCGCACGCGGCGGGAGATCGCCGACGCGGTGCGCGACCTGCTCATGGAGACCGGGTGGGATGCGGTGACCCATCAGAACGTCGCCGAGCGCACCGGGTACGCACGGAACACCGTGTACCGACACTTCCCGGATCGAATCGATCTGTTCGCCCACTGCGCCGATCTCGACGACGAGTTCGGGCATGCGCCGCGCACGGGGGATGTGCGCACCGATCTCATCGGCGAGATGGTGGCGTTTCGACGCGCCCTGTTCGAGGGCCCGGCTGGCGCGATCATGAGCGCGGTCATCGAGCGGGCGATCCGCGACCCCGAGGCGGTTGCCATGCGCGATCGAATCGTCGGCACGGGGAGTGCACAAACGATCGAGATTCTCGAACAGGCCAAGGCCGAGGGACTCATCGATGGCAACGCAAACCCGGTCGATCTGAATGCCGCGCTGTCGGGTTCGGTGCTGTACGCCCGGTTGTGCCGCGATGTGCCGCCGACCGACGGCGCAATCGCAGCGCTCGTCGATCGCGTGCTTGCTTAGGGCTCGGCGCCGACGGTCTTTTCGCCGATCGATTGCCGGCCTTTCCCGCTGCCTTACCTGCGCTGGCGACAGTTGTCGGCGAGTGAGAGGAGCTCCAGCGTGAACACCCCGACCGCCATCGTTGCCGCTGTTGCTGCCGCCCTGGCGTTCGCCGCCTGTGGCAACGATGACTCACCAACCACCACGCCAACCGCGTCGAACTCGACGGCGGCGCCAGCTGCCACGCCCGACACGACGCCGGAGTCGACGGAAGCGACGCCTGAGTCCATCACGACGGTCCAGGCGACCGACGGCGTTGATGTCACCGAGGGCGCCGCAGGCCAGGCGGGTGAGACCCGGACCTTCGTCGCCGAGGTGTGGGCCGACAACTGGTTCGCGTTGTACGTCGACGGCGAGCTGGTCGGTCAGGACTCGGTACCGATCACGACCGAGCGCTCGTTCAACGCCGAGACGATCAGCTTCGAAGCCAGCGATCCGTTCACGGTGGCGATCGAGGCCAAGGACTTCATCGAGACCGACTCCGGCCTGGAGTACATCGGACAACCGAACCAGCAGATCGGCGACGGTGGGATCATCGTGCAGATCACCGACACTTCGACCGGTGAGGTCGTCGCCGCGAGTGACGGAGACTGGGTGGCGTTGGCGATTCACCAGGCGCCGTTGAATCCGGAGTGTGTGCGTTCGGGGTCGCCAGATACCGAGTGCGAGGGTGCGATCGTCGACGCGCCGATCGGCTGGACCGAGGCCGGGTTCGACGACAGCGCGTGGTCAGCGGCGACCGTGTGGTCCGAGTCGGCGGTATCGCCAAAGGATGGCTACGACGAGATCGATTGGGACGCCGCTGCCCAGCTGATCTGGGGCGCCGACCTGGAGATCGACAACACCGTGCTCCTGCGGACCACGGTCACCGCGTAGTCCCTCGTCGTGGCTGGTTGTCAACGCCGTTCACCAGGCGTATTCTTGAATTCCACTTCGACGCGGGGTGGAGCAGTTCGGTAGCTCGTCGGGCTCATAACCCGAAGGTCGCAGGTTCAAATCCTGCCCCCGCCACCAACGAGAAGCCCTGGCAGATCGCAAGATCTGCCAGGGCTTCGTCGCGTCACGGGGCGGACTCGAAGCACGTGGGTGTGCTCGGACCCGGGGTCACGAGCGACCGACGGCAAGCGGTCAGCTCTGCAGTTCGTCGGCGGCGCGGTAGGCGTGGCCGAGTTCGGGGGCCAGCGCCACTGCTTCGGCGGCGACCGTTGCCGCTTCGGACGCGTCGAGACCGAACGTCTCGAGCAGCAGAAGCACCACCTCAGTGCGGTAGTCGGCGGTGGCGCCGACGGTGGTGATCCGCATGACGGCGCGCATCAGCGTTCCGGTCACGAGGTCGATGACGGCATCCGTCGGTTCGGTCGTGAGGCGTCCTCGCTGTGCCGCCTCGACCAGATCGTCGCGCATGTAGCGGAAGGGGTCGTCCGGCCACACGTCGGTATGGCCAATCGTGTGGAGGCGCAACAGCACCGTCGCCAGCTTGGGATTTGTGACGCTCTGCTCCAGCAGGAGTGCCGTGATCGCCGCGAACCGCCGAACCGGATCGTCGACTTCGACGAGTCCAGCGGCGGTGTCGACGAACGAAGCGACCACCTCGGTGATGACCGCTTCGACCAGGGCGTCGCGGTCGTCGAAGTAGTTGTAGAAGGTGCCGTTGGACACTTCGGCACGCCGGGTGACGTCGAGGATGGTGAACGCCTCGCCGTTGATCGCGATCTCCTCGACCGCAGCGCGCAGGAGATGGCGACGCGTGCGCTCCTTCTTCTTGAAGCCGCGAGTGCGGGGGGCTGCCGCAGGAGGGCTCGACACCGTCGGCACCCTACTGGCCACCCGCAGTTAGCCCGTTGTGGCTACCTGCGCGGCGACGAGCACCGCTCTCGTCCGGCTGATCTCGTCGGGCGATCCACCGACCGGCGCTGCGGAGAGCTGGGTGGCGCCGGAGTCGGCCAGCACTCCGATGCGATCGGTCACTTCGGCCTCGGACCCAACGATCGCCAGCTGGCCGACTCCCGACACGCCTTCACGGGCGAGCATCGCGGCATAACTCGGAAGCTCGGCGTAGCTCGCCAACACCTGATCGAGCATCGCTCGTGCGGGGGCCGGATCGTCGGTGACCCATACCGGCAGCGAGCACACGATTGCCGGGTCGGGTCGCCCGGCGTCGGCAGCCGCAGCGTGGATGACTGGCGCGATGTGCGAGCGAATCGTTGCCGGCCCGACGCACCACAACACGGTGCCGTCGGTTCGTTGCCCGGCGATGCGCAACATCTGTTCGCCCAGCGCCGCGAGCATCACTTTCGGTGCGTCGCCGATCCGTTGCATCTCGCCACTGAAACTCCAGAACGGGCCGTCGTGTTCGGCGGCCCCGTCGGTGAGCAGCGGCTGCAGGATGTCGAGGAAGTCGAGCATCTGGCGCACCGGCCGCTCCCACGCAATCTTCCACTTGTCGCGCACGGTCGGTTCATGCGACAACCCGACCCCAAGGATCAGCCGGCCGCCGATCGCCGCCTGTGTCGTCAGCGCTTCGGCGGCGATCACCTGCGGATGCACGGGCCACGTCGGGATCACGGCCGTGCCGAGTTCGGTGGTGCCGTTGCCCCGGCCGTGGGAGGCGTACACCGTGAGCGCGTCGATGTTCCCAGACTGGGCAAGCCAGTATGCGCTGAACCCGTCGGCTTCAGCCGCGGCAATGTCGGCGTGGATCGCGCCGAGATCGGCGCTGAGCAGGTTGTTGGAGCCGTTGATCGAGATGTCCATGGCGGTGGTTCCTCTCTCCTGGGTGCGGGGTTGGGAGCGGTGGGGACTATTGGTTGTTGACGGGCAGGTTGATTGTCGCAGCCGCGATGTCGTCCTCGGGGACTGGTTGGAGTTGTCCGCGGATGTCGCCGAAGAAGGTCTGTTGTTCGGTGTGGATGTTGAAATACAGCTCGCCTTCTGCGGCGACGTCGGCCATGCCGGCGATGGTGCGATGACGGTCGCCAGGGATCGTTTGAATGATGGGGCATCCGGCGGTGACCGCACCGACGATGCCGTGTCCCTGGGTCGCGGCGGCGATGTCGTCGTTGGTCACTTCGTACGACAGCACGCCGTCGGCGAAGTACTCGCTGACATCACCCGTGGCGCCGAAGTCGACCATGATCGGGCCCAGCTGGCCGGGCCGTCCGCAGTGGATGTGGACGAGGTTGATGTCGTCGGGGTCCATGTTCTCGACCGCGATGTGCACGTAGGCGCGGCTGAGCTCGCGGTTGAACGCAAGCGTGCCGTGGCCCCGGGAGTCGCGCTCTTCGCGCGGCGTCCCTGGCTCAGTCGAGAGGAACTGCTCGGGTGCTCCGGGTGGCACGTCGTCTTCCTCTTCGGCTTCCTGTTGCGGCGACAGCCACGTTTGGTACACCAGCCCGATCTCCTCGCCGGCCAACGGATCGAGACCGATGTCGAACACAACGGGGATCTCGTCCTTGGGTTCGAGCGTCACGTCTTCATGGCCCGGTGGATCCGGCGGACCGGCGATCAAGAAGTAGGCCAGCACGGCGATAGCCAGGCCGGCGACGATGCCGAGGATCGTGAAGAAGCCACGCAGTGTCAGGAACAGGAATCGGGCGAACTTCTTCATCGGGGGCCTTCCGATAGTCGAGGGGCAAGTAATTGAGAATACCCTCAGTATTGAGATTTACCTCAGTATTGGATAGGGTCGCCCTCCTGTCAAGCCCCTCAACGACGATCAGAGAGAAGCCGCACCATGAGTTCCTTGCTCGATCCCTCCCCGGTCTCCGCTGGCGAGACCCGCTACGAACGCGCCGTGTACACGGGTACCGCCGTCGTTGTGGCGGTTGCCATGTTCATTGCCGCGTCGGGTTCAGGTTCCGGTGACTACGTCACCGCCGAGCCGCCACCCGACGCGCTGAACATCACCGGCAACGTGTTTGCCGCGGTCACTGGAATCCTCGTGCTCATCCCGAAGAGCCGGGCGATCGGTGCCGTGCTCGCCGTCGGGAACATGGTCTCGGCGATGTATCTCAACTACACCTACGACGGGGTCGACTACTTCGTCGATCTCATCGTCTACAACGTCGCGACGACCATCCTGGCCTCGATCCTCATCGGCCACTACGCCCGTGATCTGACCGGACTCTTCGGAGGCCGCAACGACCACGCGGCGCAGTCGCAGCCCAGCGATGTGCCCGAGGACTCCGAGACGGCCGAGATGGCTCGCTGACGGCGCCGACGTTCAGCCGGGGAGTTTGAACACCGACACGAGCGTGGTGCCGCCCTCGGTGCGGAACTCCTCGTGATCCGTGCCGGCCTGCGCGCCGTAGGCGTGCCCGGCACGCATCGCGACCCCATTGGAGATGAGGTCGCCCTCCAACACGTACGTGAACTCCGCCTCGGTGTGATGGTGCGCTCCACCGATGTAGCCCGGCTCGAACTTGAACAGCGCGATCACCTTGCCGTCGGCCGCGGCGAGCATCTTCATCGCGACACCCTCACCCATCGGTTGCCACTCGATCTCGTTGGCGTCGGCGAACGCCCACCCCGCCAAGTCGAAGCTCATGTCGGTCGTCGTCGTGTCGGCCATTCCGTCAGTCTTCCACGACAGCGCAGCCGTCTGGTCCTCGCCACGCCGTGTTCACGGTGCCCCAATGGTCGCGGCCTCGCTCGCCGACGCCGGAGGGTCGGAGCCGCAGCGAGTACAGAGGCTCAACGAGTCGCCGCCTGATGCCGATGCACATCTCGTGCGAGCGCTGTTGCGACAGGTTGGACTCATCATTGCGGTCGCGGTGATCGCAGCCGGATGTTGGAGCGCGGGCGTAGTCGACGAGAGCGGCAACGTCGTCGTCGACGATCAACCCGTGCCGACCACCGGTGTCGAAACCCCCGTCGCGGGCGAGCTCGATCTCAACGACTTCACGGCGGAGGAGTTGGCGGATCTGATGTTCGCCTACGGTTTCACCGAAGCAGAACTGGCCCAGGTCTGCACCGGGTTCGCCATCGTGCCTGATGTCATGCTGACCGCGCTGCGCGCTGAGATGGACGGTGAGGTGAGCGACGCGCTCGCCGACGAGACCACCGAACACATGAAGTTGCGGCTGGAGGCCGATTGTGTGGGGCTCGGGGGTGACTGGGCATTCCACGCGGACCAGCTCGCGACGTTCGTGATCGACCGTGGGGAGATGGACGACAGCTGCGCCGACTACGCAGAAGCACCCGAAGCTGCACTCGCAGAGATGAACTCCGAGATGCGGCTGTACCTCGACGATGGGACGATCCCTCTCGAAGGCGTCGACGAGGTCATGGCAGTGCTGACGGAGCGGTACTCCGCCCGATGCGATGCGGTCAATGCCTCGCGCTCCAACCCTGCGCGGATTGAAGACCACATCGACCGGACCTGGCGAGACGTCGGCGTTGCCCTCGCCGATGAGTACTTCGTGCCAGGGGTGAGCGCTCCAGGTGAACTCGCGGCGTTGTGTGACGACGCTGTCGTGCGCCCCGAAGCTGCCAAGGAGCGGGTGCGGGCGCAGCTGAGCACACCGGCCGACCCGCTCCCGGAACGGTTCCTCGAGGTTGCGGCGTCTGCGTATCTCGAACGCACCCAGCTCAACTGCGCGGCGATGTAGCGACAGTCGGCCGCCGACGCACCGTCGTCACGACGTTGCGAGTGACTCGATCAGCGACACGATCTCCTCGGTCATCGCGGCCCCGTCGATCTGGTCGGGAGTGAATGCGGCGCGGAGGGTAGGCACGGCTTGCGTCATGTCGGTGAGCACATCGAGGTGGGGGTGTTCGGGGCCGAGAATGCGGGCAATCGTGCTGCGCACGTAGGACAGGTCGTACCCATCTTTGACCGCCGATTCGATGCCTTCGTCGGCGCGCATCGCCGAGATCAGGCCGGGGACGAGATCGGGCTTGTCCTCGGCCGATTGGCAGCGTTGGCCCACGACCGCCCGCAGATCCGCGACCGGATCGTCGGTTACCGGTGCTTCACCTGCCGGCATTGTGCGGATCGCTTCTGCGAGCAGTGCTTCCTTGGTCGGCCAGCGGCGATAGATCGCGCCCTTCCCGGCCCCCGCCCTATCGGCCACGGCTTGGGTGGTGATCCGGTCGAAGCCGACCTCGAGGAGCAGATCCGCAGCGGCCTGGAGGATCGCGTCGGTCCGGTCGGCGTCGCGCCGTCGACCGGATGTGTTCTCGGGCCGTCGACCCACTGGCTCGTTCATGGGAGGAATCTAGCAGAACTGTTGCGTTCCGGAACTGAATGGTCTACATTGATGGAACCGGACAGTTCCGTAATGGTGTTCGGTCCTTTCTCCTCCCAGCTCCCACTCCGAAAGGCACCCGCTCCGATGACAGCACACACTCCGATGAAGGCGCACTTGGTCCACGAAGACACCTATGGCTCGGTGATCGACTACCCCAACGACGGCTACCTCGAGACCCGTTGGTACGACGGGTCGTCCGCCTTCACGACCCAGACGTTCAACGAGCGGTGTGAGCTGTTCGCCGATCTCGTCGAGCGGTGCGGTCGACACAAGGTGTTGATCGACGCCGTGCAGTTCGGCATGAACGCCGAGGACCTCGACGTCGAGTTCCGCGACACCAAGGTCACGCCACGGTTGAACGCCGCCCGACTCCAGAAGATCGCACTCGTTGTTCCCGCTGACTTCCCGCCGGTCGGCGCTCCTCCGGCACCCGAGGGCCCGGCCGACTTTCCGACCGCCTTCTTCGCCACGCGCGCCGACGCACGCGCCTGGCTCGACTCTTGACCGGCCAGCGCCACTGAAAGGAAGCAGCGATGATCGACATCAAGGCCAGCCGAACAATCAACAAGCCGATCGACGAGGTGTGGCGCTTCGTCGTCGACGACTTCACGCGCAACCACGAGTGGGCCTACGGATCGACCTCGTGTCGCGCTGGTACCGCGCACGAGGACTTCGACCGCGTGTGCGACACCGAGTCGGGCCGCCTCACCGACACCATTACCCGCTGCGACCACGACGAGCACGTGCTCGAGTTCTCGGTCGACGGTTTGCCGTTCTTCGTGCGCTCGGTCGTGAGCACCTGGTCGCTACGCGCCGTGTCCGCCAACCAAACCGAGATCACGATCGGCCCGCGGATCGACACGATGCCGGTCATCGGGTGGTTGCTCGAGATCCCGATGAAGCGTTCGCTCGAACGGCTCTACCCAGGCCTGCTCGACGACATGGCCGTGTTCGTCGAAACCGGACAGCCATCGGCGCGCAAGCAAGCCGAACTCGCCGCCAGCGCGTGACGCGCCGCGCATGCGTCGCCGTCACTCGTCGACGCGTGCGCGGTCGAGCGCGTCGACGAGCTGGTCGACGCTGGGCCGGTCGGCTGGCCCGGTGCCCCAGAACCCCCACGCCAGCCGCCCGGCTGCGTCGATCACGAAGTCGCCGCCGAGCTGAAGAGTGTCCTCTGTCGGTCTGCGCAGCCCCGACAGACCGTTTGCACGCACGATCTCGATGTACCGCTGGGCCGACCGCAAGCCCCAGATGTGGTGCACCGAACCGCGGCCGAGCCCATACGCCCCGTAGGTCACCCGGTCGCGATCGATCAGTACCGGGAACGGCAACTCGTGCCGAGCCTGATACGCGCTGAGGTGGTCGTCGGAGGTGAATGTCACCAACACCACGGCCGTGTCGTCGCCGAGGTCGGTCAGCCGCTCGCCCACGGCGACGGCGTGTGCCGCGCACGGCAGTCAATGGATGTGGCGATGAAAGATCACCACGACCAGTGAGCCGCGGTGCTGCTCTGAACGCCACACTGGGCCGTCGAGCGTCGGCAGTGCGATCGGCGGTGCCGGGTCGCCGAGCACTGGTCGCATGACGACATCGTAGAAATCGGCGCGGTCGACGATGGTCGGGGCCGGGTCGTACCGTGGCCGTCGTGGGCAGTACGCCGATTCCGACGCCGAGCCTCGTCGTGTTGATCGGGCCACCTGCGTCGGGTAAGAGCACGTGGGCAGCTGAGCAGTTCCGTGCCGATCAGATCGTGTGCGCCGACACGTTGCGCGGCGTGGTCGGCGAGCACGAGCTCGATCTCTCGGCGACCGACGATGCCTTCGACCTGCTCGACCGCATCGTCGACGCTCGGCTCGGACGCGGCCTGACGACCGTGATCGACACCACCGGGCTCGACGAAACACGTCGCCGGACCTATCTCGACGTCGCGCAGCGCCACGGCGCATCGGCGGTGGCCGTTCGCTTCGCTACTCCAGCCGCGGAGTGCAAGCGGCGCAACCGGGAGCGGGCCCACCCGGTGCCGCCGAAGGCGATCGACACGATGGCCCGCACCGCTCGCGACCTCGACCTGTCCGGCGAAGACTGGGACCTCGTGATCGAACCCCAACCCGTCCGCACCGTCACCCGTCGGCTCAGTGATGTGGTTGCCGAACCCACACCCGACCCATCAGATCCACCAGCGCGCTCCGGCTTGCGGATGGGCCTCTTGGTCTCGGACTTCTCGTGGGCCGATGAAGCGAGCGATATCGGGCCGACGCTGGCGCGCATCGCCACCGATGCTGAACGCGTCGGGTTCCACAGCGTGTGGGTGATGGATCACCTGGTGCAGATCCCCCAGGTCGGTCGTCGGTGGGATCCGATGCTCGACGCATGGGGCGCGCTCACCTACTGCGCAGCAGCCACCGCACGCATTCGCCTCGGCACGCTGGTCAGCCCCGTGACGTTCCGCCACGTTGTGCTCGTGGCCAAGGCCGTAGCGACGCTCGATGTGCTCAGTGGCGGGCGAGCGATCGCTGGGCTGGGCGCAGGGAGCAGCGCGCACGAGCATCGCGCCCTCGGGCTGCCCTTCGGTTCGGCGGAGGAACGACTCGCCATGCTCGACGACGCGGCGCAAGCGCTGCGCATGCTCCTCGGTCCCGGCGGCGCCTCGTTCGACGGCGGCGCGCTGCACATCCCCGACACGTCGCTGTATCCACGCCCGATCCAAGAGCACCTGCCGATCATCATCGGCGGCTCGGGTGAGCGGGTCACGCTACGTATCGCCGCGCAGCATGGCGATGGATGCAATCTGTTCGGCGACGTCGACACGGTGCGTCGACGAATCGAGTGGCTGCATCACCACTGTACCGACGTCGGCAGGGACCCCGCAGAGGTCGAGGTGACGCACCTCGGATCGATGTTGCTCGCCGCCGATAGCGACGACCTGCGCATGCGCGTTGACGCGCTGCGGCGACCCGACGTCGGGCCCGACCGCTACGCCGAACAGGCGAACGCCGGCACGGTCGACGACCATGAGTTCGCGCTGCGCCGCTTGGCTGAAGTCGGAGTCGACCATGCGATCGTGTCGGTACCAGACGTCGCCCGTCCCGGTGCCCTCGACCCGTTCGTCGCACTAACCGAGCGGCTGCGATAGTTGGTCCGCCGCGTTTCGACCGGCTACGGGGAGCGTTCGTCGATCGGGAGGTCGCCAATGTCAGAGACAGATTCATCCACTGCGCCGATCGACATCGTCAGCCGGTTCATCCAGCTGATCAACGACCGCAACCTCGATGCGGCGGTTGCTCTGTGCGCCAGCGACGTCGAGTACGACAACGTGCCGATGGGCAAGAACATCGGTCGCGAAGCGACCCGCGAGTTCCTCGCCCCGATGCTCGGTGGACTCGACGACGTCGAGTTCATCGTGCATCGCGAAGCGGCAACCGGGAACATCGTGATGAACGAGCGCACCGATCGGTTCATCAAGAACGGCACGACCGCCGACATCCCGGTCGTCGGCGTGTTCGAGCTGAACGAGTCCGGCGAGATCGCGCTGTGGCGCGACTACTTCGACATGGGCGCGGTCGATGCGCTGATGCAGCTGCTCCGGTCGAGTTAGCTGTCGGGCAGCCCACCCGGCTGTTGCCACACCGCCGTCATCGTCATCGCCGTGATCTTCCATCCGGCGTCCGATCGTTCGAGCTCGAAGCGGTAGTCGCCGCCCAGGGTCCACATCCGATCGGTGTACTGGTGCGAGGCGATGAACTGAGCGGTCGCAGTTGCGTGATCGCCGTCGGCATCGACGAGGTGGTTGCTCACCAGGTGTTGGTGTGCGGGAACGGTAGCGAAGTGGTCGCGCCATCCGCTGACGATCGCCGTCGGGGCGAGCGTCGTCGGTTCACCGGCCTGTAGCGAGGTGTAGTCGAGGCGGACCTCGTTGGCGAACACCGCCTCGACCTCGTCCCACTCGTGGTGGTCGGTGTGCCAGAACAGGCCGGTGATGGTGTCGATGATCTCGTCGCGTTGCGACATTGCTGTGCTCCTGTGTCGTCGGGGGTGAGTGTTTAAAGGTGGGTGTGGAAGTGCTCGACGATGGCGGTGGTGGCGACGTCGACCTGTTCGGGCTGGTCGTAGAAGTCGAGCTGGCCGCCGGCGGTCCAGATGAGGTCCTTCTCGCCGGCGAGCTGGTCGTAGAACGACCGGGCGCCATCGGGAACGGCGCCGTCCTCGGAGTGCACCATCTGCACCGGAACGGAGATCGACGGGGCCACCTCGATCGGGTTGAAGCGCAGCCACGGCTCCCACGACATGACCGCCAGGCGCGCGTCCCACTCGGGGATCGCCCCTCGTTCAGGGTCGAGGTAATAGTCGTACGGGCCATACATCGCCGCTGACTCGTCGGTCTCGGAGATCGCCGGCATGAACTCGACCACACCGGAGGTGCGATAGGTCGCTTCGGCCTCTTTCGAGAGTGCAATGCGGTGGGCGACGCCCTCAGCGCCGCCGTAGTACGGCGCCACCAACTCGGTGTTGTGCAGCCACGGGGCGATCAGCCCGAGCGCGGCCACCCGGTCGTCGCTGCTGGCATTGACCGCTTGATAGCCGGCCGATGCGCAGACGCCGAGGGCGCCGATCCGCCCGGCGTCCACGCCGTCGATATCGCTGGCGAAGCCGATCGCCGCGTGGATGTCGTCGGCCTTGCGTGCCGGGTTCTCCCAGTCGCGGGGTTCGCCCTCACTTTGGCCGAACCCGCGGAAGTCGAAGGTCATCGCCGCAATGCCATGTGCGGCGAGTTGGCGGGCATAGAAGTTGGCTTGTTGTTCTTTCGACGTGGTCCACGACCCCGTGACCACCACGATGGGCGCCGGCGTCGAAGGTTGTTCGACTGGTCGGAACAGGTCGCCGACCAGGCGGTCGCCGTGAGACTCGAATCTGATCCGATCGGTGGTGAAGGTCGACATCTGGCTGCTCCGCTCCTGTGTGGTTGCGTCGGTTCGGCTGGTGGGGAAGTTGATGTCCACGGTGAGGCCGCCGGCGAGAGAAGTCCAAGACCTCCTGTGATGCGCGTTGGTTATCAAGCGCGGAGGGGTCGCGTAGGGTGCTGACGTGGACGTCCACGTACGCGACCTGCGGTACTTCGTGGCCGTCGCCGAGGAGCTGCACTTCACCCGCGCCGCCGAGCGGCTCTATGTATCGCAGCCGGCGTTGTCGAGGCAGATTGCCAAGCTGGAGTCGGATCTGCGCGTGCGGTTGCTCGACCGCGATCGGCGCAACGTGGCGCTCACCGAAGCTGGTCGCATCC
>JBCCVW010000129.1:0-13209 GCA_039194665.1 Actinomycetota bacterium
GCACTGCGGCGGTCAGGATCTGCGCTTTCCGCACCACGAGAATGAACGCGCCCAAGCGGCGGTGCTCGGTAAAGAATTCGCCCGCCACTGGATGCACCACGAGTTCGTCGTCGATGCTGAGGGCGAGAAGATGTCGAAGAGCCTCGGCAACGTGATGAACATGCTCGACGTCCTCGAGCGCTACGACCATCGGGCCTACCGAATGTTGCTGTTGCAGTCGCACTACCGAAGCCCGGTGCGCGTCTCGCCCGAAAACCTCGACGGTGCGGTGAAGGCGCTCGCCGGCCTCGACGCGTTCGCGGCGCGGACGGCCGCGGTGCCGGCGGTTGGGGCCGATGGATCGGTGCTGGCGGAGTTCCGCACGCTGATGGACGACGACCTCGACACACCGCGAGCGACGGCGCTGTTGTTCGACACGGTGCGCGGCGCCAACTCGGCGCTCGATTCGGGCGACGACCAACGCACCGGTGCGCTCGTGGCGGCGGCGAACGAGATGTGCTCGGCCCTCGGGCTAGAGCTCGGCGCTGTGGACGATGTGCCGTCCGACGCAACCGACAAGGCCGCGGCACTCGACGCAGCTCGAGCCGCCAAGGACTACGTCGCCGCCGACGCGCTGCGCGCCGAGCTGCAGGCCGACGGTTGGACCGTGGAGACCGGCCCATCCGGCACCACCATCCGCCGCTGACCGCTCACCGAATCTCTGGCAATTCAGCGCGCCAGGCGCGGGATTTCGGCAGGAGAACCGTGAGCCGGTGACGCTGTCCGCCGAATTTCTGGTGAATCGGCGCGCCAGGCGCGGGATTTCGGCAGGAGAACCGTGAGCCGGTAACGCTGTCCACCGAATTCCTGGTGAATCGGCGCGCCAGGCGCGGGATTTCGGCAGGAGAACCGTGGGGACGCGACTCGACAACACGGGTTACCCGGCGGTAACTTAGTCGGCATGTCCGAGTTCTCCCTCCAACTCAGTGAAGACCAGCTGCAGATCCAGAAGTGGATCCACGACTTCGCGGAAGGCACGATCCGCCCCGCCGCTCACGAATGGGACGAACGCGAAGAGTTCCCATGGCCCATCGTGGAAGAGGCGGCCGAGATCGGCTTGTACGGCACCGACTTCTTGCTCAACGCAATGGGTGACCCCACGGGCATCACGCTGCCGATGGCGGTCGAGGAAATCTTCTGGGGCGACGCCGGCATCGGGATGGCGATCATGGGCTCGGCCCTCGCTGCTGCGGGTATCGCCGGCAACGGCACGCCCGAGCAGCTGATGGAGTGGGTGCCGCAGTGCTACGGCACCGCTGGCGACGTCAAGCTCGGCGCCTTCTGCGTGAGTGAGCCCGATGCTGGGTCCGACGTGTCGAGCCTGCGTACCCGTGCGGTGTACGACGAGGCCAAGGATCAGTGGACGCTCAACGGCACCAAGGCGTGGATCACCAACGGTGGAATCGCCGACGTGCACGTCGTGGTGGCCACGGTCGACCCTGAGCTCGGCTCGAAGGGTCAGGCAAGCTTCATCGTGCCGCCGAACACGAAGGGTCTGTCGCAGGGGCAGAAGTATCTGAAGCACGGCATCCGCGCCAGCCACACCTCTGAGGTTGTCCTCGATGACGTGGTCGTGCCTGGCTCGTGCCTGCTCGGCGGCAAGGAGAAGCTCGAGGCGAAGCTTGCCAAAGCGCGCAACAAGGAGCGCTCGGGCAAGCAGCCGGCGATGGCCACGTTCGAGGCCACCCGCCCGGCGGTCGGAGCCCAGGCGCTGGGCGTCGCGCGTGCCGCCTACGAGTACTCACTCGAGTACGCCAAGGAGCGCCACGCCTTCGGCAAGCCGATCATCATGAACCAGGCGATCGCCTTCAAACTGGCCAACATGATCACCGAGATCGACGCCAGTCGTCTCCTGATCTGGCGCGCCGCGTGGCTGGCCAAGAACGGCCAGTTCGTCAATGGCGAGGGCTCGATGTCGAAGTGGAAGGCGTCGGAGGTTGCCGTGCGCGTGACCGAGGAAGCGATCCAGATCCTCGGCGGCTACGGCTACACCCGCGAGTACCCGGTCGAGCGCTGGCATCGTGACGCGAAGATCCACACGATCTTCGAAGGCACCAGTGAGATCCAGCAGCTGGTGATCAGCCGGGCTATCTCCGGCCTGCGTATCGAGTGATCGTTCCGGCCCCGCAGTGGTGGAGAGGTTGGCCTCGTCGAGGCTGAGGTCTGTGCCGGGCAGCCCGGCAGGCCCTATGTGCTTCGGCCTGAGCGCTTGAGCATCTGGCGCCACGGTGACACCCGTGCAGCAACCGGCACGATCAACCGGGTCAGCCGTCCGCGAGCCCCTCCTTCCGCCGACGCCATCGCGAGGCCCGTCACACGGAACAGGGCCTGCGGATCAGTTGGTGAATGCGGTCGGGCGTCGGTCGAGGTGAGATCCCATGCGTGCAGGTGCCATTCGGCAGCAGCGACGCCGACGTGCTCTCCGACGGTCGCGCTGCCGAGTGGGAATCCGAACGGCACGCCCCAATGTTGTTGTGCCCGATCGAGATACGAGCGGGCCCCGTTCTCGAATTCAACGAGCGCCGCTGGCCCACTGAGGTTGCGCCGTTCGTCGACGCCAGCTTGGTTGCGCCGCTCGAACTCGTCTGGATGAAATGGTGGCGACGAGTCGCCGGCCAGGGCACGCTCGAGCCACGAGTGGTACCAGGAGATCACCGCGCAGACGTGGCGAATCGTGTCGGCGCGATCCCAGTCACCGCACGCCGGTCGAGCCCAGTCTGCTGCGTCCCACGTGGCTGCCGACTCCACGATCGCCGTCACACCGGACTCGTAGAGGCCGACCACCTCCTCACGCGACGAGCGACCCATCGTGTCATCGTCGCACGCCGGTATCACTCGCTTTCGATCGCACCGTCGCTCAGTGGCGCGAAGCCATCACACCCCTCGATGCAGTTGATCGTGACCGTTCCCGGCACCGTTTCGGTCTCCAGGTCGTCCCCGCCAGAGAACAGGCCAGAACCGGTGATTGAGGAACCCGACAACGTCAGCTCGACGCTTCACCTGCAGGCCGACACCGCGCTTGCCCTCGCTCGCGGAGCCGTAGGCATTCAACAACGTCGTCCGCCAGCTGCTGGGGTGAGCGCCCACCGGGGCCCGCTCGTGCGCGACGTCCCGCTACTTCCGCGCACCGACATGTCAGGATCGTCGAGTGGATCTCGTGCCCGTGATCGGTGTGCGTCTTGCGGAAGGCAGATCTGGCAGCACCTTGCTGATGCAGCTGCTCGGCACCGATCCGACGGTGGTGTTCGATCGCAAGTACCCCGCCGAGTATCGGTACCTCTCGTACCTGGCGCGGACCGCCGAGGCGATCGTTGAGCCATACGATCCCGCTGCGCACCCCGGCGTGACTGACTTCTTCTTCGAACCGGGGGACCATCGGAGCCCGATCCCGTTCGACTCCGACATCGTCGACCGGGTACGTCTCCAGCCGTCGCTGCTGGCAGGGCTGTGGGGTGGTTGGAGCATCGAAGCGAGGCGTTCGCACCCGGGCATCGCCTACTACGCAGAAAAGCTGGCAGTCGGCATCGAGCCGCTCGTTGACGCGCGAATCCCGCTGCGGGTGATCGACCTGATCCGCGACCCCCGCGATGTGCTCGCCTCGATCAAGTCGTTCACCGCTGGCGGAGTCGACGGATTCGGACGTCGGCCCAACATGAGCGACCACCAGTACGCCACGGTCTTCGCCAATCGATTCGCCACGGCACTCGGCGCAATGTCGTCAACTCCTGTGGGTGTCGACCGAGTGGTCGTTCGGTACGAAGACCTGGTCTCCGACCCGGAAGATCAGGTGCAACGGCTGGCGGACTGGCTTGGACTCGACCTCGGCGTCGAACGCGTGACATCGGACCGCGGACTCTTCGAACGTCATGGCACCAGCGCGTCGCCTGCCGCGTCGATCGGGCGCTGGACGCAGCACCTCGACGACACCGAGACCGAGGCGGTGACGGCGCTACTCGCTGACGCAGTGGCGCCGTACGGCTATCAGCTCCGTTGAATCGCTGTGGGCTTCGAGATCATCGAACAGTTCGTCGAGGGCAAACGCGACGACCGGCCGTGCGAGGATCTCATCGTCGCGACGAACGACTTCGTTGCGGTGATCGACGGCGCGAGCGACGAGACCGGCGTCGAGTTCGCCGGCAAGGCGGGAGGCAGATTCGCTGCTGAGGCTGTCGCCGACGCAGTCACTCGGCTTCCACGCCACACCGATGCTCGAGGCTTCGCCGATGAACTCACGACGGCGCTTCGGTCGAACGTGCTCGACGTCGCTGGCACTATGGACGCACGTGTTCGCTGGCCAGCGGCCTCCGTCATCTGCTGTTCCGGGTCGCGGCGTGAGGTGTGGCGAGTCGGCGACTGCAACCTGTTGATCGACGGTCACTCGTTTCCCGGCCACAAGCGAGTCGATGATGCTGCGTACGGGTTTCGAGCGGCAGTGAACGCAGCCGCCCTTGCCAAGGGCGCTTCGCCGGCGGAGATCGTCGAGCACGACCCAGGTGCACGCGCCGCGCGACCGTTGTTCGACGCGCAACAGCACCTGGCAAACGTGGTCGGACCATGGGGATACGGGTGCATCAACGGCCGTCCAGTGCCCGACGAATACGTCGAGGTGTACCCGGTGCCGGTGGGATCCACAGTGATCATGACTACCGACGGATTCCCGACTGTTCATCGAACCCTTGCCGAGTCCGAGGACGAGCTCGCCGGTCTCGTCGAACGCGACCCGCCAGCGATCGCTGAGATGTGGTCGATGGGCAAGCCGGCCAAGCCCGGAGCAAACGCACCGGACGACCGCGCATACATCCGATTCACCCTCGACGAGCGAGCGGTGACGCGAGCCGACGAGATTCGCTAGGTCGGCAGCAGGCTCAGCCACCTGGCTCGGTTCGCCGCAACATGAGCGGCCCCTGATTCCCACCGGTCGGCGTGCCCGTCGTTCACCAACGCAACGACACGTTCCTCGCCGGCCTGAGCGCGACGGCGCAGTGATGCGGCATGATCGCCGGTGCGTTCCACGACGACGTTGAGCAGATCGCCGATCCCGTCGCGTTCGACCTCGGCCCCGTCGCAGAACGCCGCGATGTGACGAGCGATCGTTGCGGCATCCAGTGCAGCGTCCGGCCACAGACCGACGAAGCTGTGGAGTGCCCACGCAACGTCCCACCGGCGACGGCCCGGTGCGGCGAGATCCCAGTCGATGAACACCCAGCCGTCTGGCCCGGCGACGAGATTCCACGGCGCCAGGTCGTTGTGGGCAATCACCTCGGTCGAGCCGGTGGGGTCGCGGCCTTCTTCGCGCCACACAGCATCGGTGGGCGCAGCGAACCCCGCTTGGGCGCGGTGGAAGTCGGCAACGAGGCGCCCGGCGCGACGCAGTCCATGCTCCTGAGCGATCAGGTGAAGAGCGTCAGGATGAATACAACGGCCCGGGACAAACGAGAGGATCTCCCGGCCGTCATCGTCGAGACCGAGCGGTCGCGGCGCCGGATATGAGCGTTGTTGTAGGTGTGCGAGCAGGAGGTGCACCGACGCTGTCCACCGTCCCGCTGGTCGGCGCACGGTGTCGCCAACGCGACGCACGTCGTGGTTCGAGTTTCCGCCCGTGAGCTGCTCCTCGCCGGCCACCGCTTCATCCTCGCGAACCAACTCGTCGACAACACGGCTCGCCCGGATCCGCTGGTCCGAAGTGGCATCATTGGCGATGGCCAGTCTTTGGAAGCGCATCCCGGTCTGGGCGGACTGGTTGGTTGCAGCGGTCGCGGCAGTCGTTGTGTTCAACCTCAATGTCACGGACGCCGGCGATCCGTTGAGCGGACTCGGCCTCTCCGCCGGGGACACCTCGCCGGGTATCACCGAGAGCGCTCGGTCGAGCTTCTACGGCGTCCTCGTCGTCGGTGGGTTGTTGGTCGCGGCGACCGGGCTGATCATCTCCACGAGAGATCGCTGGTGGCGAGCCGTGGGAGGACTCCTGACGAGAACCTTCTCGGGAGTAGCGGTAGCCGGAATTCTTGGACTGCTTCTCGACTACCGCGATGGACCGGTACGCACCGTGCACCTGTTCGCGTACCTCATGCTGGCGCTGGGCATCATGCGACTTGCCCGAGTTGCGGCGCTCGCCAGTGTCGATCCGGCGCAGCCCGTTGACGGTGATCGCGCCGACGCATCGCAGTCCTCAGAGACTCGCCGCTGACCTGCGGCGTTCGACGTCGCCCGTCATCCGCAGGTGCACGCCTCACACAGGTAGTCGGTTGCGGAGACGGCGGAACGATCGAACGAGGAAGTTCAGCGCCGCAACGAAGAGATACTCGTCGCCACCGGCGGCCGGGTTCGCGTCGGTGTTCCATCGTTTCTTGCCCTCGCTCGCATTTGACGGGGCGTCGTTCACTGGCAAGCAGACTATGGCTGTTCGCCTGGCCGAGCACGAAGGGCGTGCGGCGTGGGTCACCGCCACTAGGAGATGTCGCTCTCCTCGATGAGCGCGGCGAGCTCGCTCGCTGCGGTGACGTACGGCGCATGTCCGGTTTCGAGGACCACGACGTCGCTCACTCCAGCGTTGGCGACCATGTTCTGCTGGAGATCTGTGCCGACGACGATGTCGAGTGCGGTCTGCACGTAGCGCTTTGGCACTGCACCGAAGTTCTCGTCGGTCAACGTGATTGCCTCGAGCAGTGGGCCGGCCGGCTCGGCGACCGCGGACGCCGTCACCGCGTCCGCCTCACTCACGGTGCAGTCCGGACAGAAGAACTCGGCGAACCGATCCGCTGGCACCGAGGCAACCGGGGGATCGCCGGCGATGACGAGATTGCCGTCAGCGGCGAGCACGCTTTGCGCATCTTGCGCCGCGAGGCCGGCAAGACTGTCGCCGTCGCTGGGCAGATACGCGGCGACGTACACCAACGATTCGATCTGGTCGGGGATGGCTTCGGCAACCCCCGAGATCGTCATGCCGCCGAAGCTGTGGCCCACCAGGATCACTGGTTCGTCGAAGCGCTCCACTTCGGCGATTACCGCGTCGCGGTAGCCGGCAAGGCTCTGCACACCGGCGTCGAGGCCGTTGCGCCCTGGCAGCGTGACGGCCGAGACGCTGCGGCCGCTCGCTTCGAGCTCTTCTTGCACCTGAGCCCAGCTCGTCCCGTCTTGCCAGGCGCCGTGTACCAGCACGACCGGGCTGTCCGCACTGGTGATCGTGGTGCTCGGTTCGGTGTCGGGAGTGGGTGCGGCGTCCGTACTCGCGGGAGTTTCCGGTTCCGCCGTCGTCGACGTTGGTGCTTCGGTTGTGGCGGTTGTCGCAGCGGCCGCGGCGTCGTCGGTCGGCGTTGTGTCGGGTGCGGCCGCGTCGTCGGTCGGCGAGGGTGCGTTCGAGGTGGTCTCAGCGGTATCGGAATCCGAGGAGGTGCACGCCCCAAGTAGTAGTCCGGCGGTCAGAAGTGCCGCCAGCGTGCGAGTGCCAGTCGATGTGGTCATGGTGCTGTCCGTTTCGTTGCGGTGGTGAGTTGATTGGGTGGTGTGGAGATCGTCGGCGTGCCGGGCTTCGGGAGTGGTCGTGTCCGGATCGGGCGCGCGGTAAGAGGAGGTCGTGGCTGCTATGCGTGCAGGGGGAATGAACCCGTGGTGCGGTGTGTGTCGCCGATTGACCGACGCTGCGCCGGCCCAGTGCTTGCTGTGCTGCGTCGGGCGAGGAGGTGCGTGCGGCCTAGCTGCGCTGGCGCAGCCAGACCCTGGTCGCCTCGTCGGCGTCGGGCACGGCCGCACGGACGCCGACGTCGATCGACGCCAATGTGTGCCGACCGAGTTCCTCGCGCCAACGTGCTTCGGCCGAGTGCATCACCGCAGCAATGGCGCAGGGGTCAGCAAAGCTGCCCGCCGGCGCGTTCGTGCCGAGACCGCGGCGGCGCAATTCACTGCACTCGAACAGGCCGGCCCGACCGCCCTCGATGGCGTCCACGATCTCGAGCACCGTGATCTCCGACGACGGGCGAGCGAGCTGAAATCCGCCTCGCCGGCCGCTCGTCGATGTGACGATTCCCGCCCGCACGAGCGCTTGCATCTGCTTGGTGAGATAAGCCGGTGGGAGGTCGTGGATCTCGGCGATCCGTGCAGCGGGCACGGGCCCTTCGATCTCGAGCCACGCGAGCGTGACGCACGAATGGAGTGCCCATTCGACGGCTTCACTCAGGCGCATTGGTGGTCACCTCCGGAGACACGGCGCGATCACACCGCAGCCGGGTACAGCCACACCGTGTTGATGTCGCGCTTGAGCGCCTTGGCGTCATCACCGACCAGTTTGACCGCACGGTCCCACCCTTCGGTAAACACTGCGCCCGCTGCGCCGAGATCGAGGCACGTGCCGTACGGGAGGGTCGAGAGCTCGCGCAGCTCCGCGCCGCAGATGTCGGCAACTGCGTTGTGCCCTGCGAACTGTCCCTGGGGCATCGAGTGTTGTGCGCTCTGGGCAACGGTGTGACCCGAGTCGTCGAGCGGCGCGGCGGTGTCGCCGGCAGCGAACACCGCTGGAGTGTCCTGCACTCGTTGTCGCTGATCGACGCGTAGCCGCCCGAGTGAGTCGAGATCCGTCGACACCGATGCGGCCAGTGGGCTGGCGCTGAGTCCGGCGGTCCATACGACCACGTCGGCCTGGAACGACGAACCGTCGGCCAGCTCCACAGTAGTTCCGTCATAGCCGGTGATCGTGACGCTGGTTCGTGTGTCGATGTTCAGTTCATCGAGCGCGGCCTGAATCACGGGCCTCGGATGTGGCCCCATTTCGGGTGCGATTTCGTCGGCTCGCTCGAGCAGCACGATATGCGCCGATGGCACGCGGGCCGGGAGCTCGCAAGCGAGTTCGATTCCGGTGAATCCGGCACCGACGACGACCACCGTTGCACCGTCGTGGAGCTGCGCGAGGCGATCGTCGAGTGCTTCAGCCGCGCCGAGCGTGTCGATGTTGTGCAGGTGGGTGTCGTCGATCGGTGGCCGTTTCAGCTGGCTGCCGGTGGCGAGGACGAGCCGATCGAAGGGCAAGTCTCGTTCGGCGCCGTCTCGATCGATGATGGCGACCGTCTGGGCCTCTTGATCGATCGCGACCGCCCGGCCGTGGATGTGGCCGATGCCGCGCGGCTCGAGGATCTCCTTCAATGCGAGTGTGGTCTGGACGGGGTCTGCTTCGTACAACCGCGGTCGGGGCACGAACTGATCGCTGGGGCTGACGAGATCGATCTGTACGCCGCGGGCGTGTGCGGCCGCTGTCTGGGCCGCAGCGATCGCTGCCCACACGCCAGCGAACCCGCCGCCCAGGATGAGTACCCGGGGGTGGCCAGCGTCAACGTCGCCGATCTGGGATTTATCGGGATGTTCCATATCCTGGATATTAGATATCCTGATAAAGCTTGTCCAGGTAAATCTGTTGTCCAGATGAAGTTGTTCAGATGAAGCGGTGCAGTGACGCGTGATGGCGTGGCGCGTGCGTCACACGTCAACGCGTCCGCCGCTGCGCCAGTAGACGCCGTCGGCGCGATCGAGCAGATCGGCGTCGACCAAGTAGCGACGCAGCGCCGCAACGTCCGCGTGAAACTCGCCGAGGCGTTCGTTCACCGTTGCTTCGGAGAAGTGCTTGCCCACCTCGAACTCCTGGGCGATCCGTTCCAAGACAATGTGGCGCGTTGCTGACGCTGTCGGAATCTCGGTCAGTGAGCGACCGCTGAACCATCGCCAGAGCACGGCGCGCTCGTCCCCGCTCGCACTGTCGACGATCGACGGATCGGCCGGGGCGGGCATCACCGCGGTGTCGGCGGCGATCTGGCGCAACGCATCCGCATCGAGCCAATAGTGATCGCCTTCGTGGTCGGCCAATCCAGCCGCTCGCAGCTCGCCCAGCGCCTCCACGACCGATCGCCGGGGCATCTCGGTCAGCGCGATGAGTTCGTCGACCGATCGGGCGGAAACGGCGAGTGCACCGGCAACGGCGAGTCGCGAGCGATCGAGGAGCGCGCGCCGCGCAGCCGTGGAGTCGACTCGGTCGGAGGCGACATCGTGTGCCGTGTTGCTGTGCATCTCGGAACGGTATCGACACCGTTGACCGATCTCGTTGGCGGTTTGTTCGATCCTTGTTAGAGGCTGCTGCGGGGCACGGTGTGTATCTACTCGTTTGGTCCGACCCATGTGGTCGCCGACGTCGTCGGCTATGTGTCCGACCCCTCACGCGAGCGCGATCGGTCAAGTGGCGTCGGCGGTGAGGACCGCGGCGAGTTCGTCACGACCGTGGATGCCGAGCTTGTGAAACGAGCGTTGCAGGTGGTTCTCCACGGTGCGGATCGACACGTGCAATTCGGTGGCGATCTGGCGATTCGACCAACCGCGCGCCGCGAGCTCCGCGGTCTGCTGCTCGCGCCGAGTCAGCGCCGTTGGAGGCACGACCCGATCGAGGGTGAGCGCCCACTCCTCTCCGCTCCTTCGTTGATGTTCGCTACCGCGCCGTCGTGCCGCTTCGGCAGCTCGGCGCTCGCCGTGCGCGGTGAACACTTCGCAGGCGCGGACAGCGCACTCAGCAGCATGGAGGTCAGCGTGCATCGAGGCGAACCGCTGCTCGGCGTTGGTGAGCGCATGAGCGTCGTTGTCGTTGGCCCCCACGATCGCCTGCAGCCGCGCGGCCGCCAGCTCCCCGGATGCCCCAGCGACGGGCTCGACCAAGTGGTCCGGCACGGTCGCGCCAAGGCGCGACACGTCGTGCGCAACGGCGGCGCCGACCCCGACTTCACCCCGGTCGAAACAGCGACGAGCGACACCGATCGCGGCGTCAGCCGCAGCGCGGCGGTCACCGCGTGCGGCCGTCAGCCATACCGCTGAGCGATCGACCTCACCTTCCATCATCGCAACGGGATGCCCGCCGACCGCCTCGATCTCGCTGCGGGCGGCTGCTGCGCCTGCGGTATTGCCGCGCAGCGAATCAGCCATCGACGCGCCGGCCAACGCCCAGCGTCGCGGACCGTCGGAGCTCAGCAAGGCGAACGAGCTATCGGCTTCCCGAAACAAGGCGGCGGCCTCGGAGCTGTGACCGCTCATCAAACGGATTCGCCCGAGGATCAACGAGAACCACGCCTGTCCGGTGCGGATGCCTTCGGCAATGCTGGCGTCGCGGGCCACCTCGCTCAGTTCGGCGGCACCAACCAAATCGCCCGCCTCGGACATGGCGAGCGCTTGCGCCACGATGTAAATCCCCGGGTCAGACATCACCGGCTGCTCACCCACGGCGACACACGCGGCGAGCCCTCCTTCTGCGATCGACTGCGCGAGGTCCGGACGACCACCGAGCGCGTGGACGCATGCGCCGGCGATGGCCGCAGTGGCAAAGGCGCGGCCCTCAGCTGGCCCGTCGAGCAGTGTCTCGACGAGCCGCAGCGCGTCGTCGAAACGACCGGCGGTCGCCGAAATCACCGCACGCTCAGCGCGGCACTCGGCCCGCCATGGTCCGTCGGGGAGCGAACGTTCGGCACTGCGCAGCACCGCTTGTGCTCGCTCGACGTCGGCCAGCCCCCAGAACAGCGCCACCGATCGCTGCATGGCGACCATCGCCCGTTGGGCGTCCGACGACGGATCGGGGGCGGTGCGCAGCAGGTCCTCGGCGCGCTGGGGGTCGCCGAGTCCGACCAGCGCCTCGCCGAGTACCAACGCCGCGTCGAGCTCGGCGTCGTCGACGGCGCGCGTGGCCAGCTCGATCGCCAGACGTTCTTGGTTGTCGTAGAGCGCCCGGCGGGCGGCGAGCACCATGTCGCTCGAGACTGCCTCCCCGCCCGCACGGAGCTGCCAGGTCGTTGCCCGGACGATGTCGTCGCGTCGCCGCATCGGCGTGGACTCAATCATCGACAGCAGCTGCCCACAACGCATCGCAGCGCGGGCGGCGCCGAGTCGGCGTACCGCGATCTCGCCGTACAACGGATGGACGGTGCGGACCTCGCGACGAAGCCCGTCCTCGACCACCTCGATGAGCCCGCTCGACTCTGCTGCGGCCAGCGCGTCGATCGGCTGCGACCGCAGCAGAAGGTCGACCCCGAGTGGCTCTCCTAAGGCCACCAGCTCGACGATCTCGCGGGCGTCGTCGCTGAGATTGCCGAGCCGCTCGGCGACGATCTCGTCGAGGCGGACCACGCGCGGCGACGACTCGAGACACCACATGCCATTCACGAGGATGAGCGAGTGTTCATCGATCGCGGCGCGGACGAGTTCGCGCACGAGCATCGGAGAGCCGCGTGTGAGCTCCCAGATTCGACTGCGTGTACCCGCCGCGATCGGCGCGTCGAGGACGCGGTCGAGCAGCTCGTCGACGTAGGCGCGATCGAGGTCGGTGAGATCGAACCGCTCGAGGTGATCGTCCTTCCACAGTGCAACGATCGCCGTGGCGGCGCGTTCCCCGCTGCGCATCGTGCCGATGAGGTCGATACGCCCAGACGTGACGAGGCCGTGGAGCAGCGCCGCGCTGTCGTCGTCGAGCAGGTGCAGGTCGTCGACGACCAGGCGTGTTCGTACGCTGACATCGAGCGCACCGAGTGCGGCCATTGGGGCGGCCAGCGAGGCCGTGGCGGCGATGCGGATCACCGGGCGGGCGTCGGTAGCCGCGTCGTCGAGCGTGTCGGCAAGTTCGCGCGCCAGGCTCGTCTTGCCGACTCCGGCGGGCCCGGCGAACACCACCCCGCGCCCGGCATCGACCAAGTCACGAGCGCGGGCGCCGAGTTCGTCGCGGCCGACGAGCGGCCACGCGTCGAGCGCGAGCGTTGCCACGCCGCGTGACTGTACGTCACCTTCGACGCCCTGCGCGCGGGGCGCTGCGCCGGTGTGATGTGTGTGGCGTTGAGTAGTTGGTACTCATGACCCGTCAGCGCTGCTGTGGGCACCGTGTGTTTCTGCGGTCGCGCACGGCGGTCGCTTCCAGTGAGGAGGAACCCCGATGGGATTGTTCAAGCAGCTGAAGCAGATGAAAGACGTCGTGGCCGAAACCCCCGACCTCATCGAGAACGCCCAAGCGATGCAGGAAGCGCAGGCCCAGCAGGCGCAAGCGATGCAGGCCCAAGCCGCCGCAGCGTCCGCGGCAGCGTCCCAGGCCGCTGCACATGGGGCGGCCACGGGCAACGGGTTCGATCCGGTCGCCGGGGTCTCGATCGAGTTGTATGCCGACATCTCCAA
>JBCCVW010000130.1:0-13204 GCA_039194665.1 Actinomycetota bacterium
CGACCACGTTGGGTCCCATCGACCGCGTCGATACTCTCGATCGGGCCGACTCCTCCTCGGATCACATCACGGCCAGAAGGCCAGACCGGGGAATCTCATGCTCACCGTGTTGTGGGCCGCCAAAGGCGGCACCGGCACGACGCTCACCGCGTGTGCGTTGGCACTTGCCCAACCCCTCTCGACGATGCTCGTCGACCTCGACGGCGATGTCCCCCGAGCGCTCGGCATCGGCAGTCGTGACCGGCCGGGCCTCGACGACTGGCTGGCCAGCGACGCTCCCGACGACCACCTCGCCGACCTGCTGATCCGCGGGCCTGCGGACCTGGTGATCCTCCCTGCCCGCCGCGACACCACACCGCGTCCAACGGACCGCATGCGCCGACCGCAGCTGGAAGAGCGCTGGACGACGTTGGCCACGTGGTGCGCCGACTGGGCCAGCCAGGCCGATCGACATGCCTACGTCGATGCTGGCACAGGTGAGCCGCCGCCCCAGTTCGTCGACGCCGCCGATCGTGCGCTGCTCGTGACGCGTCGCTGCTTCCTCGGGTTGTCGCTCGCCCGTCAGCTTGACGCCCACCCGACCGGCCTCGTGCTGCTCGATGAGCACGGCCGAACGATGCCGACGCGGGCGATCACCGAGGCCGTTGGCGCGCCGATCGTTGCGCGCGTGCGCCACGAACGGGCCGTGTTCCAAGCCGTCGACGCCGGCCTGGCCACCGCACCGCTGCCGAGATCCACCCACCGGGCGCTGCGACCGCTGCTGACGTGAGCGCGTACACATGACCAACTCCGGTACACCCAGCGACGATCACACCGATCCCCTCGACGCGATCTGTCGCGCAGCAGCGAACGAATCGGGCGACGTCGACCAGGTCGTGCGCCGTGTCGCCGCCATCGTGGCGCCATTGGCCACTGCGGAAGAGCGCGCCCGCCTGGTCGACGGGGCGCTCGCCCGACTCACCGGGTTCGACGACCTGCAGGTGCTGATCGACGACGCGACCGTCGACGAGGTCCTCGTGAACCGAGACGGGCACATTCTGATCGACCGCAACGGTCGCCTTGTCCGCGCTGGCACGATCACGACCTCGCGTTTGCTCGCCGCGATCGAGCGAGCGCTTGCACCCATCGGACGACGGGTCGACCGCACGAGTCCGATCGTCAACGCCCGTCTCCCTGGGGGACACCGAATGTGCGCCGTCTTGCCAC
Organism: Actinomycetota bacterium; assembly: GCA_039194665.1. Taxonomy (GTDB): domain Bacteria; phylum Actinomycetota; class Acidimicrobiia; order Acidimicrobiales; family Ilumatobacteraceae; genus JABSQH01. The sequence continues at coordinate 1,207 of JBCCVW010000130.1, forward strand.
CCGCGTCGCCGGAAGGCCCCGTGGTCGCGGTGCGCCGGTTCGCCGACCATCACCGGCCGCTCACCGACTTCACCGATGACGCCGGCCTGTCCGCGTGCCGGCAATTACTCGGTCGACGGGCCAACATCGTCGTGTCGGGCGGCACATCGTCGGGTAAGACGTCGCTGCTCGCCGCGCTGCTCGCTGAACTCGACCACGACGAGCGGATTGTTGTCGTCGAAGACACCGCCGAGTTGCCGATTCGCCGCAACGGTGCGGTTCGGCTGGAGACACGGCCGCCGGCGGCCAACGGGCCGGCGGCGATCACCATGCTCGACCTGGTACGCACCGCATTGCGTTTACGTCCCGACCGCATCGTCGTCGGCGAGGTGCGCGGCGACGAAGTCGTCGCGCTGGTACAGGCGATGAACACCGGGCACGACGGATCATGCTCGACCTGTCACGCCAACTCGGCCACCGACGCACTCGTCAGGTTGGAGACACTGATCATGCAGGCCGCTCCGTCCTGGCCGTTGCCGGCGATCCGTCGCCAGCTCAGCGGCTCGATCGACGCAGTGATCCACCTCGCCCGTCACCGGTCCGGTCACCGGCGCATCGTCGAAGTCGTCGAGCTCGTGCCCACCGATGACGGCGCGCGGCCGATCGAATCGACCCAGCTCGCAGTCCTCGTCAACGAGACATTGACCCTCGTTGCCGAACCCAGTCGCACCCGCGGTGGCCACCGATGAGCGGCGCAGCGCTTGCGCCGGTGTGTGCGGCACTGGCGGTACTCGCCGCCGGGGTGGCCGTGCGACCGAGCCCACCTGCACGCCGGGCAGCCGACTCGGCGCCAACCGCTCGGGACGGCCGCTCCGCGTTCGAGTTGCTGGGTCTGCTGCGGAGGGCTCGACGGTCGCGGCGATCTCCTTTGCCAGCTGGGCGCGTCACGGTCGAAGGCGTTGCGGAGTGGTGCGATCAGATTGCCCGCTCGATGCGCTCGGGCGACACGATGCACGCAGCTGCGACCATGCCTGCCCGCGACGAGGCCCTGGCAAGTGCGACCGCTCCACTCCGCCATGACCTCTCACGCGGCCGTGACCTCTCCACCGCCGCAGATTCGCTGAGCGGGCAACAGCCAGTCAGCCGGCGCGGCCCGGCTGCGCTGCGGCTTGCGCTCTCCGTGATCGCCGGCGCAGCGCGTGTCGGTGCGCCCACGGCGGCGCCGATCGATCGAGTCGGCGCTGCGTTGCGTCAGCGCGCAGCCGACGATCAGGAGCGCGCCGCACAGAGTGCGCAAGCGGAGATGTCGGCGCGTGTACTCACCGCGTTGCCGATCGCCACGTTGCTGCTCCTCGGCACGGTCGATGCCGACGTCCGCCACGTGATCACTGCGCCACACGGCGCAGTGATCGTCGCGGTCGGACTGACGGTCAACGTTGCGGGCTGGCGGTGGATGCGGCGGATCGTGCGGCGGTCGCGATGACGGTCCAGCACACCCGCGGTGCGGCGCGCCACCGTGCACGCGAACTCCCCGAGGCAATCGACGGGCTCGTGCTGATGATCCATGCAGGGTTGACGCCACACCTGGCGGTTCGTGCGCTTGCCGGAGATGGGATCGGCAGCACCGCGGTCGCCTTCGCGGCAGTCGCGGAGCGGCTCGATCGTGGCGAGGGTCTGGCAGACGCATTACACGAGCTCACGGTGATCTTCGGCGCACGTGCCGCCGTGGTGGCGGATGCCATCGGTGCGGCAGATCGATATGGAACAGCCCTCGAACCCGTGCTCGATCGACTGTCCCTGGAAGCCCGTGCGGAACGTCGCCGACTCGACGATGCTGCCGCACGCCGCCTCCCCGTGAAGCTGTCGTTTCCCCTCGTCGGATGCACGCTGCCCGCATTCGTCCTGTTGGCCATCGTCCCGGCCATCTTGGCCGCGCTGGCCTCCCTCGGCGACGCCACACCGTGAGCGTTGCCCCGCCGACCAGGCGGCGGTCGTCAATTCGACAGACACGCCGCGACCACCACTGGAGCCACCGATGAATGACCTTGCACTGCTCACCTGTGTCCACCTGCTGACGCTGCCGACAACGCTCGCTCACCGTTTCGATCGATACCACGATCGGCACGTCGACCGGTACCACGATCGGCACCAAACCACCGATGGTCACCGACGCTTGTTCGGCGAACGCGGCCAGGCCACCACCGAGTATGCGCTGATCTTGCTCGCGGCTGCACTGGTCGGATTGCTCGTCGTCGCCTGGGCCACCGCCGGTGGTGGCGCGGCACGCATCAGCCGACTCTTCAACCGGGCAATCGACAGCGTGATCGACCGGGTGTGAAGCGCGATCGCGGGCAGGCGACGGTGGAGACCGCACTCGCCCTCCCGGTGTTCGTCATCGTGGTGCTCGCGGCCGCGCAGATCGCGATCGTCGTCCGCGATGAGATCGCAGTCGAGCTCGCAGCGCGCGAGGCGGCGCGCGCTGCGAGCGTTGCGGCCGACAGCGCCGAGGCAGCAGAACGAGCAGCGCGGCGAACCACGTCGCTCCCGATCACTGTCGCCACGCGGCGATCCACCGACACCGTCACTGTCACCGTGTACTCGACGAACCCGACCGACGTCGCCCTGATCGGCCGTCTGCTGCCACCAATCGAGCATCGCGCCACCGTGACCATGACGATCGAGCCAGTGGGAGACGGTCGGTAACGTTGCTGCGTGGTTCTCCAGCTGCGCACCGACACGATCGGCACGATGCCGGTCGTCGCTGTCGGCGGCGTCGTCGATCTGGCCACCGTGCCGCACCTGCGCGACGAGCTGACCAAAGCGATTCGCCGGTTTCCAGGCGAGCACCTGGCGATCGATCTCGATGGCGTCGGCGCAATCGACGATGCAGGACTGGGAGTGCTGCTCGGAGCTGCGGCACTCGCCCGCGACACGGGCGGCGACGTGTCGTTCGTCGTGTCGAGCGGACGGCTCCGCGAGCAGCTAGCGCGCACGCGCGTCGACCGGGCCGTCGCCATCGCCTCCTCAGCATCCGAGCTGGCCTAGACGCGCCCGGCGCGCATCGATCAAGCTCGCCACGTGCGCCGTTCGAGCATCTGGGTCTTCGGCGACCAGCTCAATCGAGCGATCGGGGCACTGGCGATTGCCGACCCCACGCACGATCGGATCGTGCTGGTCGAGAGTGCAGCCACCGTTGGTCGACGCCGTTGGCACCGCCAGCGCCTCCATCTGGTCATCACCGCGATGCGCCGCTTCGCCGACGAGTTGCGGGCCGCCGGGTTCGACGTCGACCTCCGTCGGGCGACGTCGTTGCGGTCCGGCATTGCCGAGCACATCGACGAGTTCCGACCGGAACGGCTCGTGATGACCGAGCCCAACTCGTGGGATGGCCACGCGCTGGCCGAGTCGCTCGGCGCTGAGCTGGTGCGGTCGAACCAGTTCCTGTGCCACTACGGCGAGTTCGCCGAGTGGGCCGATGGCCGTCGCTCCCTCAAGATGGAGGACTTCTACCGATGGCGACGACGAACACTCGGCTATCTCATGGACGGCGACGGCGACGACGCTGAACCCGCTGGTGGCCGGTGGAACTTCGATCACGACAACCGCGAGCCGCCGCCGGCCGACGCACCCTGGCCGGCGCCGCCACGCTCGCGCCTCGACGACCTCGACCGCGACGTCATCGCCGAATTGCCCGACACTGCGTGGGGCGACGACCCCGATGGCACGTGGGCCACCTCGCGACGTGCGGCGCTGGCCCGCCTACGGTTCTTCGTGGACCAGTTGCTGCCGATGTTCGGTCCGCACGAAGACGCGATGACAACACAGTCGTGGCACCTCGCCCACTCGACGCTGTCGCCGTATCTCAACATCGGACTGCTCCTGCCGGCCGAGGTGTGCGACGCCGTGCAGGCGGCCTACGACGACGGTCACGTCCCGATCGCCTCGGCCGAGGGAATGATCCGCCAAGTGATCGGCTGGCGCGAGTTCGTGTGGGGGATCTACTGGCACCAGATGCCCAACTACCGGTCGCGCAACGAGCTCGTTGCCACTCGCCCAGTTCCACCGGTGCTGCGCGACGACGCGCCGACCGACATGGCCTGCGTACGGGCGAGCATGGACGGGCTACGCACACGGGCGTACAACCACCACATTCAACGGTTGATGGTGCTCGGCAACCTCGGACTGTTGCACGGCGTCGACCCGTGGGGAATGACCGAATGGATGTGGGAACGTTTCATCGACGGCGCCGAATGGGTCATGCTGCCCAACGTGATCGGCATGAGCCAATGGGCCGATGGCGGCGTGATGGCCACGAAGCCGTATGCGGCTGGCGGCAACTACATCGACACGATGTCGGACTACTGCGGGACGTGCCGGTTCGACCGACGCAAGCGAGTCGGTGACGATGCCTGTCCGTTCACGACGTTGTATTGGGACTTCATGGCCCGGCACAACGAACGGTTCGATCGCCATCCGCGCATGGCCCGCCAAGTGCGCGCCGCTGCTCGGCTGAAGGATCTCGCCGACGTGCGCGTTCGTGCCGTCGAGGTACGCCGCCGTCTCGACGAGGGCACGCTGTGACCAGCACACCCCGTGCCAGCGAGGAGGCACACGACCAGCCGCTCTTCCACATCGCGCTCGTCGAGGACTGGATCGACGCGTTCCGCGACGGCGAGTACCGCATGTCGACGCGCGGGATGACCCTCGACACGGTGGGCTTCATCCACCTGTCGACGCGCCCACAGCTCGTGGCCACCGCGAACCGCTTCTACGGCGACCTCGAGGAGCTGACGGTGCTGACGATCGACCCCGCACGGCTCAGCGATCCGGTGCGCTTCGAGCCGGTGCCCGACGGCGACGAGTCATTCCCCCACCTCTACGGCCCTCTCCCGCTGAGCGCCGTGCTCGACGCCCGCCTCTGGCACCGCGGCACTGACGGCTGGACCGTCGCCTCGTGACACATGTGTGACAGATGGGGTCAGACCCCTCGTGTCACACGTGTAACACGAGGGGTCTGACCCCATCTGTCACACCGCGGGCCGTCCGATCCGTCACCAGGTGAGGGTGCCGGCGCCGCCTTTGAATGGGCCCGTGACGTTGGCGGTCACCCAGCCGCCGTAGAACGAGCCCTCGTTGGGAACGACACGTTCGTCGTCGACCCAGCATTCGTCGACGCGCTGGGCGTAGAACGCCCAGTGGTCGACCAACGACGCGAACCGGGGCGTCGGCTCCGGATACGTCCAACATGCCTCGGCCACGCGCGTCTCGCCGACCACCACGTCGGCGTAGCGAGCAACGCCCTTCCACTCACACAACGAGCCGCGTTCGACCCGTTCGAGCCGATCGACGTCGACGAACTCCTTCGCCACGTAGTACGCCGGCGCCTGGCTCGTCTCGAGCACGCGCAGGGCGTGCGGGGCATCGACGATCGTCGCACTGGCGTGCACGACGCGAATCCGCCAGTCGACCTGCTCCAGGCGAGGCGGCCGCGGGAATTCCCACACCGACTCGACCGACTTGCCGTTCGGTGCCGTAGCGCCTCGCCCGCCGGCCGCCCGCAGTTCGTCGTCGCCTCGTGCCATGACGTCAATCGTCCCACGACTCGTCGAACTCCTCGGCTTCGGGCGGCCGCGTTCGTCCACCCGCACGACGATCCGCGGCGCGCTCATGGGCGCGCTGCTCCTCTTCGAGCGCCGCTTCCTCCTCGACCAAGCGCTCCAAGCTGATCAGCCGAATCGGATCGAGCTCGCCCGCAGCAATAGCCGCCTGCACCGCACACCCAGGCTCGCGATCGTGCTTGCAATCGCGAAATCGGCAGTGATCCATCAGGTCGAACACGTCAGCGAAGGCCCGCTCGATACCGTCACCCGACAGCCACAAGCTGACGGCGCGTACGCCCGGCGTATCGATGATCCACCCCTCGTCGGGGAGCGCGAGCAGCTCGGCAGCAACGGTCGTGTGCCGACCGCGCTGATCCCCACCGCGCACCGCCGACGTCGCCTGCCGCTCGCCGCCCAACAAGGCGTTGACCAGCGTCGACTTGCCAACGCCGCTCGCACCGAGGAACGTCACGGTGCGGTTGCCGACCGTCCGCTCGCGGATCTCCGCCAGCCCCACCCCCGACCGGCCGCTGGCCACCCACACCGGCACGCCCAAAGCGACTTCGCGTAACTTCTGCAGAGGCCCCTCGACGTCGTCGACGAGGTCGGGCTTCGTCGCCAGAACGACCGGGTCGGCACCGCTATCGAAGGCCAACACCAACTCGCGCTCGAGCCGACGCGGCGACGGCGGCGAACCCAACGAATGCACGAGGAACACAGTGTCGACGTTGGCCGCCAACGTGTCCGAAACAGCACGCATCCCGTCGAACGACGCCCGACGGACGAAGGCTGAACGCCGGGCGAGCACGTCAGCCACGCGCTCCTCGTCGGGATCTGCCACGATCCAGTCACCCACCGCCACGTCGGCGCCGATGTTGCGCACGCGCAGTGCCGGCGAGCGACCGAGGGCCTCGTCGAACGAGCGGTACGCCGTGCTCCAGCCGCGATCGATACGGGCGACGCGCGCCGCGTGATCGACGTCGTCCACGGGCGGCGGGAGGCCGAGTCGCGGATCGAGCACCATCGCGCCTCAGACCGTACCGTGCCGCCGTCGACACCCTGTCGCCCATCGTGCGTAGAACGGCGGTTTCGGCGCCTCGGGTGGTCGCCACGGCTCCGATCCGGCACACTGCGGCTTGACAACCGCCGCCCGGATCAGTAGCGAAAGGCACCGATGTCCAAGCCCCTTGTCGTCGTCGAGTCGCCCGCCAAGGCCAAGACACTGTCGAAGTTCCTCGGCAACGACTACGACGTGCGCGCCTCGGTTGGCCACGTCGCCGACCTGCCGTCCAAAGGCCTCAACATCGACGTCGACAACGGTTTCAAACCGACGTACGAGCTCACCGATCGCGGCAAGACCGTGATCAAGGAGTTGAAGTCGGCGCTGAAGGAGGCGTCCGAGCTCTACCTCGCGACCGACGAGGACCGCGAGGGCGAGGCGATCTCGTGGCACCTGCTCGAGTACCTGAAGCCGAAGGTGCCGGTGAAGCGGATGGTGTTCCACGAGATCACCAAGTCGGCGATCGAACACGCCGTGAACAACCCGCGCGGGCTCGACTACGGCTTGGTCGACGCCGCTGAGACGCGGCGCATCCTCGACCGGTTGTACGGCTACGAGGTGAGCCCCGTGTTGTGGCGCCGCGTCAACCGCGGACTGTCGGCAGGCCGCGTCCAGAGCCCGTCGGTGCGACTCGTCGTGCAACGCGAACGCGAGCGGATCGCCTTCGTGTCGGCCGACTACTGGGACATCGACGTGCTCACCGCCACCGCACCGAGCTTCGATGCTCGCCTCGTGGCGGTCGGCGGCACCAAGGTGGCCACCGGGAAAGACTTCGACGATCGCGGCAACGCCGCCGACAACGTCGTGGCGCTCGCCGAGGCGCGCGCCCGGGGCCTTGCCGACGGACTCGACGGCGCCGAATTCACGGTGCGATCGGTTGAGGAGAAGCCGTACCGGTCGTCGCCAAAGGCACCGTTCATGACGTCGACGCTGCAACAGGAGGGCGGACGCAAGCTGCGTCTGTCGTCGTCGCAGGTGATGCGCATCGCCCAGGGTCTGTACGAGCGCGGCTTCATCACGTATATGCGCACCGACAACGTGGTGCTCTCCGACGAGGCGATGCAGGCGACGCGCGCCGCGGTCGTGTCCGAGTACGGGCAGAACCACCTGCGCGATCAGCCGAAGCAGTACTCGTCGAAGGTGAAGAACGCCCAAGAAGCGCACGAGGCAATCCGTCCGACCACCCCCTTCCGCTCGCCCCAACAGGTCGGCGCCGAACTCAACAGCCAGGATCTCGCCCTGTACCGCCTGATCTGGCAGCGCACCTTGGCATCGCAGATGGCCGACGCCACCGGTGTCACGGTGAGCGTGCGCCTCGCCGCCAACTCGGCCGATCGGGCAACCGGCGAGCTCACCGACTGCGAGTTCGCCGCATCCGGCACCACGATCACGTTCCCGGGATACCGCGCCGTCTACGTGGTGTCGAAAGAAGAAGGTGGCGACGATCCGGCCGACAACGAAGCGCTGCTGCCGCCGCTCGCCGAGGGCCAGGTGGTGCCGATCGCCGAGATCACCCCGAACGGACACAGCACATCGCCGCCGGCGCGGTACACCGAGGCGTCGCTCGTCAAACGCCTGGAGGAACTCGGCATCGGCCGGCCGTCCACATGGGCCTCGATCATCCAAACGATCCAAGATCGTGGCTACGTGTGGAAGAAGGGACAGGCACTCGTCCCCACCTGGACGGCGTTCGCCGTCGTGCGGCTGCTCGAGGAGCACTTCGACGCACTCGTCGACTACGACTTCACGGCGTCGATCGACGAGGACCTCGACGCCATCGCCCGCGGCGACCGGGCCAAAGACCAGTGGCTGACCCGCTTCTACTTCGGTGACACCGGCGATGGCGAGAGCCAGCCGATCTCGGCCGAGGCCGGCGTGGGCGACGATGCGCTGCTCGGACTGAAGCGGCTAGTTGAAGAGAACCTCGACGAGATCGACGCTGCGGAGATCAACACGTTCCCGCTCGGCGTCGACGAGCACGGCGAACCGATCGTCGTCAAGCCAGGCAAGTACGGGCCCTACGTGAAGCGCGGCGACGACACCGCCAGCGTGCCCGACGACTTGGCGCCCGACGAACTCGACGTCGGCAAGGCAGCCGAGCTGCTCGCGGCGCCAAAGAGCGACGACCCGATCGGCGAACTCGACGGTTATCCGGTGTATGCCAAGAACGGGCGATACGGGCCGTACGTGCAGTGGGGCGACCACGACAACCCGCCGCCCGGCTTCGAGAAGCCGAAGATGTCGAGCTTGTTCAAGACGATGGTGCTCGAACGGATCACGATGGACGAGGCCGAGGCATTGCTGCAGCTGCCTCGACTGCTCGGCGTCGATCCCGCCGACGACGTGGAGATCTTTGCCAACAACGGGCGCTACGGGCCGTACGTCCAAAAGGAGAAGGACTACCGGTCGATCGACAGCGAGGACCAACTGCTGACGATCACGCTCGACCAGGCGCTACACATCTTCAGCCAACCCAAGGTGTACAAGCGGGGCGGGCGGAGCATGGCCGCCAAGGGACCACTGCGAGAGTTCGGCACCGATCCCGTCAGCGAGAAGGCGGTCACCGCCAAGGACGGCCGGTTCGGCGTGTACGTCACCGACGGCGAAACCAACGCGTCGCTCGGCAAGGGCGACCGGCTCGAGGAGATGACCCCCGAGCGGGCGTTCGAGTTGCTGGCCATCCGTCGCGAAGTGGTGGCTGCCAAGGGCGGGACCACGAAGCGCAAGAAGACGGCCAAGAAGGCGGCGGCGAAGAAACGCACCAAGAAGGCCGCCGCGAAGAAGAAGGCAACGAGCAAGAAGGCGGCGGCAAAGAAGGCCGCAGCGGCGTCTGACACGTCGCCGGCACCCTCTGACGCATCGAGCTGATGCCGGCGTACATCGCCTTCGAGGGCCCAGAAGGCTGCGGTAAGTCCACGCAGGCGGCGCGGCTCGCCGACGAGATCGGCGCACGCCTCACCCGCGAAACCGGCGGCACCGACATCGGCGCACGTCTCCGCGAGATCCTCCACGACACCACGATCGACGACCTGGCCGACCGTGCCGAAGCGCTGATCGCGGCGGCCGATCGAGCCCAACACATCACCGAGGTCGTGCGGCCTGCACTCAAGTCTGGGACCGCTGTCGTCAGCGATCGATCGGTGTACAGCACCCTGGCGTATCAGGGCTACGGCCGCGGCCTCGACGTCGACGCGCTGCGCAGCATCAACGACTGGGCCACCGGCGGCCTGTGGCCCGACGTGGTGGTGCTCCTCGACACCCCCGACGAGGTGATCGCCGAACGGATGAGCCGCCGAGAGCTCGACCGCTTCGAGGCCGCTGGCGAACAGTTCCACCAGCGGGTGATCGATGGGTATCGAACGATGGCGGCCAACGACCCTGAACGGTGGGTGATCGTGCAGGCCGTGGGATCGATCGACGCCGTGGCCGCGACAATCGGCAGCGCACTGGGCGAGCGCGCTCGATGAGCAGCGTCTGGGACGATGTTGTCGGCCAGTCGGCCGCTATCACCCAGTTGGAGCGGGCCGCCGAGAACGGCCCAGTGCACGCGTACCTGTTCGTCGGCCCGGCGGGGTCGACCAAACTCGAGGCAGCTCGCGGGTTCGCGGCGCGCTTGCTCAGCGGCGGTGAGGACGCCGCGCAACGCGACGCCCGACTGGCGATTGCGGGCACTCACCCCGATGTGCGCGAGGTGCGACGCACCGGTGCGGCCATCTCGGCCGACCAGGCACGCGACATCGTGCATGTCGCATCGCTCGCGCCCGCGGAAGGCGATCGCAAGGTGCTGATCCTCGACGAGTTCCATCTGCTGCGTCCCGAAGGAGCCGCACTGATGTTGAAGACCATCGAGGAACCGCCGGCATCGACGATGTTCATCGTGCTCGCCGACTTCGTGCCCCATGACCTGGTCACGATTGCGTCGCGTTGTGCACGCATCGACTTCGTGGGGATCCCCGAGCACGTCGTCGCCGCGCGGCTCGTCGCCGAGGGCGTCGCCCCCGCCGCAGCAAGCGCTGCGGCGCGCGGCGCGCTCGGCGATCTCGACCGTGCTCGCGTGTTGGCGAACGACCCCGACCTCTCGGCGCGGCGGACGGCGTTCGCGGCAGCACCCCACGAACTCGACGGGACCGGTGCGGTCGCCATGCGCACGGCGCGCCAGCTCCTCGACATGATCGACGACGCGGCGGCGCCGATGACCGCTCGGCACGCGGCCGAGATCGACGCTTTCGAGGAGCAGACACAGCAGCTCGGCCGTGCGGCCGGCGGGCGCAAGCCGCTCGACGATCGGCACCGTCGAGAGCTGCGGCGACACCGCACCGACGAGCTGCGCGCCGGATTGGCGGCGATGGCTGCGACCTACCGAGACACGGCGACCAACGGCGGTACCACGGACGTTGACGGATGCGCGGCCGCGATCAGCCGAATCGGTGGGGCGATCGAAGCACTCGAGCGCAACCCCAACGAGCGGCTCCTGCTCGAAGCGCTCCTGTGGTCGCTCCCCGACGCGCAGGGTGTGTGAGCCGCGCAGCCGTCACCGGCTCGTCGTCACGGAATCACGGTTCACGTCGTATCGTGGAGGGATGCCGTCGTCGCCTGCCTCTGCGTTGGCTCCCGCCACCTTGCCCAAGGCGAACGACCCGTGTTGGTGTGGCAGCGGACGCAAGTACAAGCGATGCCACAAGAAGAGCGAGGGGCGGGTACTCCCTGGTGAGGTCACGCCGATGCGCTCGGTGCCAGGCCACATCAACCGTCCGCCGTACGCCGACACCGGCGAGTTCGTGCCGTGGGACGAGCCGCGCATCAAGAGCCCCGACACGATCGCCAAGATGCGGGCCAGCGGCGCCATCGCCGCTGAAGTGCTCAGAATGGCGGGGGAGCTCGTCGAGCCGGGAGTGACCACCGAATCGATCGACCAACAGATCCACCAGTGGTTCATCGAACGCAACGCGTACCCCTCGACGATCAACTACCACGGGTACCCCAAAGCCAGCTGCACCTCGATCAACGAGGTGATCTGCCACGGCATCCCCGACTCGCGGCCACTGCAAGAAGGCGACATCTGCAACATCGACGTCACCGGGTTTCACCAGGGCGTACACGGCGACACCAACGCCACGTTCTTCGTCGGCGATGTCGACCCGGAGAGCCAACAGCTCGTGCGGGTGACCGAGGAGGCCACCTGGAAGGGCATCGAAGCCGTCAAGCCGGGACGACCGCTCAGTGACATTGGCCGAGCGATCGAAGACCACGTCAAGCCGTATCGATACGGCGTGGTGCGGGCGTTCGTCGGTCACGGCATCGGCCAGCAGTTCCACACCGACATCCAGGTGCTGCACTACTACGACTCGCGGGCATCCAC
>JBCCVW010000131.1:0-13166 GCA_039194665.1 Actinomycetota bacterium
CATCACCTCGAGGAGTGCCGCCTGTGTCTTGGGTGACGCTCGGTTGATCTCGTCGGCGAGGGTCACGTTGGCGAAGATCGGACCGCGATGAAACTCGAACTGCTCCGTCGCTTGGCTGTACACCGTGACGCCGGTGACGTCGCTTGGTAGGAGATCGGGAGTGAACTGGATGCGAGAGCTCGTCCCGTCGAGCGTGTTGGCCAACGATCGAGCCAGGATTGTCTTGCCGGTCCCCGGTACGTCTTCGAGCAACAGGTGCCCTCCGGTGAGCAAGCACGTGACCGCGTACTCGATCACCCGTCGTTTGCCCCGGATCGCCAGCTCGACGTTGTCGACGAGCTGACCGAACGCCGTCGCGAACCACTGCGCCTGCTCGGTCGTCATCGTCATGGTCGCAGTGTTACTCCTCGGAAATGCCGTTCGCTGGTTCGCCGCCCGCCGGCCGTATGACGGTGCGCTCGGCATCCGGCGCGGATGTTTGCGTCACACCCGTTTCGACGACTGCGATGCATTCGATACCACCGAACTGCAGCCGCGCAGAAGGCGGACCGATCCGCGTCTTGTCGCCGGAGGTCAACGGCATCGGCGCGCGACCTGCGAGCTGAATCAGCGAACCATTCGTCGAGTGCAGGTCGCATGCGTACGGCCCATCGGCGTCGACGCCGATCACGGCATGGGTCTTGGACAACGAGCGTTGCGGGTCATCGATGGCGAGACCGCGTTCACCGTCGACTGTCGACGGGTCGCGTCCGATCACGAGCCGATCGCCTCGTCGTACGGCGATGTCGTCGATCGGGCCGACAAATGTGACGCGGAGCATCGTGGCTGCGGCCGTATCGGTACCGGCGGTTCCGGCGTCGATGTCGTCCGACAACGAACCGGTGGTGGACTTGCTCGGGCGAGCAACCGTTGCGTCGGTATCGGCCGATGCAGATTCGGATGTGGGTGACGATCTGGTGCCGTCGACGAATACGGGTTGGTCGACGGTGTTGTCGTCGGTTCGCAGCATTGCCTCGAGCCGAGTTTCGAGCCAGTCTGGTGATGATCCGACAACGGTGACCGTGGAGCCGCGCGGTCCATCCATGATGCGTAGCTCGCATGTGGTTGCCCGACGGACGAGAAGGAACAGCAAGCCCAGTCCGGCAAGCGGCAGCAAGCAGATGGCGAGCACCGTCGCCCACCGCGGGCGATACCGATAGGTGATCAGCAGCTGACCACGTTGGATCGGCTGCACCTCGACGTGTGGCTCCGCCGCCAGCGCCTCCGAAAGCGCGTCAGAGAGGTCGTGTGCGTTCCGGCCGACGAGGTCGAACGAACGATGCGCTACTGAGTTGTCTGGCTTGGCCACCGTCGCACCCCCGTCCCAGCCGACGATGATAGAGCACGGTCGGAACCTGCTCCACCCGGATCAGCTGGCGCACACCGGAGTCGAAAACTCCGACGCGACGCCGTTTCGCTCAGCAGAGACGACCACACAAAACGCGGCGTCGGCCGCGGTGGCGTCAACACGGACCGTGGTGGAGTCGGTGGTGAACGCAGGTCCAGCCGCCGGCCCCTCGGTCACCTGGACCACGTACTGGTCGTCCGGTTCGGTTTCGCCCGGGTCCCACGACACCACCGCGTCGGTGTTGTCACGTTCGACGGTGACGTCGCTCGGCACGGGAGGTGGCGCACCGAACTCGAAGGGCGTCGTCACGTCCGGGATCGTCTCCTGAGTCGTCTCGCCGCCGCCGCCCTGCGTCGCCACAACGACGATCACGATCAAGGCGATGATTACCGCAGTTGCCCCAAGTACGAGCGGCAATCGATTGCGTTCACCCGTCGCTTGGTCGTTGGCTCCGTCGTCGGGGTGCTGGCCCGGAGTGTCGACGGGTGGCGGAATCCGGGTCGGCGCATCGTCGATCTGTTCGCCCGGTCCTGAGCGCATGCGCGTTCGCTCTTCGGCGTCGACGTGCGGTTGCACACGGGTGCGGTCGATCTCGTCGGCCGTTTCGGAGAGTGTGGTTGACGATCCGCGTCGCTGCGCTCCCTCGAACGGCGTTGCGGGGTAACCGAGGCTGGCCTCGACTTGCTGTAGCGAACGGGCGAACTCCGCCGCCGACCGATGACGGTCGGCGGGTTCGGTGGCCAACGATCGAGCGAGCACGGCGTCGAGCGCCCGCGGAATGTCGGAGCGCTCAGGGGCCACCGGCGCTTCGTTGAGAATTCGTCCCACGAACGCACGCTCGCTGTTGTCGCCACCCGGTATTTCGAATGGCGAGCGACCAGCGAGCAGCGCAAAGATCGTTGCGCCGAGCGCATAGACGTCGGCGCGCACCTCGTCGTCGGTGCTACCGCGCAGCGCCTCGGGCGGCGAGTAGGGGATCGTCAGGCCGGTCGGCCCCTGTTCGTCGCGAGTTCCGGCGATGCCGAAGTCGGTCAACACCGGCTCGTTGTTCTCGCGGATGAGGATGTTCGCCGGCTTGATATCGCGGTGGATGATCCCGGCCCCATGCGCGGTGTCGACCGCGCCGGCGATCTGGATACCGACTCGGACCACACGCTCGACACCGACCGGCCGGCGACGCATGATGCGCCCCATGTGGTCCGGGCAATACTCCATCGAGATGTACGGCCGCCCGTCGGAGGCGATGCCGAAGTCGTGGATGGTGACCACGTTGCGGTGGGCAAACGCGGCCATCGTGCGGGCCTCGCGTTGAAACGTCTCGACGCTGCTCGCCGACAGGTCGCGCGCTCGTAAGACCTTGAGCGCAACGTTGCGGGCAATGCCCTCCTGGGTGAACAGGTAGACGTCGGCGAAGCCGCCCGAATCGAGGTAGCGGACGAATCTGTAGTTCGGAATCTCCGGCGGGTCCGGGGCCCCGCTCACCAGCTCGGCGCCTCGATCGTGATCGAGGCGACGTCACCTAACGCCAACTGCGACCCGTCGACGAGCGCCGTCGGTTCGTGCGGGCGCAGACGCACCGGGGACTGACCCGGGTGCGTCACGGTCGTGCCGTTCGTCGAATCGAGATCGGACGCGAGCAGCACCCATCCCTCGAGTTCGATCGAGAGGTGGCTGCGGCTCAGGTCTTGGTGCGGATCGGGGACAGCGATCAGCCCAGGCAGGTCGCTGCGCTCGGCATCGTCGGGTAGCGATGGGCGGCGGCCGACCACCTGGGGCCGATCGACCTCGACGATCATGCCCGAGTCGAACACGAGCCGCGCGACCGACGGGCGGTGAATGGTGGTGACCTCGCCGGTCAACGCCGCGCCGCACACTCGACACCGCTCGGCCTCGACCGGATTGGGGTGCCCCGCCGGGCAGTGCCGCGCCTCGACTGTCGGGACTGCGGATCTCGTGGCAGCCGCGTCGACCTCAGCGGCAAGCTCGGTGGCGCGGCCGACCACGACCGTCAAGCCGTCGTGATCCCCGCTCGTCGACTCGTCGACGAGCGACGGCGCGGCACCGTTGGCGGAATCGGTCTCCGCCGGTGCGTCGGCTGGCGGCGACGGCGCGATACCCGAGCTGTCTGCCCCGGCAACCATGGCCTCCTCGACCTCCTCGACCTCCTCCACGTCGTGGGTCGCGGGGATCGTCGAGATCACGGTCGTCGCGCCGTCGTCGTGCGGCGCGACGGTCGTGGCGTCAGGTGCGGTGGCAGGTGAGGTGGCAGCGGGTACGCCTGGCGGGGACACGGTGAGGTCGAGCGGCTCGATGCGCGTGACGTCGGCTGACGTCGGTTGATGCTCGGCCGGCTCTGGGGCTGGCGGCGACGCGGAGACTGGACCGATGCGGGTGACGTCCGCCGCCGGTGGCTCGGACGTGGGGACGTGTTCGGTCGACGACACAACTGACGACACCGGGGCCGAACTCGGCGGCGATGACGCTTCCTCGGGCGCCGACGGCTCGGGCATCGACGGCTCGGGATCGGGGTTTGTCGGCGAAGCCGCGTCGTCGGCAGATCGCGGCTCAGGTTGACGGGCCGGCGATGCGTCGTCGGTGGACGCGGGCGATGTGTCGGACGGGGCAGCGGGCGCCGATCTTTCGGGAACACTCGAGGAAGGGATCGGTTGCGAGGCCGCGCCGGACATCCATTCAAGAAGTCGGGTCTCAGCGTGTTGCACGCGCAGCGTCGCTACTCGCTCGACGATCTCCTCGCGCCACGTGGCGGCATTCGTTGCTGCGGCGATGTGCTCTGTGGTTCCGTCGACGCGCGTGACGTGGACCGACAGGGTGCCCCTGGTGAGCACACGCATCGACGAGCCGTCGGGAGCGGCGCAGACGAAGTCAGGCATCGCAGTGATGCCCGACCGAGCCAGGATGGCGATCACTGAGTCGAGTGAGAATTCGGCGAGCAGCGCGTCGCGCAGCTCGGTGACCGTTGGCTCGTCGGCGCCGGCGACGGCGAACACCGCCGACGGGGAGCTGAACACAGCAGGCGACGACACGACGCGTCCTACGATCGAAGACCCGAGCGCCGTCGGCGGGCCTTGCTGAGCACCGACCGGCGATGGGTCGGTGCGTCGAGTTGTTCGTCGCCGTTGGCGACGACGTCGGCAATAACGATCGATACGTTGTCGCGGGCGCCTGCGTCCAGGGTTCGATCGAGGAGGCCCTGCACGAGGTCTGATACGTCACTCGTGTCGGCGAGTGCGGTCTCGATGTCGGCGACGGGGACTTCATTGGTGAGACCGTCCGAACACACCAGGAATCGATCGCCGACGCGCAGATCGAGGTGCTCGACGTCGACGTCGGCATCGACGTCGGCGCCGAGGGCGCGGGTGATCACCCGCCGTTCGGGGTGGTGCAGCGCTTCGTCCTCGGTGATCGTCCCCGCACGAACCAGCTCGGCGACGACCGAATGGTCCCGGGAGAGCTGGTGGAGCGCACCGTCGCGCATTCGGTACACGCGGGAGTCGCCGATGTTGAACAGCACGAGCGCTTGCTCGTCGGGCGAACCACAGAGCGCCACGCCGGCGAGCGTCGAGCCCGCACCCGACGACACCTTCTGCTCGTGGATGACGCGATTGGCCGCTCCGATCGCATCGATGAGTGCGTCGACGGTCAATTCGCCGGCTTCGTCCGAGCGCGCCAGCTCGGCGATGGTGGCGGCGCTGGCGTCGCGTCCGCCAGCCGCGCCGCCCACGCCATCGGCGACGGCGAAGACGCGTGGGCCAGCGAGGATCGCATCCTCGTTCGCTGTTCTGACGCAGCCGCGATGGGTGGTGGCTGACCACACCATGCCGAAACCCACAAGCGAATCGTAGCCCGCACAGACTTCGAGCTCGGCGTGGCGCCTGAGTCTCAGCTCCGCGCCTCGATGTTGGTCACTGCGCGCACAGCATCGCGAATCGGGCCTTTGCTCCACACCCAGCGCGCAAGCGGTTGGTTGTTGCCGCGAAAAGAGGGCGCGTCGGGGTTGCGAAACGTGATGTGGGCACGGTCGTAGTCGTTCGGAAGCCAATCGACTTCGGTTTCGACCCGGATCTCGACGAACTTTCGTAGACGCGTCCTGGCGATGTTGCCGCCGATCGTGTCCTTGAGGCTCTGCGCAAGTCGATCTGCACGCGGAGCGTTGGTCGCCAGTCCCCAGGAAGATTGCGTGCTATCGATCCGGTACTCCCACGGTGCGGTTGGCGATGACCGTTCGCGGTACACGTCCATGAAGAGATGCAATGTCCCACTCTCGAGTCCGCCCTGTGAGATCGGCGCCGTGCGACCTGGCGTGTCGGCGAACTCCTCGGTGAACCTTCGCTGGAACGTCGTGATGCTCGGTACAGCGTTCTTGAACTCCTCGACCTGCTGCTTCAACTCGCGGACGAAGGTCGCGGGCTCACCCGTCAGGAGCCGGTTGCGACCTTGGCGTTCGATGCTCTCGGCGCGTGCCGACTCGTCGGGGGCGGCCGAAGCATTGCGGGCGACCGCCGCCTGGTACTCGGCGAGTAAGGCTGGTCTCGCCGAGTCGACGGTGCCCAGCAGACGTTTCTCCAGGCCGTTGTCGTCGGTGATGGCTCTCAGGGTGTCGGTGATGTAGTCCCGAATGCGCGCATCCCCGCCCGCTTCTTGCGCTCGCTCGGCTTCGCCGACGACGTCGTCGAACAGATCCTTGGCGCCCTTGACGACTGGACCAAGAATCGGCATCCCGTCGGTCGCGTGATCGATGAGGTTGCCGAGCAACGACTTTCCGACCGACTTCAGCGCCACGTCGAAATAGCGCGGTGTCGCCTCTTGATCCGAGGCAGCATTCATCGTGATCGCGAACGCGTTGAGCCCGTCTTTGTAGTGGTTGATGAACGCTTCACCGGCGTTACGCAACGTATCGACCTCTGCATCCACCTCGCGTTCGCCGGCACCCGCGCCGCTTCGGACGATTGGGGTGGTGTCGACCTCGACCTGCTCGGCCTCGTCGTTGCCGAACGTCACGAACCTGGTCTCGCGTTGTACCAAGTCCGACTCGACCGCAGCGCGCACCGCGCGATTCCCTGCGCTGCGCTGAAGCTCAGCGATCGGATCGTTTGGTCGGCGTGAGGTCCCTTCACGTCGCGAGGGAGAAGGCCGTGTCTGCTCGTGCCGAGCCAACCGCCGTCGTCGCTTGTTGCTCATGGTCCCTCTTCCGCTGTGTTACCGCAGACTGCTACTACAGCCGGACTGCCCAGAAGTGCCAACCTCTGAGGGCGCCGTCCTGTCGTCAGCCGAGTGCGGCAACGATCACGGCGCCGATGAGCACGAGCCCGCTCGCAAGGAACTCGACTCGCGTGTGTCGTTCGCGGAGGACGAAGTGGGCGATCGCGAAGGCGATCACCAGCTCGACCTGTCCGAGCGTTCGAACCTTGGCCGCGCCGGTGAGCGTGAATGCCCAGGCCCAACTGAGTGAGCCCACCATGCTCAGCGCGCCGATCAGGATCGACGGTCTCCACGCGCGTGCAACGGCGACGAGCTCGTCGGGGTTGACCACCACGAACCACAACGTGTTCAGCGCGGCCTGTACGACCAGCAGCGCGGTGAGCGCCACCACCGCGCGGTCGAATGTCTGCGCGTCGCCAAGCCGGTCGGCCGCGTCCCCGATGCCGATTGCGGCGATTCCGAAGAGTCCGCCAGCGGCGATGCCCAGGAGTGCGGCCGGATCACCGGCTCGCCGGGCGAGCGCGCGAACGTCGCCCTCGGAGGCGAGGACCACGACACCGATCGTCACCAACAGCGCCCCGACCCACCCCCACGCCGCGAGCGCCGAGCCGACGCCCACGCCGCCGAGCGCCGCAACGATGAGCACCTCGGCCATCGAGTACACCGTGCCCACCGCAAAGTCGCGCACCTTGAACGAAGCAAGGAGCGCGACGGTGCCAAGGATCTGTGCGACGCCGGCGACGGTGATCACGAGCCAAAAGCTCGGCGGCACCGTCGGGAGTGGTCGTCCCACCACGCCGAACACCACGAGTGCAGCCGCGAGCGCCAGCGGGGCGCCATACACGAATCGCACGTACGTCGCCGCCGCAGTCGACAGCGTGTCGCGCAGACGATGCTGCTGCGACGTTCGCAGGATCTGGAAGGTGGCGGCCGCGAGCGTGATCGGAACCCACATCAGCACACCTCTGGCGCTGGCGTGGTCACGTTGCCGTGCTCACCGTGCGCTGATCACGGTGCCGTGATCACAAGGGACTGGGGTCGTACCAGTGGTCGTTATTGAGCAGGAGGTGGTCGGCCTCTGATGGGCCCCACGAGCCGCGGAAGTAGGGCACCACCGGACCGGGGTGGTCGAGCGCGGGCTGCACCACCTTCCATGTGCCCTCGACGATGTCTTGGCGGGCGAAGCGACGCAGCGAGCCCAGCAGGGCATCGCCGATCAGCCGCTCGTAGGCGTCCTGGCGCTCACCGAGCGCGGCCGCGAAGTCGACGTCGACGTCGACGCCGGTCGAGTCGAGGTGCGGGCCGGGCGTCTTGGCTTGCATCACAAACGTGACGCCGTCGTTTTCGCCGAGGCGCAGGCGAATCAGGTTGCGGTCGGGCGGTGGGCCGCCGGCTTCGTCGAACAACATCCGCGGCGGGCTGCGCAACTCGACGACCGCTTCGGTCGCCCGCTGGCTGAGCGCCTTTCCGAACCGCACGTACCACGGCACCCCGGCCCAGCGCCACGAGTCGATCTCCAGGCGCGCCGCGGCAAAGGTCTCGACGTTCGACTCTGCTTCGACGCCCGGTTCCTCGCGGTAGCCGACGTATTGGCCGCGCACGAGCCCTGACGGATCGATCGGACGCATCGCAGCGATCACCTTGGCCTTCTCGTCTTGCAAGAAGCCCGGATCGGCGCCGGCCGGTGGTTCCATCGCCAACAGCGCCACTACCTGCAGCAGGTGGTTCTGGAAGATGTCGCGGATCGCTCCGACGGAGTCGTAGAACGAGCCGCGGCCCTCGACCCCGATCGTCTCCGACATGGTGACCTGCACGCTGCGGACGTAATTTCGGTTCCACACCGGTTCGAGCATCGTGTTGGCGAAGCGGAACACCAAGAGGTCCTCGACCGCTTCTTTGCCGAGGTAGTGGTCGATGCGGAAGATGTGATCCTCGGCGAATATCGAGTGCAGCGTCTTGTTCAGCTCGATCGCCGAGTTGAGGTCGCGGCCGAACGGCTTCTCGACCACGATGCGGCCCCGGTTGTGCAGGCCGACCGACTCGAGCTTTTGGGCCACGGTGGGGAACATCGACGGCGGGATCGCCATGTAGAACACGGCGACCATCGAATTGTGGTGGTCGAGTCTGTCGCGCAGCTCGTTCCACGTTGTTTCTGCGGCGTAGTCGCCCTGGATGAGGTCGAGGCGTTGCAGGAGCGACGCGATCACCACCGGATCGGCGTCGGGAATGTGCGTTTCGATCGACTCCTTGGCGTGGTCGCGGAAGTCGTCGTCGGACCAGTCGCTGCGGGCCACGCCGATCACCGGGACGTGCAGCGTGCCGGCGCGTTCGAGCCGGTACAGCGATGGGAACAGCTTGCGCTTGGCGAGGTCGCCCGTCGCGCCGAACAGCACCAGTGCGTCGGCCATCGGCTGACTCGTTTGGATCTTGGCCGTGTCGACCCGAGGGATCTCGGTGGGCGCCGGAGCGGCGCTCGTGGTGTCGGTCACGTTGATGACTCCGGCTTCTCGTGATGGCCGCCGAACATCTGGCGCATGGCGGACAGCAGCTTGTCGGCCGTGTCGGCGTGACCGCGTGAGGAGAATCGTTGAAAGAGGGCGGTTGCGAGCACGGGTACGGGAACCCCTTCGTCGACCGCTGCATTCACCGTCCAGCGACCTTCTCCAGAATCGCTGACCCGGCCGGCGTAGGTGTCGAGGCCGGGGTCGGCGACCAGCGCTTCGGCCGTGAGGTCGACCAACCAGCTGCTGATGACGGCGCCGCGTCGCCACACCTCGGCGACCTTCCCGAGGTCGATGTCGAATTGGTAGTACTCGGGCGACTCGAGCGGCGCTGTCTCGGCGTCGACCTCATGGGTCGCCGAGCCAACGTCGGCGTTGGCGATCACGTTGAGGCCCTCGGCGATCGCGGCCATCATCCCGTACTCGACGCCATTGTGGACCATCTTGACGAAGTGGCCTGCGCCGGTCGGCCCACAGTGCAGCCAGCCGCGCTCTTCGGGAGCGATGTCGCCGTTGCGTCCCGGGGTGCGCGGTGCAGAGTCGAACCCTGGCGCGAGTGAGTCGAACACGGGAGCGAGGCGACCGACCGCAGTGTCGTCGCCACCGATCATCAGCGAGTAGCCCCGCTCGAGACCCCAGACGCCACCGCTGGTGCCAACGTCGACGTAGTGGATGTTCTTCGGCTTCAGGGCTGCAGCGCGGTCGACGTCGTGGTGGTACCACGAGTTGCCGCCGTCGATCACGGTGTCGTCGGCGCCGAGTAGCGGCACGAGCGAGTCGAGCGTTTGGCCGACGAGGGCGGCGGGAACCATCAGCCAGATCGACCGGGGTGCGTCGAGTTTCTCGACTAACTCCTCGAGCGAACGTGCGCCGGTGACGCCTTCGGACTCCAGTTCGGCGATCGGGGCTTCGTTCACGTCGTAGGCGACGCAGTCGATGCCATCTCCGTGCAGGCGACGCACCATGTTGGCGCCCATTCGACCCAATCCGACCATTCCGAGTTGCATGGCCACAGCCTGCCACGTTCGCCCGGCGCTTTCAGCGGCCATCTTCGCCGGCGTGCCAGCCGTGATCGCGGCCGTCATGACAGCCGCCGTTGCCGTCGTCTTCGAGCAGAAGTTGGCGGCCGTTACGCTGCGCCGATGGTCGACCCGTCGCGTGAGCTCGATCGCGACGTCGAGCTCGCAGCCGGTGCGCATCAGCAGCTGTTGGCGGCGCTGGACGCACGGGTCACCGGTCTCGATGTGGCGGCGCCGTCGGCCTTGCCCGAGTGGACTGTCGGGCACGTGCTGGCGCATGTGGTCAACTCTGGTGACGGGCACGCTCGGCTCTTCGCGGCGGCCGCACGTTGATGAGGTCGGGGAGCAGTATCCCGGCGGCCTCGATCAACGCAGCGCCGAGATCGAGGCCGGTGCGATGCGCCCGGCCGATGAACAGGTCGACGTGTTGCGTCGGTCGGTGTGGCATCTCGAGTCGATGTGGGCGGCATCGTCGTGGGAGGGCCGGGGCCGACTGAGTCTGGGCCAGGAAGTGACGCTCCGCGACTTGCCGTTCTTGCGGGCGCGGGAGGTGTTACTGCATCACATCGACCTCAACATCGGGTTCGGCTTCACCGATCTCCCGTCGCTGTACGTACGTCTCGAACTCGCCCGATTGGGGATGCTGTGGAAGGCGCGTCAACCGATGGGCATGACGGCGTTGCCATCAGCTGCGCAGCAGGCGCCGCCTCCCGAACGACTCGCGTGGTTGACCGGCCGCGGCGAGATCGACGGCCTGGGCGCGGCGAACGTGTTCTGAGCGTCGCCGCCTTGCCGGTTGCCCGCATCCGAGCGGTCGCGGTGGGCGAGCGCCGGCTCAGTCGCCGTCGCGGCGGTCCTCTCGGAGTTCGTCGATGCCGCTGCGGCGACGAACACCGTCGAGGAAGCGACCGACCGCCGGGATGCTGAGCCCGAGTCGATCGGCGTCGATGATCGCCTCCCGCCGGCCCTCGAGATCGTCATCGTTGGTGTCCGCAAGGGCGACGGCGTCGGCGAGCCTGGTCCGATCTTCGGCTGACATCTCGATGTGGTCGGCGCCGAGGGCGGCGCGTAGCGCTTCGATCGTGATCGTGTCGTAGGTCTCGGCCGTGATCGATCGAGCGGGAGGTGGGGGAGTGTTCGGCGTGCCTCCGCTGGTTGCCAGGCGCGCTACTGCCGGCGCCGCCGACCGAACGACCCCACCCACGCCGGTTGCGGTGAGGAGCACGCCGGTCGCCGTGCCGATCAGCGAGCCGAAGCGTCGTTGCCCCGCGACGGCTGCCGCCGCGGCCGCGGCCGCCTCGCGGTGTTCGTCGTCGAGCGCGTCACGCACTAGGTCGGCCACTTGTGCTGCGTGTTCGACGCCGGCCTCGATCGGCAACCGCTCGCCGAGGCGGTCGGTGATGCTCGTCGTGTACCCGCCGACGCTGGTGGCGACGACGGTCAGTGCGTTGGGGTGGCGCGTGATCGCGCCGATCAACTCGCGCAGCCCGTCGTAGCTGGCAAGGGTGCGCGGTCCGCTGTTGCTTTCGACACGAACCGGTTCGCTGCCCTCGTTGCGGATTGCCGGCCCGATCACCGGGAGGTACACGGGAAGGGCGGCAGCCAGTCCGAGGGCGAGTCCGGGTTGCATACCGCTGTCGAACGTGATCGGGGCGAGCTCGGCCAACGCGGCCAACACATCGAGCCCGTGGTCCAGTTGGTCCGGATTCGTGGCCACCGTGTCGTGCAGCGCTGCACCAACGGCGCCGGCGACGATGTCGTCGTCGAGCATGGGCCAGGTCCCCATCGTCGTCAGCATCGTCGCATCAGCAAGCAGTGGGAGCAACGCTGCTGGGTCTCGTGCCGACAGTTCGGACAGTGCTGCAGCGACGCCGTCCGCTGTGGCCCGGGTGGGCGCGTCGTCGACCCACGACACGTTGCCGACGAGTGCGGCCGTCAGCGAGACGAGTGCGTTGGTCGGGAGGTGTGGTGCGACCTGCGCAAGGAATGCAGGGTGAGTGGTTGCCGTGTCGATGAGCGCCAGGACGAACTTCGGGTCGGCCGAACGGAAGGCCAGCTCGTCGATCAGGGCGTGGTCGACGTCGACTGCGGCGGCGTCGAAGTCGCCGCTGTCGTCGACCGGTAGCCCCAGTTGCGTGAGCAGACCCAGCAGTGCGGCGTCATCGGCGTAGGCCAGCAGTCCGGTCGTCGATCCGAGTGTGCGGTCGGTGATCCATCGTTGCAACGCCGTTGACGCCATCCGCGTGGGATCGTTCATGCCCACGTTCCACGCAACCATCGCCTCGCTACGGAGGATCTCGTCGAGCAGCCGTAGCCAATGGTCCTCGAGATTCTGGCGGGTGGCGCGCACCGCCGTTCGGGCGCGTTCGGCTGCAGGGTCGTCGCAGCGCAGACTCGATAGACCGTCGAGTGCCGCAACGACCGCCCGACGCAACCGTTCGATGGCGACCGGGTCGTAACCGGCCGATGGCGTCGTCCACGTCACGACCCGATCGCCGCAAGAGCGTCGAGTTCATCGGCCTGCTGTTCGAGGAGCAGTGCTTGCCATCGGAGGTCGTCGGCGGCGTTGTGTAGTTGCGCCAAGTTCAGCCGCAGGACGAAGCGACACAGCGCTGGGCGTCGACCGCGCCACGCATCCTCGCCAGCGAGCCGGTCGACGTCGGTCGCTGGTGTGTGATCGATCTGCTCGGCGAATCGACGCAAGTCGTCGACCCGCTGGCGCAAGCGGGTGGCGTGGGCTGATGTCGGCATCGACGATCTCCGTTCGTGTCGTGGGCGTGGTCACTCCAACGTGGGCGCGCGCGAACGCCGAGCGGAACGTCGAGGCTCAACTGCAGGGGCGGCGTCGGGCGCCGGATCGAGCGACGCGGCGGGTTGGTGGCGGTCGATGGTTGATCCGGTCCAGTAGATGGTGCCGTCGGGTCGGGTCCAGGTGGTGACTCGCTCGGGGGTCATGGTGAGTTGCCAGCCGCCTTCGTGTAGTTGATGGTGGTGGTGCTCACAGACCGGGATGAGATTGTCCATGTCGGTGGGTCCGAG
>JBCCVW010000132.1:0-12986 GCA_039194665.1 Actinomycetota bacterium
CTCAACAAGTACGTCGGCGAGACCGAGCGACAGATCCGGATGGTCTTCCAGCGCGCCCGGGAGAAGAGCGAACAGGGATGGCCCGTGATCGTCTTCTTCGACGAGATGGAGTCGTGGTTCCGCACGCGGGGGAGCGGCATCAGCTCCGACATGGAGTCGACCATCGTGCCCCAGTTGTTGGCTGAGATCGACGGCGTCGAGGGATTGCGCAACGTGATCGTGATCGGCGCAACCAACCGCGAGGACCTGATCGATCCGGCGATCCTCCGTCCCGGTCGGCTCGACGTGAAGATCAAGATCGAGCGCCCGGATGCCCAGGCCGCACTGGCGGTGTTCGCCCGTTACCTCACCGACGAGATTCCGATCACCACCGACGAAACGATCGACGACATGATCCAGGCGACCGTCGCCGAGATGTACCGCGAAGACGAAGCCAATCGCTTCCTCGAAGTCACCTACCAGAACGGCGACAAGGAGATCCTCTACTACAAGGACTTCGCCTCCGGAGCGATGATCGAGAATGTGGTGCGGCGGGCCAAGAAGTTGGCGATCAAGCGGGTGATCGACGGTGGGGCGCGCGGCGTGTGTACCGCCGATCTGCTGGCGTCGATCAAACAGGAGTACAAGGAACACGAAGACCTGCCGAACACGACCAACCCCGACGACTGGGCCAAGATCTCGGGCAAGAAAGGCGAGCGCATCGTGTTCATCCGCACGCTGGTCACCGAACAGGACGACGACGACCTTGCCGGCGGACGGGCGATCGAACGGGTGCAAACCGGTCAATACCTGTGAGCACCGACCGCGAGTTCGACGTCGTCGTCTACGGCGCCACGAGCTTCGTCGGCCAGATCATGTGCCGCTACCTGGTGCAGCGTTTTGGCGTCGGAGACGATGCGACACTGCGGTGGGCGATCGCGGGCCGCGATGCCGACAAGTTGGCTGACGTTGCCTCCTCGACCGGCGCCGACGTGCCCCAACTCGTCGCCGACGCAAGCGACCGCGCCGCGCTCGACGAGTTGTGCGCATCGACGGCGGTCGTCGCATCGACGGTCGGCCCATACGCCCGGTACGGGTCGACGCTGATCGACGCCGTTGTCGAGCACGGCATCCGCTACTGCGACCTCACCGGCGAGGCGCAGTGGATGCAACGGATGATCGACGCCTACCAAGAACGCGCCGAGATGACCGGCGCGGTGATCGTGCACACGTGCGGGTTCGACTCTGTGCCGTCGGATCTTGGCGTGATGTACCTGCAAAACGAGGCGGTCGAGCGCTACGGCGAACCGGCATCGGCGGTGCGGATGGCCGTGAAGGGAGCCAGCGGCGGGTTTAGCGGTGGAACGGCGGCGAGCATGCTCAACATGCTCGAGGAGCAGGCCACAGATCCGCAGGTGCGGGCGGTGTTGGCCAATCCCTATGCGTTGGCGCCGGTCGGAGAACGCACCGGTCCGGCCCAGCCGGAGGTGACCTGGCCGCAGTACGACGACGAGTTCGACAGCTGGCTCGCGGCGTTCGTGATGGCGGTGATCAACGTGCGGGTGGTGCTGCGCTCACATGCACTCTTGGGCAAGCCGTGGGGTCACGACTTCACCTACGGCGAAGCGATGATGACCGGTCGCGGACCGACCGGACGCGCGGCGGCGACAGCGATGAGTGCCACGATGGCGGGTGTCATGGCAGCGGGCCGATTCGGCCCCGTACGGGGGTTGTTCGAGCGGCTGATGCCGGCGCCGGGCGAAGGCCCGT
The DNA here is from genome assembly GCA_039194665.1 of Actinomycetota bacterium. Taxonomy (GTDB): domain Bacteria; phylum Actinomycetota; class Acidimicrobiia; order Acidimicrobiales; family Ilumatobacteraceae; genus JABSQH01. The sequence continues at coordinate 1,750 of JBCCVW010000132.1, forward strand.
CCGAGAGTACGCAGCAGGCGGGATACTTCGATGTCCGTTTCCACGGACGCATCGAGTCGACCACGACGCACCACCTCGGCGTGACCGTTACCGGCGATCGCGACCCGGGGTACGGGTCCACCGCAAAGATGTTCGTCGAGGCGGCCGCCGAGCTCGTCGACGCTGACGTCGGCGGCGGGTTCTGGACCCCGTCGACAGCCCTCGGTCGCCCGTATCTCGAACGCCTGGTGGAACACGCGGGCTTGACCTTCGCAGTCAACTGAGCGTCCGATAGGTTGCCGGTATGGCGCTGCCCAAGGTCTGCGGTATCGAGACCGAGTACGGCATCGTCGTGCGGGGCGGCGAGAACAACCCCGTGTCGGCGTCGTCGATGCTGATCAATGCGTATGTCGCGGCGACGATGCGCGAGCGCGGCCGGATCGGTTGGGACTTCGAGGACGAACAACCGGCCAACGACGCTCGTGGTTTCTCGCTGGACGACGCGCTCGCGCCGGAGGTGGAGACGACGCTCGTCAACGCCGTCTTGACCAACGGGGCGCGCTACTACGTCGACCACGCGCACCCCGAGATCTCGATTCCCGAAGTGACCACCGCCTACGAAGCGGTGTGCTGGGACCGTGCCGCCGAGGAAATCATTCGCCGGTCAATGGTCGAGGTCGTGGCGCTGCTCGACGAGGGCGCCGAGATCATCGTGCACAAGAACAACTCCGACGGGAAGGGCAACAGCTACGGCTGTCACGAGAACTACCTGCTCGCTCGTGAAGTACCGTTCGGGCGGCTGACCGCCCAGATCACCCCGCACTTCGTGACCCGCCAGGTGTTCACGGGTGCAGGCAAGGTCGGCTGCGAGCTGCCCGGTCGCCCGAGTGACGACGTCGCTTACCAGCTGAGCCAACGAGCCGACTTCTTCGAGGAGGAGATCGGCCTCGAGACGACGTTGAAGCGGCCGATCGTCAATACCCGCGACGAGCCGCACGCCGATGCCCAGAAGTACAGACGCCTGCACGTGATCGTCGGCGACGCCAACATGAGCGAGGTCGCGACGTACCTGAAGGTCGGGACCACCGCGGTCGTGCTGGCGATGATCGAAGACGACGTGCTCGGCGACGATTGGTTGCTCGGCAACCCGGTGTCGGCGATTCGCCAAGTCAGCCACGACCCGACACTGCGGCAAACGATCATGCTGCGCGATGGGTCACGGGCCACGGCGCTCGAGGTGCAATGGGGTTTGTTGGAGCGGGCCCGCAAGTACGAACTGAGCCATGGACTGGCGTGTGTGGGCGAGCAGGTCGGTCCCGACATCCTCGATCGCTGGGAAGCGGTGCTCACCGGCCTCGAACGCGACCCGACATCGGTCGCCGACAGCGTCGACTGGGTGGCCAAGCAACGACTCGTCGACGGCTACGCCCGTCGACACGACCTGCCGCCGGGCCACCAGCGGCTGAAGGCGATCGATCTGCAATACCACGACCTGCGTGCCGAGCGATGTTTGGCCCTGCGCGCCGGGCTGCAGACGCTGGTCGCCCCCGTCGAGGTCGACCATGCAGTCGAGAATCCGCCGACCACCACTCGGGCATACTTCCGGGGGCGATGCCTGTCGAAGTTCCCCGACGACGTCGTGGCGGCAAACTGGGACTCGCTCGTGTTCGATGTTGGCCGTGACCCGCTGCGTCGAGTTCCGATGATGGAACCACTCCGCGGGACGGCCGACCACGTTGCTAGCGTGATCGATGAGGCACAGACGGCGGGGGATCTTCTCGACCGGCTCGGCCAGTGATCACGCGACCACAAGGAATGAGATCTACAAGGAGATTCGCTCGCTGATGGCAGAACGCACGCAGAAGTCCAAGTCGTCACGATCCGCTGACGAGGCCACCGTCGCTGAACCCGCCGAGGCGACGACCGAAACCGGCGAGAAGCTGAAGGCCGACATCGACGACCTGCTCGACGAGATCGACGAGGTACTCGAGACGAACGCCGAAGACTTCGTGAAGTCCTACGTGCAAAAGGGCGGGCAGTAGTTCGTGTCGTTCCCGTGGTTCGACCCCGGTAACGACCCGGGGTCGAACTTTCCCGAACTGCTTCGACGGGTCGGGCTGGAGGGCGAGTCGGGGGCGTTCGAGTCGCTCGATGCCACCGAGTTCGCCGTGCCTCACGCCACGACCTGTGTGGCACTGCGTTACGACGGCGGCGTGGTCATCGCCGGTGACCGGCGGGCCACGTCGGGCAACCTGATCTCCCACCGGTCGATGGAGAAGGTGGTGCAGGCCGATCGACACAGTGCGGTCGCTATCGCCGGCGCCGCTGGTACGGCGATGGAGATGGTGCGGCTGTTTCAGCTGCAGCTCGAGCACTACGAGAAGGTGGAAGGGTCGCCGCTCTCCTTGGAGGGCAAGGCCAACCAGCTGTCGATGATGGTCCGCGGCAACTTGCAGCAGGCGATGATGGGCATGGTGGTAGTGCCCATCTTTGCTGGCTACGACCTACGCCGCGAGACGGGTCGGTTGTGGGACTTCGACGCCACCGGTGGCCGGTACGAGGAGAAGGACTACGTCACCACCGGGTCGGGGAGTCTGCACGCAGGGACGGTGATCAAGGTTGGGTTCCGTCCCGATATGGGCCGCGACGACGCCGTCGATCTGGTTGCCCGGTCATTGTGGGAAGCCGCCGACGCCGACTCGGCGACCGGCGGCCCTGACGCACTGCGTGGGATCTACCCGGTGGTCGCCACGGTCGATGCCCAGGGGTGGACGCGCCTCGCCGACGACGATCTCGCCGGTCGGTTCGACGCCATCATCGAGGAGGTGCGCCGCCGATGAGCATGCCGTTCTACGTCGCCCCCGAACAGATGATGAAGGACCGCGCCGACTACGCGCGCAAGGGCATCGCGCGCGGACGCGCCCTCGTGGCGGTGCGTTTCGTCGAGGGCGTGGTGATCGTGGCCGAGAACGCATCCCAGACGTTGCGCAAGATCAGCGAGATCTACGATCGCATCGCCTTTGCCGGTGTCGGTCGATACAACGAGTTCGATCAGCTACGCGTGGCTGGTGTGCGCGCCGCAGACCTCAAGGGGTATCAGTACTCGCGTGACGACGTCGATGCGCGCAGTTTGGCGAACAGCTACGCCCAGATGCTGGGCAGCATCTTCACCCACGAGATGAAGCCGATGGAGGTGGAGATTCTCGTCGCCGAGGTCGGTCACGACAGCGCAGGCGACCAGATGTTCCACATCCTCTACGACGGCACCGTGGTGGACGAGCGCAACTACGCCGCGATCGGCGGCGATGCCGAAACCATTCGGGGCCGATTGGCCGACTCGTGGAGGGACGGCCTCGACCGGGCGGCGGCGATCACCATTGGGACCGCCGCACTCGCGGGTCCCGATCGCCAGATTCCGCCGGCCGACCTGGAGATCGCCGAGTTGGCGCGTACCAACGGACGACGCTGCTTCCACCGGCTCGACCCTGCCTCCGTCCTTCCCGAATAGTGCCCCAGTCGCTACGCGAGTTCTACGCACTCATGCACTCGACAGTGCCGATCCGCCGCGAGCTGACAGCGGGCGCGTTGGCCGGCGAGGCACCGGCGCCCGCCTCAATCGAGATGTTGCGTTCGAGTCTGGATCAGCTCGAGGCAGTGCCGGTCGAATCCGACGGGCGCCCGTTGACGCTCGATGGCGGGGGTACCACGTATGTCGATCTCGGCTACGAGATCGATGGGCTGCAGAAGGACCTCTACCTGGCCGAGGAAGGGGAGGTGGCGCTACGCGAGCTGCTGTCGTCAGCGAACGAGTGGTTCGACGAACAAGTGCGTATCGGGCTCGACGCGTTGTCCTCGGCGTCGATCGACACACTGCTCACCGACCGCGACGGCACGGTGAACAACTATTGCGGCCGATATGCGTCGTCGGTCCAATCGGTGTACAACGCCACGTACCTGTCTCGGTTCGCCCGTACCTGCGTGCGCAATGCCGTGATTCTCACGTCGGCGCCACTCAGCGATGTCGGTCTCGCCGATCTGGCGGTGACCCCGCCCGGCGATCTGATCCTCGCCGGATCGAAGGGCCGCGAGTACCTCGACCGTCACGGCGTGCGGCGCCGGGATGCGGTCGACGCAGCGAAGCAGGAATTGCTCGACGACCTCAATCGTCAGCTCCAGCATGTTCTCGCCGATCCGGAGTACGCCGTGTTCGGCATGATCGGTTCGGGGCTGCAGTTCAAGTTCGGGCAGACCACCATTGCGCGACAGGACATCGACGGCTCGATCGACGCGGGCCGCTCGGCGGCATTTGCCGACACGATCGCCGACCTCATTGCCGGCATCGACCCCGACGGAACTGTTCTGCGCATCGAGGACACCGGGCTCGACCTCGAGCTGATCCTGACCGTCGACGACGCTGCGGGTTCGTCGCGCGACTTCGACAAGGGCGACGGGGTGCGCTTTCTCGACCGCGAGCTCGGTCTCGGAGTGGCCGATGGTGGCTGTCTCGTGTGTGGCGACACCGCTGCGGATGTGCCGATGCTGGCTGCGGTTGCAGAGATCTCCCCGGAAACCCACGCGGTCTTCGTCACCGACGACGACACGCTCCGTGCGACGGTGCGCGACGTCGTGCACGACGCGGTGTTCGTCAGCCGGCCGGACACGCTCGTGGCGTTGCTCGACGCGTTGAGCAGGTCGTGATCGACCTCAACAGTGATCTCGGCGAGTCGTTCGGGACGTGGCAGCTCGGCGATGACAACGCAATGCTCGACGTGGTCACCAGCGCCAACGTCGCGTGCGGGTTTCATGCGGGTGACCCGAGCACGCTGCGCGCGACGTGTCGCGCCGCCGCAGCGCGTGGCGTGCGCATCGGGGCGCAAGTGGCGTATCCCGATCTGGTCGGTTTCGGCCGTCGGTTCATCGACATGGAACCCGCCGAACTGCAAGATGCGGTGCTCTATCAGATCGGCGGACTCGATGCCTTCGCCCGCACCGCGGGTGCGCCCGTGTGTTACGTCAAACCGCACGGGGCCCTGTACCACGCTGCGGCCGGCGACGCCGATGTGGCTGCAGCGGTCGTTGCCGCCACCCGCGAGTACGACCACGATCTGGCGATTCTCGGGCAGCCCGGCTCGCATCTGCTGCGCGCCGCTGCCGACGCCGGGCTGCGCAGCGTCGGAGAAGCCTTCGCCGATCGGGCCTACCAGCCGGACGGCGGTCTGGTGTCGCGGCGGGTAACTGGTGCGGTCCTGACCGATCCCGAGGTGATCGCGGCGCGCGTCGTTCGACTGGCCAACGAGTCGACCATCGAGGCCATCGATGGATCGGCGGTGCTCGTCGACGCCGAGTCGTTGTGTGTTCACGGGGACACCCCAGGCGCCGTCGATATCGCTGCTGCGGTGCGCCGGGCGCTGGTCGATGCCGGCGTCGAGATACGGGCGTTCGCCTAGCGACTGTGCACCGTCGACCGTACGGCCCGACCGCGTGGTGGATCGACGGTCTCGATGACGCCGCGGCGTACGCCGCCGGGGTCGCCGCGCTGGGCCATCCCGACGTGATCGACGTGGTGCCCACCGAATCGACGGTGGTCGTTCGCTGCGCGCCTGGTGCCGTGGCCGCCCTTGGCGAGATGCTCGACGAGATTGACGCTGTCCCGATCGATGCGAACACTCGGCGTATCGAGATCCCGGTGTACTACGACGGCGAGGACCTCGCCGAGGTGGCCGAGCGTGTGGGGGTCGAGGTCGTTGAGCTCGTGCGACGGCACACCGCCGTCGAGTACCGCGTGGCGTTCTGCGGGTTCAGCCCGGGCTTCGCCTATCTCGTCGGGCTCGATCCGCTGCTCGAGTTGCCCCGCCGGGACCGACCCCGAGTTGCCGTGCCTGCCGGTGCGGTGGCCATCGCCGCGCACTACAGCGCCGTCTACCCGTCGCCCTCGCCCGGTGGTTGGCATCTGCTCGGTCGGACCGATGCCGTCGTGTGGGACGTGGCGGCGGACCCGCCGGCCCGGCTGGCGCCGGGTACCCCAGTCCGTTTTGTACCGGTCGATCCATGAGCACGATCGAGATCGTCGAGCCCGGCTGGGCCACCACCATCCAGGACAGCGGGCGCCCTGGCTTTGCGGCATTCGGAGTCCCGCACTCCGGGCCTGTGGATCGGCAGCGTCACGCCATGGCGAATCGTGTCGTCGGGAACCGGCCGCACACGGCTGCGTTCGAAACGGCGGGCGGACTGGTGGTGCGCGCGCATGGCCCCGCGATCGTGTTCGTCACCGATGACGTGGAGCGGCGCACACTGCGCGCCGGCGACACGGTCGCGGTGGCGCCTGGCGGCCGAGATGGCGATCGCTGGCGCTACGTCGCGCTCCGTGGCGGCCTTGACGTACCCCACGTACTCGGCTCGGCGAGCCATGACACCTTGGCCGGTCTGGGCCCTTCCCCCCTTGCCTCGCGCCAGCAGTACGCACTCGGACGTGACCCACACACCGAGTTGTTGACGGACTACGCACCAGTGTCGCGTCGCGTCGGAGTGGTCTCGGTGTGGTCTGGCCCGCAGGCGTCGCTTTTCGACGGCGGCCTCGAACAACTGACGAAGCGGGCCTGGGTGGTCGGTGACGACGTGAGCCGCGTCGGGGCACGTCTGCGCGGCCAGCCCTTCACACGGCAGTCAGACGAACCGCTGGCGAGCGCGGGACTGGTCGAGGGAGCAGTGCAAATCACCCCCAGCGGTGAGCCGATCGTGATGCTGGCCAATCACCCGACGACCGGGGGGTACCCGGTGATCGCCGTGGTCGACCCGGCCGACCTACCGATCGTCGGTCAGGCCAACCCGGGCGATCAACTTCGCTTTCGCGCCGTGCGCAGTTAGGTTAGCCTCGATGGAGCGCCGGATCTACGGCCTCGAGAACGAGTACGGCGTGACCTGCACGTTGCGCGGCCAACGGCGGCTGAGCCCTGACGAAGTGGCCAGGTACCTGTTCCGCCGGGTCGTCTCGTGGGGCCGCAGCTCGAACGTGTTCTTGCAGAACGGCGCTCGTCTGTACCTCGACGTCGGCTCGCACCCCGAGTACGCCACACCAGAGTGCGATTCGCTGTACGAGCTCGTGGTGCACGACAAGGCAGGAGAACGGATTCTCGAACAGCTCGTCGAGTCGGCCGAGCAGCGCCTCGCCGAAGAGTCCATTCGCGGCACGATCTATTTGTTCAAGAACAACACCGACTCCGCCGGTAACTCCTACGGGTGCCACGAGAACTTCTTGACCAGCCGCGACGACGACCTCGGGCACTACGCCGAGGTGTTGATCCCGTTCCTCGTCAGCCGACAGATCTACGCCGGTGCGGGCAAGGTGTTGCAGACCGCACGTGGGGCGACCTACTCGCTGGCCCAGCGCGCCGAGCACATCTGGGAGGGCGTGTCGTCGGCGACCACTCGCAGCCGACCGATCATCAACACCCGCGACGAGCCACACGCCTATGCCGAGCGCTACCGCCGGCTGCACGTGATCGTCGGCGACTCCAACATGAGCGAGTACACGGCCTTCCTCAAGGTCGGCGCGGCGGCCTGCATGTTGCGCATGCTCGAGGACCCCGGCGTGGTGCTCCGCGACATGACGCTGGAGAACCCGATTCGGGCGATTCGCGAGATCAGCCACGACATGACTTGCCGACGCACGGTCCGGTTGGCCAACGGTCGCGAGGTGAGCGCCCTCGACATCCAACGCGAGTACCTCGACCGAGCCCTGCGCTATGCCGACACGCGTGGGTTTCCGCCGCTCGAGCAACGCGCGCTCGAGATGTGGGAGCACTGCGTGAGCACCATCGAAGACGATCCGCTGCGGCTCGACCGCGAGGTCGACTGGGTGATCAAGTACCGCCTGATCGAGCGCTTCCGGGAGCGCCACGACTTGGCGCTGGGGCACCCCCGCGTGCAGCTCCTCGATCTGCAGTACCACGACGTCTCACGGTCACGAAGCCCCTTCTACAAGCTGCAGGATCGGGGCTTGGTCGAGCGGGTGTGCACCGATGACGACATCGAGACGGCGATCGACGTCCCGCCACAAACCACGCGCGCCCGTCTACGCGGCGAATTCGTGCGCCGTGCCAAAGAGCGCAAGCGCGATTACACCGTCGATTGGGTGCACCTCAAGCTGAACGACCAAGCGCAGCGCACCGTGTTGTGCAAGGACCCGTTCAAGAGTCGCGACGAGCGCGTCGAACGGCTCATCGAAACGCTCTGACGCCGCCCTCGCGCGCCTCCGGGGCGGTACGCTCGGCCGAGAGTGACGACCGAAAGCACGTTCCCCCCGCCGCCGGATGCACCTGCGCCGCCTGATCCGGCCGACGTCGAGACGCCGGCCGAGGTCGAACAGGACGACGATCGACGGCTGTCGCCGGGAACCCGGGCACTGGTCGATTGGATCGTTGTCGTCGCCGTGGCGCTGCTCGTGGCGTTCCTTGTACGGACATTCGTGCTCGCCCACTTCGTGGTCGACGGCTCGTCGATGTACTCCACGCTCGAGAGCGGCGATCGGGTGTTCGTCAACAAGCTGTCGTACCGCCTCCACGACCCCAATCGAGGCGACGTGGTGGTACTGCACCAGTCGACAGCGGCCTCCGAGCGGGACCTCATCAAGCGGGTGATCGGCCTCCCGGGCGAAGAAGTGGAGATGCGGACCAACTGCCAGGTGCTGATCGATGGGCGAGCACTCAACGAGCCGTACCTCGACCCCAACGTGGTGTCGCCTGGCAACTGTGGCGCCAGCTTCGAGCCGGTGCTCGTGCCAGAGAATCACGTGTTCGTGATGGGCGACAATCGCGGCGGCAGCCAGGACAGCAGGCAGATCGGCCCGATCAGCGACGACGACCTCGTCGGGCGAGCGTTCGTGGTGTTCTGGCCACGACAACACTGGCAGTGGCTGTAGCCAGTCAGTTCTGCTACTCGCCGGTCGACAACTCCGCGCGCATCGCCATCTCGAGCACATCAACATCGTCGCTGTAGACGGCGTCAAGGCCCATGCGGATGCCGGCGCGCAGCTCGTGCTCTTGCTGCATGTCCCAACCGAAGGCATACAACTCGAACCGGTGAACGAGCGCGACGAGACCACCGTTCCAGTCGGTGCGGTGCATGTTGATGCCGTCGATCCCTGCTCGTTTCAGCCGGTCGGCGCGGCGTTCTGGGCCCTCGCTGATCTTGTCGAGTCGCGTGGTCTGCAGCACCTGGATGCCGCTGTTCCACGATGCCACGTCGGCGGCGCGTTCGAACTGCTTCTCGCACACCCACGTGCGCTGGACCATGTCGGGGCTGTGTTGTGCGATCACCTCGACGATCGCCCGTGCGCTGTCGGGACTCTTGGCGTCGAGCGACAGCTGGTAATCGGTGCCGCAGGTGTCGAGCAGCTCGACGAGGCGGGGGATGTGCGGCGGCAATTCGTCGACGCCAATCGACGAGATCGGGCGCTTACGCAGGCCTCGGCGCAACGCGCCGTCGTGAACGAGAACGGGGATCCCCTCGGCGGTCAACCACACGTCGCTCTCCAGCCCGGTGGCCCCGAGGCGCAACGCCAGCTGAAACGCCTCGATCGTGTTCTCGGGAGCGTGCGCTTTGGCGCCCCGATGGGCGAAGCCGATCGGAGGGTCGAGGCGGGAAGGGAGACGTTGCTGCACTCCGCCCGATGATGCCATCGCCGTAGACTGCGCGCGTGTTCAATCTTCAGGGCAGCGAGATCATCGTGATCCTGCTGCTCGCGCTCGTGGTGCTCGGTCCCGAGAAGCTGCCCGATGCGATCCGCCGTTTCTCGCGTACCTATGCCGAGCTGAAGAAGATGGGTAACGGGTTTCAATCGGAGCTGAAGTCAGCGCTCGATGAGCCGATGCGCGAGATGCGCGAGACGGCCGATGCGGTACGCGATGCCGCCGACCCCAAGAAGATCGAGGCCCAGGCCGACGCCGAACGCCGGCTCGCCGAGGAGACGAGCGACGACGAGTCCTGGATCGACGCACCACACCTGCAGAGCGCATCGGAAACAACGGAGATCCCCGCCGCCGAACTGAATGGGGTCAGCGATCCCGGCTCGTCGCGGATCGCCTTGCCGGGAGACCGGCCTGATTGGGGGAACCCGGTCGGGCCGGCCACCGACGCGCCCGCCCCCGAGAGCGAGACACCCTGACCCCGATGACCACCGAGGAAGCAGAAGCTCCCGCGGAGGGCCCGCCGCCCGACGACACGATGACGCTCACCGAGCACCTCGCCGAGCTGCGGGTGCGGATCATCCGCGCCGCGCTCGCCGTGTTGGTGGCGATGGTGCTGATCGTGGTGTTCTACGACCCGATCCTGGCGTTTCTCGTGCAGCCCTATGAAGACCTGTGCGCCTCACGCGGCGCGGACTTCTGCGACCCCGAGCTGTTCATCACCGCGCCCGCAGAGGGTCTGCAGACCCGATTGCGGGTCGGTATGTACGGCGGCATCATCGCGGCCCTCCCGGTGATCTTGTGGCAGGTGTGGCGGTTCATCGTCCCGGCGCTGCACGCCAAGGAGAAGCGCTACGCCATCCCGTTCGTGCTCAGCTCCGTGACGCTGTTCGTCGCCGGCGGCGTGTTGGCGTACTTCACCGTGGAGCGGGCACTCGAGTTCCTCATCGCCTGGGCCGGCGAAGACGTGAACGAGATCTTCACCGTGTCGAGCTACGTCAGCCTGCTCGGACTGATGGTGTTCGCCTTCGGCATCGGCTTCTTGCTCCCCGTCCTGCTCGTGTTCTTGCAACTCGTCGGCGTGATCACCGCTCGTCAACTGTTGCGTGGCTGGCGGTACGCAATCGTCGCGATCTTCGTGCTCGCTGCCGTGATCACGCCATCGGGCGACCCCATCACCCTCTTGATGCTCGCCGGGCCGATGATGGTGTTGTACTTCTTGGCAGCGCTGCTCGGTTGGTTGGTGATGCGGCGGCGCACACCGGCCACGTGAGCCGCGGCGCCCGAGCATTCGTTCTCGATCAGTTCCAGGTCGACGCGCTCGCTGCCCTCGATGCGGGCCGCCATGTCGTGGTCGCAGCACCGACCGGCAGCGGCAAGACCGTGGTCGCTGAACACGCTGTCGAGCGGGCGCTCGATGCCGGCCAGCGGGCGTTTTACACGACGCCGATCAAGGCGTTGTCGAATCAGAAGTTCCGCGATCTCTGCGATCGATACGGCGAGCGGCAGGTCGGCCTGCTGACCGGCGATCGCGCGATCAACGGGCGCGCGCCGGTGGTGGTCATGACGACCGAG
>JBCCVW010000133.1:0-12974 GCA_039194665.1 Actinomycetota bacterium
CACGTCGGGCACGACCGAAGACGGCCGTCCCTTCATCGCGATGGAGCTGCTGTCGGGCGGCGCGCGCGCCGACCGGATTCGTCCGGGCGGCCCGCGCTCGGCCGACGAGGCAGTGCGGCTCGGCACGAAGTTGTGTGACGGACTCGCCCATGCCCATGCCGATGGCGTGCTGCACCTCGACATGAAGCCCGAGAACGTTCTGTATTCGCAGTGGGGCGAGCCGAAGATCGTCGACTTCGGTATCGCCACCCTGCTCAACGACGACGACACCGGGACACTGACGATCCGGGCCACGCCGTCATACGCCGACCCGACGGTCCTCGAGGGCCAGCCGGGGACCTCGCTCTCGGATATCTACGGCGTGGCCGCCACGCTGTACACCGCGCTCACCGGCGACCGCCCGTATGGATCCGGCGGAGTGGTGACGACATTGCGGCGGATCGCCACCGAACCGGTCCCCCGAGTGCGCCGCCCCGACGTCGACGGCGCAGTCGCCGATGCGCTGGCGCGGGCGATGGCCCACGACCCCGCCGATCGCCCGGCGACCATGCGTGAACTCGGTGCGCAACTCGACGCAGCAGCGCTCGTCGAACAGCAGGCGCCATCGCCGCCTGCCGCTCCACCTCCCGCCGCTGCGACACCACCAGTCGTGGATACACACGCCGCCACGCCGCCTGCCGTCACGCCGCCAGCCGTGCGCACAACGACCCAAACGGCGTCGCCAGCGAACCGCTCCCCCAGCCGATCGACGCTGCTCGGCGCCGGGATGATCGTTGCCGCGATCGCCATCGTCGCCATCGTGCTGCTCGCCCGTGGTGGAGGAGATGGGCCGAGCGGGTCGACACCCGCGACCGGTGGATCGGCGGCTGCAACGACGCCATCGACCGCAGCGACCAACACCTCGGCGGCTGCCACGACACCGGGTGGTGACGTTGAGAATGTCGTCGTCCCCGACGTGACCGGGCAGTCCCAAGACGTGGCGCGCACGGTGATGACCTCGTTGGGATTGCAGGTAACGCGCGGCAACGGCTGCGGGAGCGACGTGCGGGCGATGATCCCGCCTCCCGACTCCGAGGTAGAAAGCGGGTCGACGGTCGAGTTGCTGTTCGAGCAATGTCGAGTGCCCGACTTCGTCGGGCTCAGCCTCGACGAGTCGGTGGCCCTGATCGAGGACTACGACGGTCTGTTCATCGAGTGGCCCGACCACTGCGACACCACGGTGACTGGGCAATCACCCGAGCCGGGCACCATCGTCGGCCAGGGGTCGACCGTCACCCTCGATCTCCCGCAAGAGTGCGGATAGCTACTCGGGGCAGGCCGTTACCGGCGTGTTAGCACCCCGTTAGAGGGGGGTGGGTACGGTCCCGCGCCAATGGCCGAGAACGACGACCCTCCAGCCAACCAGCCACCGACCGGCGAACCCGCGCCACCGACGACCAACCTCGGGAGCGGGCGCCCACCCGCCGACCCGACCTCGGTCGTCCCGGGCGTTGGAGCCACCGGGCCGACCGGGCCGGCGGCGGGTGACTCGCCGCCGACGGGTGGTGACCCGACACCGTTCGACGAACTCGGCGACGCGCCAGCCGGGGCGCCAACGGAGGAGAAGAACAAACCGATGGTGCTGCTGATCGGGGCCGGCGCGTTGGTGATCGCCCTCGTCGTCGCGCTCGGCGTCCTGTTCTTCGGCGGCGGAGACGAAGACGAGGACTCCGAGTCGGCGGCGACGACAGCGCCAGCGACCACCGACGTGGCCACCGACACCACCGGGGCGGCCACCACTGCCCCGGCGACCACGGTCGAGGCAGTGCCCGAGGCGACGCCCGACGAACTGTCTCGATCGGTCGTGCAGATCATCGCGGTCACACCCGACGGTGCGTGCACCGGCAGCGGCACGATCATCGATGAGTCGGGAGTGATCCTCACGAACAGCCACGTCACCGCGCAAACCTCGGTATGCCCGTGGGAAGACCTCCTGATCGCCACCGTGGACACGCCGGACCTCCCGCCCCAGGTGTTGTTCACCGGCGCCGTCGTGGCCGACGACCCGACGCTCGACCTGTCGGTGGTGCGTATCACGGGCCGAGTCGACAGCGAACCCGTCGTACCGAACTTCCCGGCGATCGAGATCGGCGATTCGTCGATGCTGGCGCTCGGCGACCGCCTCAAGGTGCTCGGCTTCCCAGGCATCGGTGGCGAGACGATCACGTTTACCGAAGGTTCGATCTCCGGGTTCGTCGAGCAACCCGGGCTCGGGGTGCGTAGCTGGATCAAGACCGACACGACCATCGCGGGCGGCAACAGCGGGGGGCTCGCTGCCGACACAGAGGGACGCATCGTCGGCATTCCAACACGCGCCGGTACCGACGATCTCGACATCACCGACTGTCGTCGAGTGGAAGACACCAACGGTGACAACACGATCGACGAGAACGATTCGTGCATTCCGATCGGCGGGTTCATCAACGGCATCCGCCCGATCGACCTGGCGGCCGACGTCATCGCCGAGGGCCTCGCGGCGCCTGTTCCGCCGCCTGCGGACGAGACGCCCGAGACCACCGCGGCCCCGACCACCGCTGCACCAACAACGGCCCCGCCGACGACCGCGCCGCCCACAACGGCCCCGCCGCCACAACGGGCGATCGCTCTCGACCCACGACTGTCCGAGACGCAGGACAACGGACTTCCCAATCCGGAGATCTTCGTTGTCGCCGACGGCACGACCAACCTGTGCTTGACCTGGGAGTACCGCGGGTTCCAGCCGGGTGCACCATTCGTCTTCGGATGGAACATCAACGGCGAAATCGATCAGGGGTCGAGGTTCGAAGGGACCAATCAAGGCGGCATCGACGGTCAGTTCTTCGGCTGCGTGTCGAACGGCAACGGTCTGGCGCCGGGCCTGTACGAGGCGATCTGGACTGTCGAGGGCGAAGGCGTGTTCACCCACGGGGTGTACGTGGGCGGGGGTCGTGTGCCGCTGACCATCGGCGTGCAGAACGACACCGACGCCGACATCTGCTTGGTGCGCTGGGCTCCAGCCGACTCGGTGTCGCCCGGACTCCCACACAACACCGAGCCGATCCCGCCGGGTGTGCGGTTCGAAACCGTGCTCCCGTCGGGCGTGTACCGGACACAGGTGAATGACTGCAACGGCAACGTCATCTTCGAGGATCCCGGCACCGAGTTCGGCTCGGACCTCACGCTGACACTCCCGATCTGAGCAATCTGATGAGCTCCGATGCAACCGCCGTCGACGCGCTCCTCATGCGCGCGGAGTGGAGCGATGACGACGTGGCGGCAGCTGGCGTCGAGATCGTCGACGTCCCCTTCGTCACCGTCGGCGGAGGAATGGGCTCGTTCACGATGGTCGACACGTTGCGCGTCGCCGGCGTGAGTACCGATCAGGTAGCGGTCCTCAGCGACCTCGACACGCCATCCGCAACGTACGAGTACCTGGCCACGAACAGCCAGATCCCACGCGGCGAACGTCTGCGTTCCGACTCCGGCTCGGTGATGGACAACGTCTGGGGGTGGCCCGGTTACGCGCTGCGCGAGGCGGTCGCCGACAAACGCGTGCAACCGGCGTGGCAAGCGATGAGCGAGCCGATCCTCACCGAGTACTTCACACCGCGCGCCGGCCAGGTGTACGAGTCCGTCGGGCGGGAGGCGGCGCGTATCGGCTGGGCGTCGATGCTCCGACCTGGAGTGGTGCGTACCGTCCGCCGTCGGGCCGGCAGGGACGGTGGCTACTTCGTCTTGCACACGCCGGCCGGTGCGGGCGAGTCGTCGGCGGGACAACCGGCGCGTCGCGTCGCATACCGATGCGAGCATGCACACGTCGCAGTGGGGTACCCGGGCGTGAAGATGCTGCCCGACCTGCAGGCGTATCGCGAGCGGTACCAAGACTGGGCGCGCGTCGTCAACGCCTACGAGCCGCACAATCACGTCTACGAGGAGTGCCTGCGCCGACCGTGCACCGTCGTAATCCGCGGATCGGGCATCGTCGCGTCACGCGTGCTGCAGCGGATCATCGACGACCGCGACAACAGCGGTGCGCAGACGCGCATCCTCCACCTGTTCCGCAGCTATCCCGACGGGCCGCAAGGCGACAGCATCTTCTTCCGTCGTCCCGCAAGGAAGGGCTGGGCCTATCAAGCCTTCAACTACCCGAAGGCGGCCTGGGGCGGACAGCTGCGCGATCAGCTCGACCAGCTCGAAGGGTCCGATCGCGCGGCGCTCCTCGACGAGATGGGCGGCACCAACACCGCACCTCGGCGGGATTGGCGGGAACAGCTCGAACGCGGCGCCCGCGATGGGTTCTACCGCCAGCTGCGCGGCACGGTGAGCGACGTCGAGCCGGTAGCCGGGCAGGCCGAGATCCGCACGATGGTGCGTCCGCCGGACGGGGGCACGCTCACCTTCGACGCCGACTTCATCGTCGACGCGACCGGCCTTGAAGCCGACATCGAAGAACACCGCGTGCTCGCCGACCTCCTCGACCACGCCGGCGCCCGCAAGAACCCCAAGGGCCGCCTCGACGTCGAACGCGACTTCATCGTGCGCGGCACCGACAGCGGCAACGGCCGCCTGTACGCATCGGGATCGATCACGCTCGGCGGCTACTACGCCGGCGTCGACTCGTTCCTCGGCCTCCAATACGCCGCACTGCGGATTGCCGACTCGCTCGCCGCCCACGGCTTCGGCAAACGAATCGGACCGCTGCGCTCACTCAGCCAGTGGTGGCGATGGGCACGGAACCGGCCGATCTGATGCACCTGTCGCTGCCCCTTCACTCTCTGCTGTCTCGGTTTGGAGTTCACTCATGACGCCGACCCTGTCCGGCCGGATCCAGACACGCCTCGCCGTCGTGCTCATCGTCGGTGGCGTCTGGACGCTGCTGATCGGTTCGTTCCTGCCGCGGCCCGCTGGCGCCACCACGTCCGACATGTACGCCGCGCTGTACACCGCACTGCTCGTCGTGGCGATCGTGGGCGTCGCCTGGGAGCTGCTCTATCACGGACTCCAACAGTTCCGCTGGGAAAAGGATTGGCCGACGATTTTCGGACTCGTCGTCGGTGTTCCCGAAGGCATCGTCGCCTACCAGGTACTCAACGCGGGACTGCCATGGGACCAACGGGCCCTCGTCGACGGCAGCGCTCAGTTCCCACTCCCGGCGTTCTTGATCATGTTCATCACCACCTGGGTGCTCGTGTGGGCGGTCGTCAACGGGCCGATGCAGGTGATGTTCATTCGATGGCGTTTCCGGGGTGGACGATTCAACGATCGGTGGTGACATGACCGAGCGACCATTCGACGTCGATGACGTCCTCGCGGGGGCGACGCAGCAGCGTCGCCGCCGGCAACGGAGACGCGGTCGATCGGCGCTCTCGGTGTCTCTGGCGGTCACGGTGACCTGGCTGGCCTACGTCACCGCCCGCGACCAATGGGACCGCGTGCTGGACAACTGGGCCGCAGCAGTCACGATGATCGCCGGCAGCTTCGTCGCCGGCGCCACGCCGCAGGGTGGCGGAGCGGTGGCGTTCCCGGTGTTCACCAAGGGACTCGATATTCCCAGCGAAGTCGCGCGCACGTTCTCCCTGTGCATCCAAACGGTCGGGATGGGCGCCGCGACGCTTGCGTTGTTGCTCCGCCGGCGACGGCTCGAGATGCGGGCGCTCGCCATCGCCGTTCCGGCAGCGATTGCCGGATTCATCGTCGGCTACTTCGCGCTCACTGAACGCAACGAACTATTCGCACCGTCGGTGCTGCCCGGCGCCTACGTGAAGGTCGGGTTCACGATCCTCATCGCATCGATGGCCTACGTGATCTACCTCGCCTACAAGGTGCACGTGCTCGAAGTACACGTCGCCGTGCCGGGCTACACCCCTCGGTTCATCGCCTGCCTGGCCGGCACCGCGGTGATCGGCGGAGTGATCTCATCGCAGGTGGGATCGGGCTCCGACGTGTCGCTGTATCTCGCGCTCGTGGTGCTCGCGGGAGTATCGCCACGCATCGGCGTACCCACGAGCGTGGTCGTGATGACCTCGGTGTCGATCGTCGGGTTCGTCGTGCTCGGGATCGTCGACGGTCAGCTCGACATCACGCTCGCCGACGGTGCGGTGGTGGCGGTCGGCGGCGATGCGACAGCGACGCCACTCGAGGCGAGCCGATTCGATCTGTTCGGACTGTGGATCGCCGCGGTGCCGGTGGTCGCATGGGGAGCGCCGCTCGGCGCGTGGGCCACGTCGAAGGTCACCGACCGGCAGCTGGTCGGTGCCGTGTTGGTCCTCGCGGCGCTCGAGATCGTCACGACGATCATCTTCGTCAGCGAGCTGCGCAGCGACCTCGGACTGGTGATCTTCGCTGTCGTCGGTTCGGTCTCGTTCGTCAGCGCCCTCGGGTGGGCTCAACGCCACCGTGTGACGTTGCTCAGGTTGCGGCCACTCGACACCGACGAGCCGCTGACTCGTGCCCGACTCGACGTCGGACCGCAGTATCGAGCACAGATCGGCGGCGAAGACGGGGTCGGCGACGCCCGGCACCACGGATTGGGGGGCGAATGAGAATTGCCGACTACGACATCATCGGCGTGTCGCACGAGGGCAACCACGGCACCTACTACCGCGCCCGCCCGCCCGAACGGCTCGGCATCAGCGACCCAGAGGTGGTGCTCAAGGTGCTCGGTCGCCGGGCAACCGACGATGAGTTCAAGCGCTTCGCCAACGAGATGCGACTCCTGAACCAGCTCGATTCGCCCTACCTCGCCAAGCTGCTCGACGCCGGCTCGGTCGACGGTGACGTGTTCATGGCGACTCGTCGGTACGACGCATCGCTCAACGAGGCGGCTGCGCTCGCCGACGACGACACTGTGCGCGCCACTGTCGCACTGGTGGCCGACGCGGCGCGCGGCGCGCACGCGCTGCACGAGATGGGCGTCGCTCATCGCGACATTCGGCCGAGCAACGTCTTGATCGACCGCCCCGACGGACGCCGGCGGGGCCGCTTGGGCGACCTCGGTTTGGCCGAGATGGGTCCGGGTGTGTCGGCCACGATCGGCACAGGCCCGATCGGGTCGCTCGGCTACATGGCCCCCGAGGTAGTGGCCGAAGGCAATGCTGGTCGAGGGTCCGACGTGTGGTCGCTCGGCGCAACGCTGCACGCGGCGCTCAGCGATCGCCCCTTGTTCGGCGAAATTCCGGACCGCAGCGTGCTCGACGCCCTGCGCCACCTTGCCCGCACCACGCCGCGGGTCGACGATCGGCTCGACTCGAGCGTGACCGACGTGATCGGCCAGTGCCTCGCCGACCGAACCGAACGCTTCCCCACCGCCAACGACCTCGCCATCGAACTCGACCGAGTCGCCACCACGATCGGAGCAACCACGTGAACGACCAGCATGTCCAGTACTTCGTGGATGGTCGGCACGGAGCGTCGGGCATCGTCTGCACGTCGCCGGCCGGACGGGTGCTGCTCAGCGAGCGGCCGTTGGCCGCTGCGGTCGACGTCGATGCGCTCGTCGACGACCTCGGCGAGGTTGCGGCGGTCGGTCAGATGGTGGCCAGCTCAGGCGCGATCGCCCTGATCGCTCCAGCGCGCTCGCTACCGGGGACGGCCGTCGTACTCGCCGGCGACGTTGCGGCGACGGTGACCACCGCAACCGACATGTCGTTTGTGCGTCCCGTTCCGGGAGCGGTCGCCCGCCACGTCGTGGGCGACGGCGTTGCGTCGGTGGCCGTCGAGCTCGGAGCGCAGACCCCGGCCGTCGGTGCACGCGACGAGGCAACTCCATGGAGTCTGGAGTCCCAGCCTGCGAGGAGGCTCGTGGTCGCTGTGGCGCCACAGACGGCCGCGCCCCTGCCCCCACCTATCGCCCACCCGGACGCCCGAGTGGAGGTGCTCGACCTCGGCCCAGAGCCCGCCGAAGTACCGGCGCCGCTGCCGATCGACACGCTCCCGCCACCGGCCGTCGGAGGCGCTCAGGTGCTCGGCATCCGCTGTCCGGTCGGTCACCACAATCACCCCGACGCGCAGTACTGCTCGTCGTGTGGTCGACGGATGGGGGTCAACGCCACCGCCGTGCTGGTGATCGGGCCACGGCCGCCCGTCGGGCTCTTCCTCACCGACGATGGCACGGCGATCCCGATCGCTGGCGACCTGTTGCTCGGCCGCGAGCCTGAGACCCACGCCGATGTCGCCGACGGCCGACGCCAGGGAGTGCTGCTCCCCGATGATTCGTCGGTGATCTCACGGCACCACCTGGCGGTCACGCTCGATGGGTGGGACGTTGCAGTCTCCGACCTCGGAAGCGCCAACGGCACATCGGTGAAGTCGGCGAGCACCGGACTCGACTACCGGCTCCAGCCAGGCGACTCGGTCACACTCGAGTCCGGAGATCTTCTCGACCTCGGGCCGATCACCCTGCGCCTGTCGCTGCACCACGTCGCCTGATTCGCCGCGACGCTCACTCACTGAAACAGCCTGGATCCGAGCACTGGTGCGCTCACTATCGTAGGCGGCACCGATCGAAGGGTGGCTAGGGTTCCGCCCGCCTTGTGCGGGGTCTGGTCCGAGCGCCACGGAAGGCCCCACATATCCGGGCTCGCACCTCATGGGACAAAAGCCTCGAGTGGAGACGTCGGCACTGTCCACCGCGTCACCAGGAGGCTCATGTGCCCACCACCCGTCGTCAACACGTCATCGCCGTCGCCCTCGCGCTCGCTGTCACCGTGTTGTGGAGTTCCTCGTGGATCCTCATCCGGTGGGGTCTCGACGATCAATCACTTCCTCCGCTGACGTTCGCTGGCCTGCGCTACAGCCTGGCCGCGGTCGTGCTCTTCATCGCCGTCGGCACCAGCCAGCGCCGACGCGCCGAGCTGCGTTCGCTCGACCGTCCCACACTGCGATCGTTGGCCGCGCTCGGCCTGATCTTCTACACACTCACCCAAGGCGCGCAGTTCGTGGCGATCGACAACCAGCCGGCTGCGACCACCAGCCTGGTGTTGTCACTGACCCCGCTCGTCGTGGCGTTCGTCGGCTACCGAACACTCGGCGAGCGCGCCAGTGGGCGCCAGATCGGCGGCGCCATGCTGGTCGTTGCCGGCGCGCTCGCCTACTTCGCGGGCGGGCTTGGCGCCACCGTTGTCGGCGTGCTCGCGGCACTGGTCGCGCTCGGAGCGAACGTCAGCGCAACGCTTTTCGGGCGCGGGGTCAACCGCGCTCAGGCGGTGTCGCCCCTGATGGTGACAGCGGTGAGTATGACCATCGGGGCCATCGTGTTGTCCGCGATCGGGATCGCGCTCGACGGTATTCCAGATATGACCGGCCGCGCTGCACTGCTCATCATCTGGCTGGCGGTGATCAACACGGCGTTGGCGTTCACCCTGTGGAACGCCTCACTCCGACATCTCGCCGCGGTCGAGTCGGCCGGGATCAACAACACGATGTTGGTACAGATCGCGCTCCTCGCCTGGGTGTTCCTCGACGAGGCACCCGGGATCGCCGGCGTTGTCGGCATCGTCGCCGTGTCGATCGGCGTGTTCTTCACCCAGGCCACGAACGCGCCGAAGCCGACACGGTGAGCGCCCTACGATTCCCCCATGCCACCGGTTGCCGAGCGCCCGTCATCGATGGCCGACTACGGAGTCCCCACCGATGAGGAGCAGTTGCTCCTGTGGGGTTGGGCCGACGAACGCCTCGCCCGCAGCCGCAACTACTGGTTGACCACCGTCGATGCGCACCGCCGGCCGCACTCGATGCCGGTGTGGGGAGTGTGGTTGTCGCCGCAGGAACGGTGGTGGTTCTCGTGCGCCGCAACGTCAGCCAAAGCCCGATGGCTCGCCGGCAACCCGCACGTGGTGGTCACCGCCGACGACAGTGTCGAGGTGGTCTCGCTCGAAGGCGTCGCCATCCCCGACGACGGTCGGTTCCGCGACGAGGTGCTCGACGCCTACCTCGGCAAGTACGGATCGGAGATCGTCGATCCAGACGAGACGCCAGCACAGGCGCGCGACGCACTCGCCGAGTTCATCGACGGCGGCAACGCCTACCTTGTCACCCCACGCGCGGCGTTCGGAGTGATCGAGCGCCCCGACGACTTCGGGCCACGCGCCACCCGCTGGCGTTGGCCGACCCCGTAGCCGTGCCCAACGAACGGACCATCACCACTGATCGACGTCGACGAACTGAGTGCGTGAGGATAGGGCGATGACGTCGCCCGACGACGAGCTCCCGATTCGGTTCCACCCGCTGTCGAATGGGGAGTATGCGCCGCTCCCCCGTTCGGAGCTGATCGATGAAACCGTCCGCCGCACGCTCGATACAGCCGACACGAACGCTCGGCGGCTCGGGATGGACCGCCGGATGTTCTTGCGCACCGCTGCGGGCATGGCCACCACGCTGTCCACGCTGGCAGCGTGCAGCTCCGAGCAGCGCGCCACGTCGACGACCCGCAACGGCTCGGCGCCGAGCGCGCCGGTGGGGAGCACGTCGACGACGTCTGTTCCCGTCGGCACGGGCGGCACGTTCGAGCTGCCGCCCGAGTCCACCATCGAGGAGGAAGCAGCCACCACGGTGCTCCAGGCGCGCGACGGCGAACTCATCGTCGATGTCCAAACGCACCTGCTCGAGTATCCAGCCGGCACCACATCGGGGTTCGGATTCGGCTTTCCACAGGCGTCGTGTGGTCCCGATCCCGCCGAGTGCCTCGGCATCGACAGCTGGCTCTCGCTCGTGCTGGACGGCAGCGACACGACGGTTGCCGTGCTGTCGGCGATTCCGGTCGTGGCCGACCCCGACCCGCTCAGCGCCGAAGTGATGGACCGCGCGCGTCGGCAAGCGGAGGTGGCGGGTTGCGTCGATCGAGTCCTGATCCAGGGGCACGCAACGCCGACGATCGGCACGATCGACCAGGCGATGGATGCGATGGCGGCGACGGCCGATGAGTTCGACATCGCCGCCTGGAAGGCGTATACGCACGAAGGACCGACGTGGCGACTCGACGATGCGGTGGGAACTGCGTTCTGTAATCAGGCGAGAGCGCTCGGTCAGCAGGTGATCTGCGTGCACAAGGGCCTCGGTCCCGCTGCGGCATCGCCGGTCGACGTTGGACCGGCAGCGGTGCTCCACTCCGACTTGGCGTTCTGCATCTACCACTCGGGATTCGAGCGATCCGTCACCGAGGGGCCGTACCCGGGCATCGAAGCCGGCTTGCGCGCCGGCGGCGTCGACCGGTTGATTGCATCTGCCGAGCAGGTCGGTGTCGGCGTGGGCGGCAACGTGTACCCGGAACTCGGGTCGACCTGGTGGAACCTCATCCAACGCCCCGACGAGGCGGCTCACGTGCTCGGCAAACTGCTGGTGGCGTTTGGCGAAGACAACGTCCTGTGGGGCACCGACTCGCTGTGGTACGGCTCGCCGCAGTCCCAGATCGAAGCGTTTCGCGCATTCCAGATCACCGAGGAGTATCAGGAGCGGTTTGGCTACCCCGCCCTGACGGACGAGATCAAGGCGAAGATCCTCGGCCTCAACGCCGCCCGTGTGTACGGGATCGACCCCACGCTGACGAACTGCCAGCCATCGCTCGACGATCGCGCCGCCCTCCGGCGCGCCGTCGACACGACGGGCGTACACGGCCCGACGACCCGCCGCGAGGCAATGGCGCTGTTCGCACACGAGCATCCCTGGTTCCGGCGCTGACCTCAACGGACCACCGTCCGACACGGTGGTGGTCGGAGCGGTCCATTCCGGTGAGCACGAAATGAGACTGGTTCTCATACGCTGAAGTGATGTCGCCGACGACCTTCGCCGATCGCTTGCCAACGGTCGAGGCGGCCGACAAGGTGCCGGTGACCGTGTTGTCGGGCTTCCTCGGGGCGGGCAAGACCACGTTGCTGCAGCGGATTCTCGACAACCGCGACGAACGGCGAGTGGCCGTGATCGTGAACGACATGAGCGAGATCAACATCGACGCCGAGCTCGTGCGTGGGGCCGACGTACTGCGGGCCGACGAACAGTTGGTGGAGATGACCAACGGCTGCATCTGCTGCACGCTGCGCGAGGACTTGGTGGTCGAGGTGGCACGCCTCGCTGCGGAGGATCGGTTCGATGCGATCGTGATCGAGTCGACCGGCATCAGCGAACCGATGCCGGTGGCCACATCGTTTGCTTTCCGCGACGAAGATGGCGTATCGCTCGGCGACGTCGCCGATCTCGACACCATGGTCACTGTGGTCGACGCCGAGACGATCCTGCGCGAGCTGGGTACTCGCGATCGACTTGTCGACCGCGAGATCGGCGCCGTCGAGGGCGACGAGCGGCGCATCTCGCAGTTGCTGATCGACCAGATCGAGTTCGCCAACGTGATCATCATCAACAAGACCGACCGTGCTGGTCGGCGCGGCCTGGAGCAGGTGGAAGGCATCGTGCATCACCTCAATCCGGGAGCGTCGGTGATGTCAGCGCAGTACGCCGACGTCCCGATGGAGGCCGTGCTCGATACCGGCGCCTACAACGTCGAGTCGGCGTCACGGTCCGCGGGATGGGCACAGGAACTCGAGGGCTTCCACACGCCCGAGATCGAGAAGTACGGCATCGAGAGCTTCGTGTACCGCCGCCGTGTCCCGTTCCACCCGGAGCGCCTGGCCGAGCTGCTCGAACGGGGGCTGCCCAACGTGGTGCGCTCGAAGGGCACGTGTTGGCTGGCGAGTCGGCTGTTCGTTGCCGGCACGTGGTCGCAGGCCGGACCGGCGCTGACGATCACGCCGTTCGGCAACTGGTGGGCCACGCGGCCGCGCGAGGAGTGGCCCGACGATCCGGCGTCGATCGAGTGGGTGGAGAGCATCTGGGATCCCAACGTGGGCGACTGCCGCCAAGAAATCGTGTTCATCGGGGTGAAGCTCAATCGCGACCACCTGGAGCGGCTGCTCGATCGGGGTGCCACGACTGTTCGTCGTCATTCAGCAGCGCCCGATCGAGCAGCC
>JBCCVW010000134.1:0-12749 GCA_039194665.1 Actinomycetota bacterium
CGACCGCCGAGGTGAGGAACTGGGTGACGATCACGCCACCGGCGAGAACGACCAAGGCGAGCACGACGATCGCCGCCCAATTGCGGCGCGGCCGTGCCGTACGTGTTGGCTCGGTGGATCGGGGGGAAAGATCCAGGTCGGTCATCGAGTGCTCATGATGGTCGCTCAGCGCCACAGCTTTTCGTCGTCGGGGACCCGTTGGCCGAGTTGTGTCCCGCGCCGTACGTAGCGCCACGAGATCAGACCGACGACAGCGAAGGTCAGCGCGTAGCTACCGAGGATGAAGCCGGCGTCGTCGAAGAAGGCGATCACGACGCACCGCCGTGTTGATCTGCGGGCTGCACAGCTTCGGGTCGTGCCCCGTCGCCTGCGCCTTCGGCGCGGCGGGCCACAAGCGCCTCGTCGAGGCCGCGATCATCGAGCAGATCTTGCATCCACATGCCCCGCGTGCGGTGTAGCAGGAGCCACACGTAGAGCAGGCTGAAGGCGACGACGCCGACGAACAGGCTGAACAGCATCAGACCGTCCATGTCGATGTCACCGTCGGTGTCGAGCACGGTCGCCTCTTGGTGCAGGCTGCGCCACAAGCGCACGCTCCAGTGCACGAGCGGAATCTCGATCACCGCGATCAGGCCGAGCACCGCGCTGCGTTTGGCCCGCTGCTCGTGGGTACCGCCAAGGCGGCGGACTGCGAGGTAGCCGATGTAGGTGACGAACAGCAGTGCCGTCGTGGTCAGCCGCGCGTCCCACTGCCAGAACACACCCCAAGTGATGCGTCCCCACATCGCTCCGACGGCGAGGGTGACCGCAACGAAGGCCACGCCGATTTCGGCACTGGCGCCGGCGAGGCGATCCCAATCGAGCGACTTCTTCTTGCCGAACAGCACCACTGCCGACGCGATCGCTGTGATGCTGAAGGCCAGGTAGGCCACCCAAATGGTCGGGACGTGGACGTACAGAATGCGAACGGCCTCTTCTTGGTCGCGGTCGGCGGGCGAGAAGCCGAGGCCGAACGCGATCAGCCAGCCCATCGCAATGATCGTGGCGATGCCGAGCATGCGCGTCGCTCGAGTGCCGGTGCCATGGCGCGTCGGGCCCTCTGAAGAGGCGGGCGGGGCGGCCGCTGCGGGATCGGTCGTCGTCATGTGGCTCGGCTCGGTCTCGGTTCTGTCGGGGGGACTCTGATGACTGGGGAACCTTGATTATTCGTCGATCAACGGCCCGAACGCCAATGCGCCGCCGACACCGAAGGCGACGGCGAAGACGGCCAGCAGGCCCAGCCAGGGCCAGCCGTCCGACACCACCGCCCCGGCGGTGCCGAGCGCCGCTTCGGCGGCTCGTGTCGCTCCGATCAGGACGGGCGCCACCGCCGGGAGTGTGAGTAGCGGGAGCAGTGTCTCCCGGCCCGTGTGCCCGGCGGCGAGGCCTCCATACAGCGTACCGACCGCGGCCAGGCCACACGTCGCGGAGACCAAGGTTGCGGCCAACAACGCGACCCCCTCCGGCGGCACGCTTTGGGCGTACAACACCACTGCGGCGAGCACGAGCACGATCTCCAGCACGATCAGCTGCACGCCGAGGGCAATGGCTTTTCCGAGATAGATCGCCCGCGGATCGACACCCGCCACGCGCAGCGCGTCGAGTGCGCCGTCTTCGGCCTCGACAGCGAACGCTCGCTGGACCAGCACCAGGAGGCTGAACAGCGTGGCCAGCCACACCAGACCGGGAGCGACGCGCTGCAACACCGCATCGCTGTCGAGCGCGAAGGCGAAGATCACCATCGTCACCGCAGCAAACGGCAGCACCTGATTGGTGGCGATACGGCTGTGCCGCTCGATGCGCAGATCCTTGCCGGCGACAAGTCGCGCGATCCGCAGCATGCTCATCGTCTCTGCTCCGTGCCGTGGGAACCATCGTCAACCGCCTGCACCTGCCCAGCGACCACCTCGACCACGCGCGTCGCCAGCGCACCGGCCCGTTCGAGCTCATGGCTGGCGACGATCACCGTCGCTCCCGACGACGAGGCCGACCGCAGCGTTGCGTCGAGATCGTCACGCGCACTGGCGTCGAGCCCAGCGTGCGGCTCGTCCAGCAACCACAACTCGGCGCGACGGGCGACGAGACAGGCCAATGCGGTCCGCCGGCGTTGACCGGCAGACAGGCGGCGTACCGGAACGTCGACGAGACGGCCGCCCACCCCCATCCGTTCGATCGCGGCGCCGATCTCCGCCTGTTCGGCGCCAACGGTGGCACCCCAAAAACGCACGTTCTCGCCGACCGACAGATCGAGGTACAGGCCGTTGTGGTGCCCGAGCAGGCCGACTCGTTGGCGCACGAGCTCGCGTTCGGCCGAGAGGTCGTGGCCGAGTACTTCCCCATCGCCCCGCGCCAGCGGTACGAGACCGGCACACAAGCGCAGCAACGTCGTCTTGCCTGCGCCGTTCGGCCCGCGCAGCAAGAGGATCTCGCCGTGATCGACCTCGATCGACGCGCCGGCGAGGGCGGGGAATCCGCCGAGCACGGCAACCGCGTCGTCCAGCCGCACCACCGGGGGCGGAGGTTCGGAGTGCATTTGCTGATCAGATTGTCGCCGCTCTTCGTGGTGGCGAAACAATCGCGAAGAAACCGTCAAGCGGCACGGACTGCGCTTCACCTGCGGCGATGGAGCGTTAGCGTGGTGTTGTGAGTGAGGCGGGGCCACCGACGAACATGTCGGCGACCACCACGCCCCCGCGCCCCGGCGCCACACCTGCACCACCGCCCGTGCCGCCGACACCCGCGGCGGCAACCGGCCCAGAACCGAGCGGCTGGCGCGATCGACGGTCCGCGAAGAAGGCGGCCAAGGTCTCCAAGTGGGATCGCCCGCGACCGCCGATGGATTGGCGCTGGTGGGTCGGCGGCCTCGGCAAGGTACTGATCGCCGTCGGACTGTTGATGTTTGGCTTCGTCGCCTACCAACTGTGGGGTACCGGCATCGAAACCGCGCGGGCCCAGCGCGCCCTCGAGAGCGAGTTCGAGGAGCTGTTGGCCTCGGCGCCCGAGCCACCTCCCGTGATCGATTCGACCGATGGTGACCCGACCTCCGAACCGGTCGTGTCCACGGAACCCAGCGGCGACGGATCGACGGTGGTCGAAGACGGCACTGCCGACGCCACCGACCCAGATGTGGAGACTGTGCCGACCGACGCGCCCGTCGATTCCGCCAGCGCGGAAACCGAGCAGTCCGACGTCGGCGACACCACCGCCGTCGCGCCCGCAGCGGTGCCGATCGATCAGCAGGTGATCCAGCCGATCGAGGAGGGTGACGCGGTGGCCCGCATCGAGGTCCCGGCGATCGGCGTCAACGACATCGTCGTCGCCGGCGTGACCCGCGCGGACCTGAAGCGCGGTCCGGGCCATTTCCCGGAAACACCGCTCCCAGGACAGCTCGGCAACGTGGCCATCGCCGGACACCGCACCACGTACGGCCAGCCGTTCCACAACGTCGACAAGCTCAACCCCGGCGACGACATCGTCATGACCACACCCAACGGCACCTTCGTGTACAACGTGGTCAACACCCAGATCGTGGCGCCGAGCGACTACCAGGTGATCGCCACGTCAGATCCGGGTCAGGCGACGCTGACGCTGGTGTCATGTCATCCCAAGTGGACCACCCGTGAGCGGATTGTCGTATCGGCCGAACTCGACCCGCTGCGGTCGAACGACGTCGGCGAGCCGATCGTCAACTACGGACGGCCCATCGTGGAGCAACCGCCGGCCGAGCTCCCGGGCGACCCTGACCTCCCCGGCGACGAGCAAGTCGCCGACGACGTTGCGGACGATGGGTCCACCGTCGATGCGACGTCTGGCACCTCGGTCCCCGCAGCGGGCGCCGATATCGCCGACACTGGCGACGGCACGAACCAGTCCGGAGAGGTGGTCGTTGCCGAGAACGGCGAGTCCACCGTGACCGGCTCGTTCGACAACGACGCCGCCTCGGGTACGCCGGCGCCGGGCGACGACGAGGTCAATGCCGAGATCGCCGATGCCTTCGCCGCTGGTTGGTTCTCCGATCCCGGAGCGAACTCGCAGGTCGCCTTGTGGGGTGTGGTGGTCAGTGCGATCGCAGCGCTGGCCTATCTGCTCAGCCGCACACTGCGCCGTGATTGGGTCGGCGCCCTGGTCGGCATCGTGCCATTCGCCGTGGCGCTGTACTTCTTCTTCCAGAACGTCAACCGGCTGCTTCCGCCGGCGCTCTGACGCCCGTCGCTGGTCCGCCGTCGGTCAGTCCCCGGTGAACGTCGGGCGGCGCTTCTCGGAAAACGCGGCGCGACCCTCCGCGGCGTCGGCGCTCGCCCACGCTCGGCGGCGCGCAGCTTCGACGAGTTCGTCGGCGTCGGGTTCGGCTTCGAATCGTTCGAGTGCCAGCTTGTGGCCGGCCATCGTCAGCGGAGCGAGGTGGGCGAGTTCACGGGCCCAGTCGATCGCCGCATCGAGATTGCCGAGGCGATGTACCGCGCCGATGCGATGGAGATCCTCACCGGTATAGGTCTCGGCGGCGACGAGCATTGCCCGAGCCACCGGCGGGGTGAACTCCTGCGCGACGCGGCGCACCGTCCAGTGATCCACGACCAAACCGAGGCGCGCCGCCGGAACACCGATCACGCTGTCGGCGGTGGCCATGCGCAGGTCGGCCGCGACGACGAGCTGCGCGCCGGCGCCGAGTGCCGGACCATCGATCGCGGCGATCACCGGGATCGACAGTTCGCCGAACCCCCGCAACACGCGCCCCAGGTCGTCGGTGTATTCACCGAGCTCGACGCCGGTCAGGTCGGCACCAGCGCTGAACGCTGGCGGGGTTCCGGTGATCACGAGGGCCCGAACGGCACGGTCGGGGTGTTCATCGGCCAGGCGCGCAATGTCGGCCTGCACCTCGAGCAGGCCGCGCAGCGTGGCGGCGTCGACCGCGTTGCGTCGCTCGGGGCGATCGAGCGTGGCGATCACCACGGCGCCGTCGCGGTGCACGCGCACGGTCATCGTCGGTCCCCCGCGATGCGGTTGGTAGCGGACACAGCCGTACCGGATACAGGAGCGCGCCGTAGCATGACTCGACCCTATGTCGAGTGCGGTCCCGAGTCCCGATCCCGACAGTGATCCGGTCCGCGCCCGGCGGGCACAGGTAGCCAAGTGGACGTTGCTGGCCAATCGCATCGGGTACTTGTTCGTCGCACTCGCCATCGCGGTGTTCGTGATCGCCTTCGTCATCGGCTTCTCAGCGACCCTGGCGACCGTGGTCACGGTGACGTTCGTGATCGGGTGCGTGCTGCTCGCACCGTCGATCATCATCGGGTACGCCGTCAAAGCCGCCGAACGCGACGACGTCGAGCGCGGGCTGTAGCCGGTTTCACCCTGTAGCCATTTTCACATCACGCACCGCGTTCGCGCCAGAGTTACCCGCCGGTACCATCTGGTCGCTCATGTCTCGTCTTCCCGCCACCGCTCGCCGTGAGCAGATTCTCGATGTCGCCCTCGGTGTGTTCGCCACTGCAGGGTTCTACGGCGCATCGATGAACGACGTCGCCGAAGCCGTCGGTGTCACCAAGCCGGTGCTGTACCAGCACTTCGATTCGAAACACGATCTCTATCGCGCGCTGATCGACGAAGCCGGCAACCGGATGCTGACCACGATCGGCAAGGCGACGAGCGACACCACCGACGGCAAGGAGCGCACCGAGCGAGGCTTCGGCGCTTACTTCCGGTGGGTGGCGGAAGATGGGGACGCGTTCCGATTTCTCTTCGGATCCGGCCCGCGACGCGACGAGGACTTCGCGTCCGCCATCCGCGAGATCACCGCACAAGCGGCCGACGCGGTGGCCCCGCTGATCGACGTGGAGATCGACGCCGCGCACCGGATGACCCTGGCGCATGCGTTGGTCGGGATGGCCGAAGGTGCCAGTCGCCAGCTGGTGCAACGCGGCGGCGACTTCGACCCCGAAGAGATTGCGGCGGCGATCTCGTCGCTGGCATGGGCCGGTCTGCGCGCCGTCCAACCACTTCCAGCCGAGTAGCGGCCCGCTGCCACCGATATACGTTGACAGTTGTTCACTTACGTGCGCATGCTGTTCGCATGACCGACACCGTCACGCGCCCCGAGGCGTTGCGCCCCAATGAGAACGCGTACCTGGCACGCAACTACGCGCCAGTCGAACACGAGATCACAGCAGAAGATCTCCCGGTGACGGGCACGATCCCTGCCGACCTGGAGGGCCGGTGGCTGCGCAACGGTCCGAACCCGGGGGCCGATGTCGATCCGACGAACCACCACTGGTTCATGGGCGATGGCATGGTCCACGGCGTGCGGCTACGCGGTGGACGTGCCGAGTGGTACCGCAACCGGCGCGTCAATGGCGGCGAAGGATTTTCGCCCAACACCAACGTCGGCGGGTTCGCCCAGACGACGTGGGCGATGGTCGAAGCGGGCACCCCGCCGGTGGAGCTCACGTACGAACTCGACAGCCGAGGTGTCAACCCATTCGGCGGCACGTTGCCCGACGGATTCTCGGCACACCCCAAGTACGACCCGGCAACGAGCGAGCTTCATGCGATGTGCTACCACTGGCCCGATCTGATCGATCACGTGCAATACGTGGTGGTCGGTCCCGACGGTCTGGTCACCAAAGTCGTCGACGTGCCGGTGCCCGACATGCCGATGATCCACGACATGTCGCTGACCAGCACGTACGCCGTCGTCTACGACCTTCCGGTCACGGTGAATCTCGACCGCGTCGTCGCCGGCGCCGGATGGCCCTTCACGTGGGCGCCAGACCGTGCTGGCCGAGTCGGACTGCTCCCGCGCTCGGGCACCGCCGACGACATCGTGTGGTGCGATGTTGATCCGTGTTACGTGTTCCATCCGCTCAACGCGTACGACCACGACGGCACCGTCGTCGTCGACGTGTGCCGGTACGAGCGGTTGATGGAGACCGATGAACGCGGACCGTTCCGCGACGCGCCGCCCACGTTCGACCGGTGGGTGATCGACCCAACCACACGTCGCGTCTCTGAGACACGGCTCGACGATCGCCCGCAGGAATTCCCTCGACACAACCCGACCGTCGGCTTGCAACAGCACCGCTACGGCTACACGTCGGAGATATTCGAGGGCGACGTGCCCAACCTGCACGGGGCAACGATCAAGCACGATGTGGTACGGGGCACATCGGTCGCCCACGAATACGGTCCTGGCCGTGGCGGCGCTGAACCGGTCGTGGTCCCCAAGGCCGATGCAATTGCTGAGGACGATTGTTGGGTGCTGACGCTCGTGTACGACGCCGCAACCGACTCGAGCGAGCTGCACATTCTCGACGCCCAGGACATCGCTGGCCCCGAGGTCGCCAAGATCGAGTTGCCCCAGCGCGTCCCGTACGGGTTCCACGGCAACTGGGTGCCGGACAGCTCGGTTCCGCCGTCGGCGTGAGTCTCTTCTGAGACGAGTCGCTACACGTCGGCAAGCACCGCGTCGGCTCGCCGGAGCACGGCACGCGATGAAGTGATGTCACCGAGCTCCGCGTACGCGGTCGCGAGCGCCCGATAACTCGGCTCGTGGTACGGGTCGGCGTTCAGCGCCGGTGAGATCACTTCGATCGCCTCACCGGGCGCATCGGTGGCCACGTACAACTCGGCAGCACGACACGAGGCGCGCACGAACCGGCTGCGCGCATGGATGCGCTCGAGCTCCAGCCACTCGTAGTCGAGGTCGGCGGCCAAATCGCCACCCCACAACGCGGTCGCTTCGACCAGCAGCGGCAATGCCTCGCGCGGATGGCCGGCTCGTTCGGCGGCATCGGCCTGGTCGAGCAGATCGCCGAACCGCCAGAGGTCGACGTCGAGCGAGTCGTGAAGTCGGATGCGATGGCCATCGACCCGCACGAACCACGTGGCGTCACCGCTGTCACGTTGCGGCTCGAGCACATCGTGCACGTAGTTCAACGTGGTGCGCAGGTTCTTCGCCCCACGATCAGGCGGGAGGTCAGGCCACAACGCTGCCGTCGCCTGTTCACGTGTCGCGGTCCGCTTCATCACCAGCCACACCAGGAGTGCACGCACGCGATCGCGGCGCCACTCCGGCGACGCGGATGGGTACCCGCCGAGTCGAAGATCGACGTCGCCGAGCACGCACAACTCGACCGGCTTGGCGGGCGGTGTTGGCGTACGGGCGACGACGTCTGCGGCGGCCCGGCCGAGCTCGTCGTCGTCCAGCCACCGACGCAACGCCGCGAGCGCCGGCGCGCCGTGATGCTCGCACAACCACGCGGCGAGCGTCCGCGCCTCGTGCCGCCCACAATGAACACCCCGCAACGCGAACTCCATCGCCCACGGACACGGCAACGACACCGCCACCACGCCGGGCTCTGGCCAAGCCATCCGCGAGATCGGGCCATAGTCACCGTCCTCACGAGCGCGCGTGTGCGCCTCCGCAAGACGCAGCACCACACGATGCGACGCCCCGAGCTCGTACGAGTGCCAGAACTCGCGGGTCGTGGGCTCGAGTACATACGGTGCGGCGAGGAACGGACGCATGAACTGCTCACTCACCCCCTGACCCAGCGGAGCGAGCTCGATGATCGTCCGGAACGCGGCCGTCGCCTCGTCTTCTCG
The DNA here is from genome assembly GCA_039194665.1 of Actinomycetota bacterium. Taxonomy (GTDB): domain Bacteria; phylum Actinomycetota; class Acidimicrobiia; order Acidimicrobiales; family Ilumatobacteraceae; genus JABSQH01. Next base: position 8,641 of record JBCCVW010000134.1, read on the forward strand.
ACCGTCGGCGATCGCCACGATCGACTCGACACCAGCGATCTGACCGAGGAGCATCGGGCCCGGCTGCTCGCCGAGGTGCGAGGCCGCGAGGCGGAGTGCCTCCTGCGCCTCTTCGACGCGCCCCGACCACGCGTGCATCGCCCCGATCCACACTCCGGCGATGAATCGATCGCGCGCCCCGTACGCCGCAGCCGCGCCTTGCGGCCTGACGTCGAACGCACGCGTCGGATGCCCCGCCTGCCACCAGGTCTGCGACTCGGTCACGAGCGCGCCGGGAATCGGAACGGCGAGTTCGGCCACGTTGGTCGGGACAACATCGATTGCTTCCTGCGGCCGACCCAACGCGTTGAGCGCATTGGCCAGTAGATGGTCGCGGGTGACTGCCCACACGGGCGGGAGGTCGCGATCGACAATGCGCTCCATTGCGGCGAGTTGTAGGTCGGGTCGGCCGGTGTTCAGCGCCTTCCACGCCGCGCCGAACTCGAGAAACGGCGCCGCCGGCGGATAGCGGTCAGCGACCGCCCGCACGCGATCCATCACCGCATCGATCGCGGGAACATCAGCTCGAATACGCGCGAGATACCCGAGCTGGGCGAGTGACGCGAGCTGCAACCCATCGTCGCCGGCGTCGTCGAAGCGCCGCGCCGCGCGATCGAACAACCGCTCGGCTTCGACGGACGTCGGGTCGCGCTCGCGTTCGAGCAGCGCATCGATGAGGACAGCGACGCCGGCGTCGTTGTACTCCGCCGGGAGAAGACCACGCCAGCGCTGCAGCTGATCGGCGCGAATCCCGCCGTCGACGCCGGCGCGCACCGCCACTGACACGGTCTCGGCCACGTCGTCCCATGCGCCAACTCCCGCGCCGATCACGATCGCCCGGTCGACGTCACCGGCGGCTCGCAGGACACCAGTTGCGGCTTCCGCTGCCGATCGCCGGTCGTCGGTGGTGATCTCTGCGGCCAGCAGGTCGCGCCACAGGTCGTGCAGTTGGGCGACCTCGCCCGACCAACGAACCAGCGGGAGATCGTGAACGAGTTGCCCCAATGACCACCCGGTCACCACTTGTGCGAGCGCGTCGTCACCACCACCGACCGCGGCGAAGCGCGCCAGTGCCTGTCGGCGTTCGCGATCGAGGCCGGCGAGTGCCTCCTCTTCGAGGTACCGCCGCGAACGCACTTCGATGCCCGACGAGGCCAGTTCGACGAACGCTGGCCAGCGCTCGGCAGCTCGGAGGCTCTCGATGTCGACACCGCGCAAATTGGCGAACTCGATGAGCTCGTCGTCGGTGAGCAACAGGTCGTCCTGAGTGAGCTCGACCAGCGCCCCCGCTGCGTCGAGGCGGGCGGTGGGCAGACCCGGTCGGCGTCGTCCAGCGAGCAGCAGATGCCCATTCGATGGCAAACGCATGAGCAGTTGGTCGATCGCTGACGGATCGTCGATCAACTGCACGTCGTCGAGCACCAAACACACGTGTTGCGGGGATGCTGCGACGATGGCGTCGTGGATCGAGGCAATCAGCTCGGGCGCGTCGGGTGACGACGGGTCGGCACCGCCGACGGTGCGATACGTCGCCATTGCGACGCCGGCGAGCAGTGTCTCCGTATCACGGTCGGTCGACGTGCACGGATACCACACGTCGATGTTGTCGGACTCCGCCGCCATGGCTTGGGCCAAGGTGGTGGTCTTTCCCGAACCGCCCCCACCGGTCACCAGCGTGAGCCGAGCGTCGAACCGGCCAGCCAGCCGGTCGACCAGGCGTCGTCGTTGCACCACCGCGGCGCGCGGCGCCGCGCCAGCCGTCGGCGCCCCTCCCATTCGCGCACGATACGTCAGCACGGCGCACCCATGCACCCGCTGACGTTTCGCTGACGCACCGATGTCACGGTCGGCGCACCGCAACTGCGGAACTCACCACGCCCATAACGGGAGGGACGGGAACCATGACACGAACACGATCCACCCACCAACGAACTCGGACCAATCGATCGGCGGCCAGTCAGCTGGCCGCCGCGAGCATCGCCGTCGGGCTGCTCGCTGCGGCCTGTGGCAGCGACAGCGACTCGGGCGGCGACACCACAGCAGCGCCCGACACGACCGGCGGGCCCGCCACCACGGCCGCCACCGCAACGACGACCGCCCCCGCGACCACGGCCGCACCGGAACCCACCGCTGCCCCAGCTACGACGGCTGCCACCGACACGACGGCCGCACCGGAGACGACGAGCGCACCGGAGACGACCGACGGCGGCGGTGGCGAGCTGCCCGACACGCCAGTCGTTGCGTCGCTCGACGACGCCTACACCTTCGACGGCGGGGTGCCTGATCCGGCGCTGCTCCCGGCAGAGCCTGGCACGGTCGAGGTGCGCTGGTATCGCAGCGGCGATGTGCTCGCCGCGGTGTACGACGGCCTCGACGCCGACGTCGACGCCTGCCCTGGCAATTCGGCGCAGACGGCCGAGGGCTTCATCGCGGTGAGCAACGCGGCGTTGCCCAACGGCGACTGCCCCGACTTCCCCACGCTGATCGACAACACCCCCACCCAAGGCGTACAGATCTGCGACGGCCGGGTGGGCTACCTCACGCTGATCCCGGCCGACAGCGTGGCCAACCTGTTCGCCAGCGTCGAGAAGCCCGAGGCCGACGTCGGCGGTGTCGGCATCACCGGATTCGCCCAGCTCGCCGACCCCACAGTGCTCCCCGAGATCACCGCCGACCAGCTCTCCTGCTGAGCAGTTCGACTGCATCAGCCACCCTCCTGGGCGCAGGCGGGGAGGACGAGGTACAGACGTCCCGTGGGGCCGGGGAGGAACACCGGACCCCACGCGACGTCGCCGGTCGGATAACTGATCGTCGCCTCGGCCACATAGAACGGAATCGGCCCGGACAAGTCCGGCGCCAACGGCACCACCGTGAACGTCACCGAGTTGGCCTGGGCCAGGCTCGCCTCGATCTCGGCCCGACACGCCGCCTCGGCCGGACCCGTCGCGAACTGCGGGTGCAACAACGCCACCACCTGCTCGACATCCCCCGACGCCAATGCCGAATTGATCCGCTCGGCCACCTCCGCGAACAACGCCGCCGCGATCTGCGCATCGGGATCCGCCTCCACGGGCACCCGCGGCTGGGTCCCATCGATATCGGGCGGCAACCCCGAAGGATCGTCGACGACGATCGGCGCCGACGTATCGATCGCCAAGAGCGGCTCGGACGCCGACGCCCCAGTGGCATCACCACCCGACTCGCTCGGGTCGGGAGGCAACGTCGGATCACCGGTGGTGGCGAACGCCGACGCGCGGTAGGCGAGGGCATCTCCGGGGACCTCGCTGCGCGGGATGAACCAGACAAGTCCGGACTCGAACTCGATCACCGCAGCCGACGAATACCGCGGCACCCCCGGCACACCATCGCGATAGCCGTCGACCCACATCGTGCGCGTGCCATCGGGGTCGATCTGCAACTGATACCAGTGCTCGGTGTTACGGATGAACGACTCGTCGAACGGCGGCACGAACCCGAAATTGTCCGAGTCGTCCCCATCGTCGTCGAAGAACAGGCCGTACACCTGTGTCGCAGCCGAGTTGGCCTCGATCGGGTCCTCGAGAACGACCGTGACGACCACGTACTCCCCCGCCGGAAGGATCCCCGCGTCCAGCGGACACGTCACCCGATACGTGTCGGTCACACCGCCGCAGGGAAACGCCGAGTTGTTGTCCTTTCGATCGACGTACTCCTGGGAGGCATCGACGACCGTCGACGATGACCCGTCGATTGCCGGCGCGACCTCGAGATTGGGCTCCTCGACACCGAGTTCGAACCGTGCCTCGTCGACGATCCGATCAGTCACAACCTGACGAATGAAGAACACCGTGTCCTCGTCCTCGAGATCGACGTCGATCCCGGAAGCCTCCATCAGGCTGACCGTCTCCTCGACCAGCTCCGCTACGAACGGATCGTCGAGATCGAGGGCGAACGGTTCCGACTCTGGCTCTGGCTCTGGCTCTGGCGCCGGTGCCGGTTCGGACGGTTCTTCGGGCGGCGGGGTCGGGTCGGGCTCGTCGGCGGGCGGCGGGGTCGGGTCGGGCTCGTCGGCGGGCGGCGGCTCCGCGGCC
>JBCCVW010000135.1:0-12497 GCA_039194665.1 Actinomycetota bacterium
CGAAACGACACGAACGGGAGCGCCACTTCGGTGACGTCGACCCACGTCTCCACCCGGCCCTGCGATGTATCAACCACGCGATGTGTGTCGTCACGGGTCCATCGCCGCCAGGCACGAGCGGCTGGATCGCGCGTCTCGAACGCCAGCACAGCGCCGTCGGACGCGGCGTTGCGGGCGGCGACCAACGTGGTGTGCCACGACTCGTCGGTGAGGAATACCTGGGCGACGTTGCCGGTCATCACGATGAGGTCGGCCTGGCGGTCACCGAGCGACCTGGCATCTCCGTGAATCCACTCAACCCGGTCGGCGTGCGGCTTGTGCCGCGCGATGTCGAGCGAAGCAGCGGCTGGATCGACCCCGACGACGTCGATCCCCGCCGCGGCCAGTCGGCAGGCCAACGAACCCGTACCGCAGCCGAGATCGATCACCGACTGCGCGGCAAACTCGGTGACGAGTCCGGCGTACAGGTCGAGGTCGTCGCGCACCCCGTCCAAATCGTCGTACAGCGCCGCGAGACGCGGGTTGGCGAACGCTGGGTCGGGCATCAGAGCCGCCGGATGTCGGGGTTGAACGCGCGCGGCGCGCGACGCGGCGGCTTGGGCCCGGCGCGCTTGATCAATTGCACTACCCGCTGGCGGTGCCCGCGCCACGGTTCGAGGTGAGCGATCATGGCGTCGTCGCCACCCTCGTCGGCCGGCAGCCGCCGCGGATCGCCGGTGAAGAAGTAGTTGACCATGGTCGGCAGCCCGTAGTCGCGCAACACGATCGTGTCGGGGTCGCCGTGGCACGCACCGACCGTCGCGGTGGCAGTCCACACCCCGAGACCCGGCAACGCACTCAACCGGCGGAGCGCATCGGGCAAACTCATCGTGGCCGCCTCCTCGAGGCGGTTGGCCCGCCGCGCCGCGAGCAGGATCGCGTCAGCGCGGCGACGCTCGACGTTCATCCGGTGAAGGTCGACGTAGGAACGCTCCGCCATGACGCCGGACGTGGGCGGAAGATGAAGCCCGAGCGGACCCGGTGCCGGTTCGCCCCAGGCGTCGACGATCCGTCGGAAACTGCGCGCCGCTTCCCGGGTGGTCACTCGCTGCCCGAGGATCACCGCCAGGATCTCCTGCCAGATCACGCCCGAGGCGGCGAGCCGGACCTCGCCGTGGAGCTTGGCAGCGCGATGCACCCGCGGATCGATCGACGGATCGAACCCTGTCGGATCATCGTGACGGCCGAGCCATCGCGGCGCGATCTCGAGGAGCCAATCGCGGCCAGGCCCCCAGGCGGTTGCGGTGGCGTCGCCACCGACGGTCCACTCGATCAGCATCGCGCCCGGGCCGGTCGGCGTGTGGACGGCGCGGGCGAAGGCCCGCCGCGAGGAGCGTGCCGTCGGGTTCGGGCCACGCATGATCACCGCTCGCGTCGGCGCGCCCGAGGCGTCGGCGATGGGCAGCTGGCGGTGGCGTGCGGAGGCGATCGTCGACGTCAACGGCCGAGCAGTTCGCGCCACTCACCCGGATAGCGATCGGCCACCTGCTGCGGTGTGAGCCGCAACGTCGCCTCAGGTGGGGTGTCGGCCACGGCGCGCGCCTCCATGTAGTGGTGCGTGACGTGCCGCAACCCTTCGAACATCGAGCGCCGGAGGGCGACGAGTTCATCTGGCGGAACGGGGTCGTAGAACCCCCAGATGGTGAAGGCGATCGTCAGATCGTGCACCACTGGCGCACGTGAGAAGATCGACGCTCGGCGCAGCGCGACCCCGAGGCACCCGCGGATCGCATCGTCGGTGTTCTCGCCCGACTGGGTGATCACCTTCGGGCGCAGGCGTTCGGCGATGGTCAATGCGAAGCCCTGGTCTGGGCCCTGACTCCCGAGCGCCGGCCCGCTTGGTTGGAACCCGTCGATCTCGCCGGGACGGTCGGGCATCCACGCGTTGGGAACGTGATCGGGTGACTCGTAGTAGCGGGCGTGGTCGGTCGGCGGAATCGACCGGAACCGGGGAGCTGCCATCGCTCTCTTTCTACCTTCTCGGCGGTGGCCGCGGCGAGCCTTCGATACGTGATGAACCCGCTACGTCAGCGAGTAGGGCCGAGCAGGCCGTACACGAGGCTGTCATCGAGCGCCCGCCACGACGCCTCGATGATGTTCGGACTGACCCCGATCGTGGTCCAATCACGCTCACCGTCCGTGGCGGTCACGAGCACTCGGGTGGTGGCACCGGTGGCACCCCCGCCATCGAGGATGCGCACCTTGTAGTCGGTGAGATGGATGTCGTTGATGTGGGGCAGCGCTTTGCCGACCGCCTTGCGCAGCGCGATGTCGATGGCATTCACGGGGCCGTTGCCTTCTGCTACCCACACGTGCCGCTCGGCGGCGTCGCCGTCGCCAACCCAGACCTTCACGGTCGCCTCCGTGGAGAACTGCCCATTCGGCAGCTCGTCGGTGATCACGCGCATCGACTCGACCGAGAAGAACTCCGGCACGCCACCTGCCGCCCGGCGTAGCAACAGCTCGAGCGATGCGTCCGCCGCTTCGAAGTGATAGCCCTCGTGTTCCAGCCGCTTCAGCTCGTCGATCACGTTGTTCACCGCTGCGCCGTCGAGTTCGATCCCGAGTTCGTCGGCCTTGATCTGGATCGTCGCCCGTCCGGCCATCTCCGACACGACGAAGCGGGTGCCATTGCCGACCGTTTCCGGGTCGATGTGCTCGTAGGCGTCCTTGCGGCGAGCGATCGCCGACACGTGCAGGCCCGCCTTGTGGGCAAAAGCCGACGAACCGACATAGGGCGCCTGCGGATTGACGGCCCGATTCAAGGTTTCGGCCACATGGTGACTCACCGCGGTGAGCCGCTCGAGGCGCCCCTCCGGGAGACACTGGTAGCGAAGCTTGACCTGCAGGTTGGGGATGATCGTCGTGAGGTTGGTGTTGCCCGTGCGCTCACCCAGCCCGTTGAGGGTGCCCTGTACATGCCGCGACCCGGCCCGGACCGCCGCCAACGAGTTGGCGACCGCACAGCCGGTGTCGTCGTGACAATGGATGCCGATGGTGACGTCGCTGCCGACGTGGCCGCGAACCTCGCCGACGACGCGTCCAATCTCGTCGGGGAGGGTGCCGCCGTTGGTATCGCACAACACGAGATGGGTGGCACCGTTGACCACGGCGGCCTCGAGCGCCCGGAAGGAGAACTCGGAGTCATCGCGGAAGCCATCGAAGAAATGCTCGAGGTCGACGAGCACCTGGCGACCGGCGCCTGAGAGATGACGTACCGAGTCGGCGATCATCGCTTCACCCTCGTCGAGGCTGGTACGAAGCGCTTCCTCGACGTGATACCGCGAGCTCTTGGCGACGATGCACACCGCAGGGGTGTTGGCGTCGAGCAGGTTGCGCAACGTCGGGTCGTCGTCGACCTTGCCCTTCGGGCGCCGGGTCGAGCCGAAGGCGACCAGGGTGGAGGTAGCCAGGTCGAGCTCGGTCGCCGCTCGGGCGAAGAACTCGATGTCTTTCGGGTTGGCTCCGGGCCAACCGCCTTCGATGTAGTGCACCCCGAGGTGATCGAGCTGCTCGGCGATGCGCAACTTGTCGTCGACCGACGCCGACACGCCCTCGACCTGCATGCCGTCGCGCAACGTGGTGTCGAAGATCTCGACAGTTGACATGGTGCTCCTTCGATCGTGCCCGAGAAATGAAAAAGCCGCCCGAGTGGGCGGCTTTGGAACACACGGCGGGGCCGTGTGTTCTACGAAATGATGATGATCGCCGGGCGGTTCATCGAGGGCTATTGAACCGGAGTTGCGCCCCCGACGCAAGGTGAAACACCGCAGCGAGGTGATCTCCTGTGCACGAACGTGTGCATGAACGGTGGTTATCGAGTGGAAGACGCACGGTGTCCTGGGGGTAACGAGAAATGTTCGTGGATAACCCTGTGAGTTCCAAAATACCTCTTGACCTGGTGTTTTGTGCGGTCTTAACTGTCGAACGTCCCAGCGAGCGCATGGTCGACGGGACGCTGAGGAGGGCGCAAGCCCCGTCCCTCGGTGTCACGGCGGTCAGAAGCGGTGCGGGGGCACGGACAAGGTCCACCGACCACTCCCAACCGGGTCGACGTCGCCTTCGGGTGGCAGCGGCAACGAGGGGTCGGCGCCGAGCCGGGTACCCGGGAAACCGGGAGCGCGGAGCGGTGTGGGGTCAGACCGGGTCGCCGAGAGATCGGTGGCGACGGGGGCCTGCTGGATTCGTCGGGAAACCGGCGGATGCGGCGAGGTACCGAGTCGGCACGGTTCGCCGTGTCGGAGACGGCCGTGGAACGGAGCCGACGGATCTGGGGTCACCCCAACTGGCCTCGGAGAGGGCGGTTCCGCTTGGCACCAGGACCGTTGGCACGGGCAACCGGGTCAGCGTGAACCCAGTGACATATCGGGTTGCGAGACGGGAAACCGTCGAGCGAACCGCATACGCGGCATCGCCCGCCGTGCGTCAGCACGACGGGCGATGTGATCGGTCGAGTCGAAGGCTAACGCCCGACGTTCGATCGATGGTGGATCTGTCCACCGCAACGCCCCGGAGGGTGCGAGGTTTCGGCCGAGCGCACTCCGGGGCGTTCACCGTTTTGCCGAAACTCTGTCGATCGACGGCACCACGCGCCGGATTTGAGCAGGAGAACCGCTGGGCCAGCCCGGCCTCAGAGGGTTTCGCACCAGTCCTTGTAGCGGTCCTCTTGGCGGCGGATCGCCCGGTGGAACACCTCGGCGATCGCCGTCGTCATCGGCCCGGGGCATGGAATCTCTCGATCGTCGACCGACTTGATCGAGCTGACCTCGGCGGCAGTGCCGCACACGAAGGCTTCTTCGGCGATGTACAGATCGCTGCGCGCCACGTTGTCGACACGTACCTCGAAGCCAAGGTCGCGAGCGATCACGTGCACGGAGTTCTGCGTGATCCCCTCAAGCGCCCCAGCGGAGATTGGCGGGGTCAACAGCGTTCCCTGCCGGGCCACGAAGATGTTCTCACCGGTGCATTCGGCGATGAGCCCATTCGGCGCCAGCATGATCGCTTCGTCATAACCGGCGTTGAGCGCTTCGACCTTGGCCAGCGACGAATTGACGTAGTTGCCGGTCGTCTTGGATGCGGGCGGCATCGTGTTGTGGTCGTGACGCGTCCACGATGAGATCTTCATCCGCACACCCTCCTGCAAGGCGTCGTCACCGAGGTACGCACCCCACGGCCAACACGCAATGGCCACGTCGACGGTGCACGGCAGGGTGTTCAGCCCCATCTCCCCGTAGCCGAGATATGCCAGGGGTCGGATGTAGCACGACGGCAATCCGCTCGCGGCAACGGTCTGCTTGGTGGCATCGATGAGCTCGTCGACGGTGTACGGAATCTCGAAGCCGACGATCTTGGCTGAATCGAACAGTCGCCGAATGTGATCGGTCAGCCGAAACACCGCCGGACCGTCGCTGGTTTCGTAGGCGCGAATGCCCTCGAATACGCCGGTTCCGTAGTGCAGTGAGTGGGTGAGCACGTGCACCTGCGCCTTGTCCCAGTCGACGAACTCACCATTCATCCAGATCTTGTCGGTCGGTTGGATGGGCATGCGCTCAGTCTCCCACGCGTCCGGCGATCGAATCGCCAACAACGCTCGTGCCGCCATCGACCGCCCCGTCAATCGAGGCGTCGCATGCCGCGCGAATCCGTCCTGCCGCATCGGCTTCGCCGAGGAACTCGAGCATCAGCGCCGCGCTGAGGATGGCCGCAGTCGGGTTGGCTTGGCCGGTGCCGACGATGTCGGGCGCTGAGCCATGGACGGGCTCGAACATCGACGGGCCCGTACGGGCCGGGTTGAGATTGGCCGACGAGGCCAAGCCGATTCCACCCGACACGGCGCCGCCGAGATCGGTGAGGATGTCGCCGAACAGATTGTCGGTCACGATCACGTCGTAGCGGTGTGGGTCCTGCACGAAGTAGATGCACGCGGCGTCGACATGGTTGTACGCGGTGTCGACACCTGGGTACTCCGCTGCGACTTCGTCGAACGTGCGCTGCCAGAGATCGCCGGCGAACGTCAACACGTTGGTCTTGTGCACGAGGGTGACGTGCTGCCGTGGCCGGCTGGCGGCGAGCTCGAACGCATAACGAATACACTGCTCGACGCCGAGGCGGGTGTTGACCGACCCCTGCGTGGCCACCTCGTTCGGCGTGCCCTTGCGCAAGACGCCGCCTTCGCCGACGTAGGGGCCCTCGGTGTTCTCGCGGATCACGACGAAGTCGTGCGGCTTGTCGTGGCCGGGAGCGGTTCCGACGAACGGACGCTGGTTGACGTACAGGTCGAGATCGAAGCGCATCTTCAGCAGCAAGCCGCGCTCGATCACTCCGGGTGGCACGTCTGGCGTGCCGACTGCGCCGAGCAGGATCACATCGTGGCCGCGCAGCTGATCGAGCGTGTCGTCGGAGAGGATCTCGCCATCGCGCAGATACCGCGCGCCGCCGAGGTCGTAGTGCGTAGTGGCAATGTCGACGCCCGCCGCCTCGACGACCTTCAGCGCCTCAGCGATCACCTCCGGTCCGATCCCGTCGCCGCCGATCACTGCGATGTCATGAGCCATGGCCAGCGAGCCTACGGCGACAACCCGCGCGAATCCGGAGGCCGATAGCCTTGCTCGACCATGGCAGCACAGAAACTCTCCCGCGCTGCATACGAACGGCTGCAAGCGGAGTTCGACGACCTGACCACCCGCGGCCGCATCGAAGTGGCCAACAAGATTGAGCGGGCGCGCGAAGAGGGCGACCTCAAGGAGAACGCCGGCTACCACGCCGCCAAGGACGAGCAGGGCCACATGGAAGGCCGCATCCGTCAACTCGAGCACCTCTTGGAGAACGCCGAGATCGCCGACGACGCACTCGTGTACACCGTGGTGTACGACGGCGACACCGACGACATGGCCGAGCGTTACCTGATCGGCAACATGGAAGAGCAGGTCGACGGCGCCGACGTGATCAGCCCGTCGTCGCCGCTCGGCGCCGCACTGGACGGGGCCACTGCAGGCCAGGAGATCACGTACGACGCGCCGAACGGGGCGCTCACCGTGCGTGTGCTCGCGGTCGATCCCGCTTGAGCCGCAGCGCCCGCATGAGTGATCTCGCCGACGACCGAGCCGGCGTCGATGCTGCTCCGGATTTCTCGCTCGATTTCCCCGTTCCACCGCTCCCCCACGGCCGGTTCGTCGAGCTCCCCGATCGCGGCACGGTATTGGTGCGCGACTTTGGCGGCCCGCCCGGCGCACCGACGCTGGCACTGCTGCATGGATGGACGGCAACCGCCGATCTGAATTGGTTTCGCGCCTACGAGCCACTTGGGGAGCACTACCGCGTCATCGCCTTCGATCACCGTGGCCACGGCACTGGCTTGCGACCGAAGAAGGCGTTTCGCCTGGAGGATTGCGCCGACGACGTCGCCGACGTTGCAGCGATCCTCGGCATCGACCGGTTCATCGCGGTCGGCTACTCGATGGGCGGCCCCGTCGCCCAGCTGTTGTGGCGTCGTCACCGAGAGCGCGTCGACGGGCTCGTGTTGTGCGCCACCGCGCCGTTCTTCTCCGGCCGCCGCGAGGAACGGCTCGGTTTCCTCGGCTTGACCGGGCTGGCAGCCATCGCTCGTGTGACGCCTGAACAGGCACGAACCTGGCTCACCGACCAGTTCTACCTCCAGAAACGCGCTGAGATCTGGGAACCGTGGGCGGTGCGTGAGGCGTCGCGCCACGACTGGCGGGTCGTGCTCGAGGCTGGCCGGGCAATCGGCACGTTCTCCTCACGCGAGTGGATCTCCACGGTCGACGTTCCGACGTCGGTGGTGATGACGATGCGCGACTCGGTGATTCCACTGCGACGCCAGGCGCAGCTGTTCGAGTTGATCGACGGGGCCGTGCCGTTCCGCATCGACGCCGATCACGACGCCGTCGTCGCCCATGCCGATCAGTTCAACCCGACATTGCTGCGGGCGGTGCAGTCGGTGGTGGAGCGCGGATGAAACGCTGGATCGCACTGGCGCTCGCTGCGCTGCTCACGGCGGCCGGCCTCGTTGCAACATCGCGTTGGATGCGCCGACCAGGCGGCGGCGCATCCAGTTCGTTGGCCGTCGGCGCCGGCCGACTCCACCGCAACGTTCGCCTCGCTCGGCTGGGGGCGACCGTCGGCGGCACCTACGCCACCACCGCCGCACGCAAGACGTTCGCATCGGCCGAACGGCGAGCCGAACTCGATCGCTCGCGCGAGATGGTCACGGCACAACAGGTCGCCGACGAGCTTGGTCAGATGAAGGGGGCGTTGATGAAGCTCGGCCAGATGGCGAGCTACCTCGACGACGGCATCCCCGAGCCCTTGCGGTTGGCATTGGCGGAGTTGCGCACCGAGGCACCGCCGATGGCACCGGAGCTGGCGCGGGCGACGATCGAAGACGAGCTCGGGGCGACGATCGAGGAGCGCTTCGTCGAATTCGATCACGAACCGATCGCCGCCGCATCGATCGGGCAAGTGCACCGGGCGATCATCCGAGACGCGCACGGCACCGAGCGGGCGGTGGCGGTAAAGGTGCAGTACCCGGGCGTCGCCGATGCGATTTCGGCTGATCTGGCGAATGCGGACATGCTCGGCACGCTGCTGCGACAGGGTTTCGGCGGTCTCGACCCGAGCGAGATGGTCGATGAGATCAAGGTGCGGATCACCGAGGAGGTCGACTACCGACGCGAGGCCGACAACCAACGCGCCTTCGGCGACTTCTACCGCCACCACCCGTTCATCCATATCCCGGAGGTGATCGACGAGTACTGCACCGATCGTGTCCTGACGACCGAACTCGTCGACGGGTTCGGGTGGGACGAGCTGATGCGTCGCCCGCAGGCCGACCGCGATCACGCCGGTGAGGTGATCTTTCGTTTTGTCTTCCGCAGTCTCTATCGGATGGGTACGTTCAACGGCGACCCGCACCCAGGCAACTACCTGTTCCACGACGATGGCACGGTGACGTTCCTCGACTTCGGCTTGGTGAAGCACTTCTCCGATGCCGAGCTGTCGACGTTTGCATCGATGGTCGAGGCCGCAGCGGTCGATCACGACGACCAGCGGTTCCGAGAAATCCTGGAGAATGCGGGGATGCTGCAGCCGGATGCGCCGGTAGCCACCGACGACGTTGGCGAGTACTTCTCGCACTTCTACGACACTGTGCGCAGCGACCGCACGATGACCTGGACGCGCGAGTACGCCAACTCGATCGTCCGCCACACGTTCGATCGCAGCAGCCCGATCAGCCAGTACGCCACCGTGCCCCGCGCCTTCGTGTTCATCCAGCGCATCAACCTCGGGTTGTACGCACTCCTCGGCGAGCTCGGTGCAACCGGGAACTACCGGCGGATCGCCGCGGAACTATGGCCATTCGTGAATGGCCCGCCATCAACTTCGCTCGGCGTCGCCGAGGCCGAGTGGCTCGCTGCGTACCCCCACGACCGCCGCCTGCCGTCCGCGACGGCCTGATCGCCAGTAGCGTCCCGGCGATGCGCCGGACGCTTCCCCTCGCCGTTGCCGCCGTTCTGCTCGTTGCTGCATGTGGCAGCGACGACGATTCGTCGACCGACGCGACCGACAACAACGCCACGACCGAGACCGCCACCACCGACCAAGCAGATGATGCGGCGGGGCAGGAGGGTACGGACGACACCACGCCGACCGGGCCCGAGTGCATCGAGACCGGCGGCACGCTGCCCGAGCCCGACTTCGGCGACGCGGGCCCGCCGCCGACCAGTCCCGACAAGCCTGAGGTCGACATCCCGAGCGAGTTGCCGACAGAGCTCGAGGTGAATCTGCTCACCGAGGGCACGGGTCCGGCTGCGGAGGAAGGTGACACCGTGATCGTCGATTACATCGGCGTCCGCAGCCGTGACGGCCTCGAGTTCGACAACAGCTACGACCGCGAGCCCTTCCCGGTGGTGCTCGGCACGCAGAGCGTCATCCCCGGGTGGGAACAGGGACTCGTCGGCGTGAGTGCAGGCGACCAGGTTCAGCTCGACATTCCGAGCGACCTCGCGTACGGCGAGACCGCGCGGAGTGAAGTGATCTGCGAGAACGAGGACCTCACCTTCGTCGTCGACGTACGCGCCGTGGTCAAGCCCGCCGACCCAGCAGACGAACCCGTCGATGCTGGCGTCGATGCTTCGGAAGGCGCAACTGAGGTCACCACCGTCGATCTACGCGAGGGGGACGGAGCCACCCTCGAAGCGGGCCAGACCGCCGTCGTCCATCTCGTGTTGTTCCGTGGCGACACGCTCGTTGCCCTCGACACCACCTGGGCCAGCGAGGCACTGTCGATCCCGATGGTCGAGGGCCAGACCATCCCGGGTCTCATCGAGGGAGCGGTCGGCATGCAGGTCGGTGGACGCAGGGCGATCGTGATCCCGCCTGACGACGCCTTCGGCCCCGAGGGCAACCCACAACTCGGCCTACCGGAGGGCACCGACACGGTGATCGTCGTCGACTTGCTCGGCGTCTACTGATCCAGGCTGGTCGGCCGGCTCGTCGGCGAGCTAGAGGTCGAGGCCGATGTCGAGGATCGGCGCCGAGTGGGTGAGCTCGCCAACAGCGATGTAGTCGACACCGGTCGCGGCCACGATCCGCGCCGACTCGAGCGTGAGCCCTCCGCTGGCCTCCAGGGCGACGTTCGGGCGCGTCTCGTTACGTACTGCCACGGCGGCACGCATCTGATCGGGGCTGAAGTTGTCGATCAGCACCTCGTCGGCCCCTGCATCGATCGCCTCGGCGAGGCCGTCGAGGGTGTCGACTTCGATCTCGATCGGCACATCGGCGTTCGCCCGCACGCGGCGGAACGCCTCGGCCACCGATCCCGCGGCGGCGATGTGGTTGTCCTTCACCAATGCAGCATCGGACAGTCCCATTCGGTGGTTCACGCCGCCGCCGCACCGCACGGCGTACTTCTCGAACGCCCGCAGCCCCGGGGTCGTCTTGCGCGTGTCGCGCACTTGGGCGGACGTGCCGTCGACGGCGTCGACCCACCGTGCGGTCAAGGTGGCGATTCCCGAGAGGTGACACAACAGGTTGAGCGCTGTCCGTTCCGCGGTGAGCAACGAGCGGGTTGGCGCGTCGACGGTGGCCAGCACCGTTCCGGCCTGGACGGTGGTTCCGTCGTCGACCTCGGCAACGGTGTTCGACTCAGGACCACACACGACGTCGATCACTGCGGCCACGACTGGTAGTCCGGCAATGGTGCCGGCCCGGCGAGCGGTGAACTGACCGGTGGTGTGATGGTCGGCATCGATCGTTGCCACGGAGGTGACATCGACACCGCCCAGCAGGTCCTCAGCGAGCGCGGTTCGAATCACACGTTCGGAGTCGTCGGCATCGAGGCCGGCATCGTGCAGCGCAACGCGCCGTGCCTGGGATAACGGGTGGAGTTCGTGCACCGGGTCCGACACTATGAGGTGACGACTACGAGTCGCGGTCGTCGAGGAGCGCCGTCGCCTGCACGTCGATCGTACCTGTCGCGTCGAGCTGCACGTCGAGGTGGCGCCGCCACTCGTCGAGCGGCTCGGGATGGTCGGTGCGTCGATGACACCCCCGGCTCTCGGTGCGGACCAGCGCCGCCGCAACGATCGCGCTGGCGACAGTGAGCAGGTTCGTGCCCTCCCACGTCCGCCGAGACGGCGGCACGGCGCCGTCGTCGTTCGACAGCGCGCGGCTGAGCAGACCGAGCGCTCCACTCGCCGCGGCCAGCGACTCGTCGCTGCGCAGCACGCCGACGTGACGCGACATCACCGCCCGCACCTCGCGCATGCGCGCTGGGTCGAGCAGCGGCGCCGACTCAGGGAATACGTCGATGTCCGGTTCGACGCGGTCGGGCAGCTCCCACGCAAGGTCGCGACCGACACGCGTGCCGGCGACAACCGACTCGGTGAGACTGTTCGAGGCCAGTCGGTTCGCTCCGTGCACGCCGGTGGCCGAGACCTCGCCAACCGCATAGCACCCGATGAGCGCCGTGCGCCCGGACAACGAGGCGCGAATACCGCCGCACGCGTAATGCGCCGCAGGCGCCACCGGAATGCGCTCGGTCGCAGGGTCGAGGCCGATCTCGCGGCAGGCGTCGGTGATCGACGGGAACCGGTCGTAGAAGCCCGATCCGAGATGCGTGGCGTCGAGGTACACGTGATCGTCGACCCCGCCGGGTGCCTCGGCCATGCGCTGGGAGATCGCGGCCGAGACCACATCGCGCGGCGCGAGGTCTTCTTGGTGGTGGACGCCGGTCATCACGCGTTGACCGGCGCCGTCGAACAGGATCGCACCTTCGCCACGGACCGCTTCGGACACGAGGGCTTGCTGCCCTCGGGCGTCGGGGCCGCGCCACAGCACCGTCGGATGGAACTGCACGAACTCGGGGTCGCGCGCCGGCAGCCCGGCGCGCAACGCCAAGGCGATCCCGTCGCCGGTCACCGCCGGAGGGTTCGACCTCG
>JBCCVW010000136.1:0-12470 GCA_039194665.1 Actinomycetota bacterium
CCCAAGTTGGCCATCCAGTCGGCGGTGCCGAGATCGTCGTGCACCACGGCCCACAGTGCGTCGAACCCACCGATCATGACGTACACCGCTGCCCCGAGGAGGACGGCGCCAGCAAACGGCTTGATGCGCAGCAGGTCGAGTGCCAGCCGGGCTGGGGCATCGGTCGTGACCTCTTCCTCAACGGAGAAACGGGCCACCACTGTCATCAAGATCGCCGTTGCTCCGGCGACGACAAAAAACGGCGCCGGAATGCCGAATGGGCCGACGAGCACCGCCGAGATCGCTGGACCCATCGCAAAGCCGAAGACTTCGGCAGAGAGCAGGCGGCCGAGGTTGCGGCCGAGGTTCGCAGGGTCGGCGAGGATCACCATGCGGCGCACCGCGGGGACCGCTGCGCCGATCCCGACACCGGAGATGCAGCGACCGATGAGGATCGGGGTGAGCGAGGTGCCGATGGCCATCAACAACAGGCCGGCCACCCCGATTGCTGTACCGGCGAGCGCCACCGTGCGCGCATGGCCGCGGTCGGCCCACGGAGCGATGAACAACTGTGCGATGAACGCCGTGATGAACCCGAGGCCGATCACCACACCGATCGCGGTCTCGCTGATGCCGTACTCGTCGCGGTAGTCGTCGACGATCGTAAACAGCACGCCGTAGCCGGCGGCGAGACACATCAGCAGTGCGCCGAAGCCGGCCAACGCCAGCCCCGACATGCCGGGCGCGGCGCGCTCGTCGACGGTGTCGGTGGTGGCCATCGGCGCCACGCTACCGATCGCCCGTCGTCGGTCGATCAGCGGATTGTGTGACGTGGATTGCTCAGCCGGTGGCGACCAGGCCGGTCTCGTACACGCTGGTCAGCGCCGGGTGTGTCGGGAGGGCGCGCACCGACACACCCCACGGTCCCGACCCATCGGGCACGAACTCGCCGCGGTACGCGCCGTCGTCGCCGCGGGTCAGTTCGACAACGTCGATCGCCCGCTCGTCGAATGCGCCATCGGCGCTCAGCGGCCCGTGCACGGCCTGCACGAGCAGATCGTCGGGCGCGAGAGCGCCGCTGTCGACCGAGGCCACGATCGGTCGCGCCGACCCCGCACTGCCGTCGCCCATGGCCGACTCGTCGACCGACACGCGCACCACCACTGAGTCCCAGCCGCTGGCGACTCGCGCCTTCCACGCGGCGAGATCGATCGACGCCGCGCCATCGTCTGCGGTACGCACCAGTGCCGACGAGGCCGCCGGCTCGTACAACGAGGTGACGTAGTCGCGCACCATCCGGCTGGCGGTGACCCGCCACCCGAGCGTCGCCCAATTGGTGGTCACTCGGTCGATCCACCCGGTGGGCAGATCATCAGCGCGGTCGTAGAACAACGGCCGGATCTGATTCTCGATCACCTCGAACGCCGCAGAGCTCTCACGATGATCACGGCGGCCGACGTCGCCGTCGTCGTCGAAGGTGGCGATGTCCCAGCCGTTGTCGCCGTTCGACATCTCGTCCCACCATCCATCGCGAATCGAGCAGTTGAGCACACCGTTCAGCGCCGCCTTCATCCCGCTCGTGCCGCACGCCTCCATCGGGCGCCGAGGTGTGTTCAACCACACATCGCAGCCGTGGTACATCGTGCGGGCGATCCCAATGTCGTAGTCGGGTACGAACACGAACCGGTGACGCACGTCGGCTTCGCTGGCCAGCCGATCGATCTCCTGGATCATCGACTTGCCCGGGTGGTCGGCCGGGTGGGCCTTGCCCGCGAACACGAACTGCACGGGCCGGTCGGCGTCGAGCAACAGCGCGCGGAGGCGGTCCATCTGCTGGAGCAGCAAGGTAGAGCGCTTGTAGGTGGCGAAACGGCGGGCGAATCCGATGGTCAATACGTCGGGGTCGAGAATGTCGTAGCCCATTCGCTCGCGAACGAAGGCCACCAGCTCGGCCCGTCCGGCGCGGCGCACCTCCCACACTTCACGGCGGTCGAGATGGCGGACGCGATCCCACTCGTCCGGACCGGCGAGATGCCAATCATCGCCGATCATCTGGGTGAGTAACTCGTCGACCCGATCGCTCACCCAACTACGGGCATGAACGCCGTTGGTGACGTGGCCGATCGGTGTTTCGCTCGCCGGCAGGGCCGGCCACAACGGCCCGAACATCTCCCGCGACACCTCTCCGTGGAGCTTGGCCACGCCGTTGGCCCGTGCCGCGACGCGCAATCCCATCACGGCCATGTTGAAGTTGCCGTCGCCCTCGTCGTCGCGCACCCCCAGCCGATACAGCGCGTCGAAGTCGACGCCACACTCTTCGGCGAAGCCTTCGAAGTAGCGGGCAAACAACTCGCGCGGGAAACGATCGATGCCGGCGGGCACGGGGGTGTGCGTGGTGAACACGCCCCCCGCGCGCGTCGCTTCCAGCGCCGCGTCGAACGCAAGGCCACGGCTCATCCACTCTCGAATCCGCTCGAGTCCCAAGAATCCCGCGTGACCTTCGTTGGTGTGGAACACCTGCGGGTGGATGTCGAGGGCGCGCAGCGCCCGCACCCCGCCGATCCCCAACACGATCTCCTGGCGAAGCCGGTGTTCCTCGTCGCCGCCGTAGAGACGGTTGGTGACGGCAACGGCCTCGGGCGGATTGCCCGCCACATTGGTGTCGAGCAGATACAGCGCGATCCGCCCGACGTCGGCTTGCCACACGCGCACCCTGGCAGCGACGCCGGCGAGATCGACCTGCACCTCGACGCCGGTGGGTCGGAGTCCGATCGCCCGCGGGTCGAGACGGTCGTTGCGCTCCCCTTGCCAGCCGTTGGCATCGAGCACCTGGTGGAAATACCCCTCGCCGTAGAGCAACCCGACGCCGATCAGTGGGATACCGAGATCGGACGACGCTTTCAGGTGGTCGCCAGCGAGCACGCCGAGCCCGCCGGAGTACTGGGGGACCGCCTCGGTGATGCCGAATTCGGGCGAGAAGTACGCCACGGAGTCGAGCTCGCTGCCCGACTCGGCGCGTCGCTCGTCGAACCACGCAGGGGCCTGCTCGGCGGTATCGAGCCTGGCGCGTGCGGCCGCCACCTCTCCGACGAAATCGGCGTCCGCCGCAAGCTGCTCCCAGCAGCCGGGAGACGTGCGCCGCACGAGATCGGCGGGGTGCTGCCCCGTGGAGCGCCAGGATGCACCGTCGATCGTGCCGTCGAGTCGGTCGAACAGCGTGGCCAGTCGGCGGTCCCATACCCAGTGAAGGTTCGTGGCCAGCCCGGCGAGCGCGGCCAGTGGTTCCGGAATCCGGCTGTGGACGGTGAAGGTGTGGACCGGCTGCACCGAGCCGAAGCTACCGAGTGTCGCCAGCGCCCGCTCGCCGACCCGACAGATGACAATCGCGATCGCAGCTGCAAAGGCGACCGACGGATGTCAATTGCCAGGTGTCAATCGGTGCCGCCGATGACGTTGCCGATGACTCGGTGGTACAGAGCCGATGTGGCGGCTGCCACATCGGGCCACGCGTGGCGTTCGGCGATCAACTTCGCCGCCGCGGTGCGCAGCGCTGTGGCCAGTGCGGGCGACTCGAGCACTGCAGCGATCTGTCGTGCGAGGTCGTCCGGATTTCCCGGCTCGAACGAGATCCCGGCGTCGGTGCCGTCGACCAGTTCCGCCAGCCCTCCGGTGTGGGCCACGATCAACGGCGCCCCGGCAGCCAACGCCTCGAGGGCGACGATGCCGAACGGTTCGTACAGCGAGGGAACCACCACGCAAGCTGAGCGGTGAACGAGCGAGCGCAGGCGGCGATCGTCGAGGTAGCCGGGCAACTCGATGATGTTGCTCACACCGTCGACGTCGATCTGTGTCTGCAGCTCGGGGAGGTAGCGACCGCGGCCGGCGATCACCGCACGAAGATCGGGATGGGTGCCGCGGAGTTGGCGCATCGCGCGAACGAGCACCTGAAAGCCCTTCTGATACTGCACCGAACCCCACGACATCACGAGCGGCTCGCGCTCGATCGGCGCTGATGCGCGCGGACCCTCGGGCGCCCACAATGCGGCATCGATGCCGTACGGGATCGTGCTGATCCGGTCAGGCGACAGCTCGAATGCGGACATCAGCTGATCGACCATCAGCTGCGTTGACGCAATGACGTGGTCGGCCTCGAACGCCAGCCACCATTCGATCGAGTCGACGTCGGTGGCCGTGCCGCGCGGGAGCCGGCCACCATGTCGCATCCGCTCGATTCCGTGGAGGGACAGCAGAAACGGCACACCCGCCTGGCGGGCGATGGTGTCGGCGGCCCAGCCGACTCGCCAATCGTGGGCGTGCACGATGTCGGGCTGCCACGCAGCACCGTCGTCGGTGGTCACGCCCGTCGCGGCCCGCACCAGCGCGTGGTTTCCGGCCGCGGTTCGGGCAACGACATCGGTGGTCGACAGGTACGGCAGGTCCACGACGGCCCGAACGACCCGTTCGCGGTCGGCCGGCGGACGCGTGCGTGCCGAGCCCACCGTGAGCACGACCACGTCGTGGCCTCCAGCGTTCAGGGCGCCCGCCAGACCAGCGACGTGTGCTGCCACACCACCCGATGATCGGGGCGGGTAGTCCCACGACAACAGCAGCACCCGCACGCGCCGGACTGTAGTGCCGAGACGCCGCCCGACCTCGGAACAGCCGCCCGGCGCGGTGACTACCCTGACGGCGTGTCCGCGAGTGGTGAGCGCATCGGTGAGCTCGACCTGCATCTGTTTGCCGAGGGGACGCATCGCCGGTTGTGGGAACTACTCGGCCCCCGATTGCTCATCGAATCGGACATGGGCGAACCATTGTCGAATGGCGGCGACGTCGACGGCGTTCGTTTCACGGTGTGGGCTCCCGACGCCGCTGCGGTTGCGGTCGTCGGTGACTGGAACGGATGGGCGCCGGCCGACATGCCTCCCGTCGAGGCCAACGGCACCACCGGGCTGTGGTCGGTGATCGCCCGCGATGCACGCCCCGGCCAGTGCTACAAGTATGAGATCGTCACCCGCGAGGGCCGCACTCTGCGCAAGGCGGATCCGCTCGCCCGGCAGACCGAACCGCCGCCGAGCGACGCCAGCGTGGTGCCTGCGCCGCCGTGTCACCGGTGGGGTGATGCGGCATGGATGGCCCGCCGTGGGGCGACTCGCAAGGGCGTTGCACCGCTGCGCATCTACGAGGTGCACCTTGCGTCGTGGCGGCGCGACGCCCGCACCTGGGATGAACTGGCGTCCGGCGTCGGCGAACATGTTGCTGCCCTTGGCTTCACCCATGTCGAGCTGCTGCCGGTCGCCGAGCACCCGTTCGGCGGGTCGTGGGGGTATCAGGTCACTGGCTACTACGCGCCGACGGCGCGCTTCGGCGATCCCGACGGCTTCCGTCGGTTCGTCGACGCGATGCATCAGCGCGATATCGGCGTGATCGTCGACTGGGTGCCGGCGCACTTTCCACGCGACGACTGGAGCCTCGGTCGTTTCGATGGCACGCCTGTCTATGAACATCCCGATCCACGGCTCGGTGAGCATCCCGACTGGGGTACCTACGTGTTCAACTACGGGCGGCGCGAGGTGCGCAACTTCCTCGTCGCCAACGCGTTGTACTGGCTCGACGAATTCCACGTCGACGGACTCCGTGTCGACGCAGTGGCGTCGATGCTGTACCTCGACTACTCGCGAGAGCCCGGTGAGTGGGTGCCCAATGCGGATGGCGGCAACCAGAACCTCGACGCGATCGCGCTGCTGCGGGAGACGACCTCCGTCGTCGGAGAGGAGTTTCCCGACGCGCTGACGATCGCTGAAGAGTCGACCGCGTTCCCTGGGGTGACGGCGCCCGTGAGCGAGGGCGGCCTGGGCTTCACCCACAAGTGGAACCTCGGCTGGATGCACGACTCGCTCGAGTACATGGCCCTCGATCCGGTGCATCGCAAGTTCCATCACAACAAGCTCACCTTCGCCTTGTTGTACGCCTACGACGAACGCTTCGTGTTGCCGCTGAGCCACGACGAAGTGGTGCACGGCAAGGGCAGCTTGCTGACCAAGATCGGCGGCGATGACTGGCAACGCTTCGCTGGGTTGCGGGCGCTCCTCGCATGGCAGTGGGCCATGCCCGGTGCGCCGTTGGTGTTCATGGGGACCGAGATGGCGCCGTGGCAGGAGTGGAATGCGTCCGCAGAGCTCCCGTGGCACCTGCTCGACCATGCCCCGCACCGGGGCGTACGCGATCTGCTCGCGGTGCTCAACCGGGTGAGCGATGCGTGGCCGGCGCTGTGGCGCCGCGACGACGAGCCCGGCGGCTTTCAGTGGCTCGACGCCGATGATGCCGCCGACAGCGTGTACGCCTTTGTGCGCTGGGACGAGGGCGGCGTCGGGGCGGTCGCCTGTCTTGCCAACTTCACTCCGGTACCCCGCCCGGGGTATCGCATCGGTCTGCCCTGGGGCGGCGAGTGGGACACGGTGGTCGACACCGACGCATCGGCGTGGTGGGGGAGCGGCTACCGCAGCACCGGGCCCGACGTCGACACGCTCGACCGGCCGGCGACTGCGGTTGTCGCGGAAGCGACCCCGTGGCAGGGGATGGGCTCGTCAGCCATGCTCGATCTCGGGCCGATGTCGGTCGTGTGGCTCGCCGCCCGCAGTCCGGGCTGACCGTCGTGGCGCTGCGCTCCCGCCGGCGTTACCAGCGACGCCTACAAGAATTTTCTCTAGCGGTGCAACACTCTTGTTCGTTCAATCGCCGTTGTCGGTGATGGAGGAAGTGGGAACCACGGCCGGCCCGGCTGCCGAACAGGTCGAGGTGCTCGAGCGCCTCTACCGCGCGGAGTACACCGGCATGGTTCGTCTCGCGTTCACCCTCGTGGGCAGCAACGCCGAAGCCGAGGATCTCGTGCAAGACAGCTTCGTCGAGGTCTCTCGACGAATCGACGAGATCCGCAAGCCCGGCGCCTACCTACGCACCGCAGTGGTCAGCCGATGCAAGTCGGCGCTGCGGCGGCGCAGGGTGATGGCAATGCACCTACCCGAGCCGCCCGCCGGGTTAGCCAGCGACGCAGGTGAGCTGTGGGACGTGCTCGCCAGATTGCCGGAGGATCAACGCATCGCGGTGGTCCTTCGCTACTACGGGGGCTACAAGGCGTCGGAGATCGCCAAGATCGTCGACATGCCTGGTGCAACCGTCCGGTCGCACCTCAAGCGAGGTCTGGCCGCACTTCGAAAGGAGCTGGACTCATGACTCGCTTCACCGCACGTGTGGAACGGGATCTTGGCCAGATCGCCGATCGAGCAACTCCATCGTCGACGGCCTGGGAAGCGATCCAACAGCGGATCGCCGAGCAGGACACCAGCGAATCGACCACGGAGGTCATCATGCTTGCGCCCAACGAAAACCAATCCGCCAGCCGTACTCGAGCTTGGATCATGGTCGCCGCCGCGATCGCGGTGCTCGCCCTGATCGGCGGACTGATCGTCGCCACGACCGGCGAGGACGACCAGGTCCCGGTCGACGAGCCCGAGCCGACGACACCTGCCGTCGAAGGCGCAGTGACCATCCCGGTCGGGCCGAATCCCGACGCCCTCGCATTCGACGGCACCAACCTGTGGGTCACCAGCCTCGACGACAACACGGTGTCGAAGATCGACCCGACCAGCGGCACGCGCGTCGACTACGACACTGGCGACTTCCCCGAGGACGTGCTGTTCGACGGCACCAATATCTGGATCGCCAACCTTCGAGGAGAATCGGTGTCGAAAGTGAACACCGACGACGGCACGCGTATTGACTACGAGCTTGGAGTCAATGCCTTTCCTGGGGCGCTGGCGTACGACGGGAACAGCATCTGGATCAGCAACAACGGCAACAGCACGGTGTCGAAGATGAACCCCGATGACGGCTCCCGCGTGGATTTCGGCAGCGCCCCGAACCCGCGGGGGATCACGTTCGACGGCACCAGCATCTGGATCGTCAACGAGGACGGGGTGTCCAGGATGGATCCCGACGACGGGACGCGTGTCGATTTCGACGCAGGGGCCGACCCGTGGGACATCGTGTTCGACGGCACCAGCATCTGGGTGGCCAACCTCGGCGACGACACGGTGTCCAAGTTCAACATCGACGACGGCAGCCGCGTCGATTTCCCAACGGGGCGTGAGCCGTTCGATCTGACCTTCGACGGGACGAGTGTCTGGGTCGCCAATCGAGTGGACGGCACGGTGTCGCAGATCAATCCCGATGACGGCACCCGTGTCGACTACACGGTTGGCAACGTCCCGCGTGCTGTGGTGTCGGACGGAACCGGTATCTGGGTGGCCAACGGCACGGATGCAACCGTGACGAGGATCACGCCCGAGTGACGAGGGATGTGTAGAACGATGCACCGTATGGCGACGATGGCGGGTATCGCCCGAGGGGCAGTGTGCGCAGCACTCGTGCTTGCCGCGTGCGGCGGGTCGGGAGACGAAGCGGGCTCGTCGTCATCTGCGGTCGCTCCGCCCGCAACGGCACAGTCATCGACTGCATCAACGTCCGCCACACCGGTGTCGACCGCATCAGGGTCGACGAGCTCAGCCGACGGCCCTGGAACCGCTCGAGCGATGACCGTGGTGTGGGCCGACGACGGTCAGCGGCAGGGCACCGTCGAGGTACCGCTCGATCGAGAGGACCCTTCCGCCGGCACGACCGAGGTGACCCTCCGCCGGCGTGCGGCGCGCAATCCCGACGAGCGGGTCGGCGTGTTGTTCGTGAACCCTGGCGGCCCGGGGCTCTCCGGCTTCGACCTGGTCGACAACGCGGCGAGCGTGTTCACCTCGGAGATCACGAGCCGGTTCGACATCGTCGCTGTTGCACCCCGTGGCACGTTCGAGCCGCTCGAGGTCGAGTGCCTCGACGGTGATGAATTCGCCGACTTCATCACCGGTGTCGACTGGTCGCCCGATGCGCAGGGGGATGCCGAAGCGCTTGCCGATCACATCAGTGCCGCCTGGGAGTCGTGTCTCGCCGGCAGTGACGGCCTGTTCGAGCACGTGTCGACGATGGACACTGTGCACGACATGGCGTTGGTCGTCGAGGCGCTTGGGGAGGATCAGGTGTCGTACTACGGGGCGTCGTACGGCGCACCGCTTGGGGCGACGTTCGCCACGGTCTATCCGGATCTGGTCCGCGCGGCAGTGCTCGACGCGGCGTTCCATCCACAGATGGATCCCGCAGCGTCGTGGCTTGCCAGGGTCCGGTCGTTCGAGGCTCGCCTCGCCGCGCTCTACAAAGAGTGCGACAGCGACGAGAGCTGCCCGATCGACGGTGACACGCGGGCGGCGTTCGAACGAGTTGCCGCCGTCGCAGACGCTGAACGGCTGCGGACCAACCCCGATCTTCCGCCGATCAACGACGAAGCGCTCTTTGCATCGGTGTTCTTCCACCCGGACGTGTACCGAGGTGCATCGAATCGATCGCTGCTGTCGGCGGTCGCCCAAGCCGACGGTGGCGATTCAGGGGCGTTGCAGTCGCGCTTCGCCGATCTGGTCGGGTTCCAGGCCGAATCGACAGCGATCATCCCGATCAACTGCATCGACCACCCGACCCGTGGCGCCGACCGGAGGCCTGCCGATCTGCCCGAGCGCGTCGCCGCCGAGGCGCCGCTATTCGACGCACTGTTTCCGTTCGCGCAGGGCAGGAGCGGCGAGTGCGAACTCTGGCCCGTGAACCAAGAACCGATGCCGAATCCGCTGACGGCGGAGTCGTCGGGGCCACTCCTTCTGTTGACCTCGATCGACGATGTCATCACGCCAGTTGGCAGTGCAGAGCAGCTCAATGATGAACTCGTCGACAGCGCGTTGGTGTACGTCGAGAGCTCCATCCACACCGCGTACAACACCTCGCGGGAGCTGGCCCACCGGTGCGCCACCGACGCGGTCGACGCGTTCCTGACGACGCTCGAGCGACCGGCGGACGGCACCATCTGCGCCGCCGAGTGAACGGTCGGGCGACGTGCTCGTCGAGACCGACGTGCCCTCGACCCAGGGGATCGTTCTACGACTCGACGAGCTGCTTCAGGCGGGTGAGGTTGCGCCGCCAGATCGGTCCGAGCACGAACCGGCCACCGATGCGTTCGCCGAGGCGACCGGCGAAGTACCACGGGAAGTCGAGTTGCTCCGACCATGAGAACCGACTGCGGTCGCCGCCGTCGAGCGGCTCGATGGTGAACACCCCGGTGCCGGTGACGATCCCGGAATGGACCACGCCCATCCGTCCGGTGCTCTGGTCGTCGTCGACGGGCGTCCACTCGGTGACCTGCATCCGGTCGCGCAGGCGGATCGGACCGACGCGCGTGTCGGCGACGAACGTGGTGCCCACGCCTCGGGTCTGCTCCGACTCGAAGTGGATCGCGGCGGCATCGGCCATCCAGTCGGCGTGCGACTCGATCGGCTCGACCACTTCCCACACCTTGGTGGGCGGGGCGTCGATGTCGACGGCCACCGTGACGTCAGATTGCGTCACTGGAGCTTCCGGAGCGAATGCGAGGGAGCGAGCGCCAGCGAGTGACCGGTGATCATCGGCCTACGTGGCCGGGGAACGGAATGACGGCTCATGCGAGTGCTGCCACGGTGCGCAACACCCCAGCGGCTTCCTCGGGCGGCATGATGTTGATCATCACGCCCGTGCCGCGTTCGAATCCGGCCTGCGAGGTGAGTTGCGGCCACACGTGTGCGTGCCAGTGGTACTGGCCGGTGTGTTGATGCGGTGCGGTGTGGATGCCGAGGTTGAACGACACATCGCCGAGCGCCCCCTCGAGGAACCCCAGTGCATCGCGTACCGCGATGCCGGTGGCCCGCAAGCTTTGCTCCGTGGCGTCTTGCATGTGCGGCTCGTGCTCGCGCGGGATGATCAACATCTCGTACGGCGCGCCGCTCCAATACGGGCAGATCACCGCCACATCGTCGTTGGCGAACACCACGCGGTGGTCGGCGGCGAGTTCAGCTTCCACGGTGGTGCACAGGAGACAGCCCCCGGCGAAGCGGGCGAAGGCCCGCTCTTCGTCGAGGATCTCACCGGGGACGAACGGCAGTCCGAGCAACTGCCCGTGGGGGTGGGCCAGGGATGCACCGGCTTCACGTCCGTGGTTGATGATGAACTGCGTGTAGCGGACCTGCGGCAAGGCGGCGTGTTCGCGGAAGCGTCGTTGCAGGGTGTACATGAACTCGGCGGCGTGATCATCGTCGAGATGATGCAGCCGACCGTGGTGGTCGGGTGAGAACACGAACACCTCGTGAATCCCGCTGGCTTCTGCCATGACGAACACCGGTCCGAGGTTGTGCACGGCAAAGGCGTCGTCGCCGTCGAACGCGGGATACCGATTGGGAACGACGCGCATCGACCAACTGCCGTCGGCTTCGATCGTTTCCAACGCTGGTGGAGTTTCCTCCTCGTTGCCCGGACAGAACGGACACGGTCGGTCGCTCTCGGTCAACGATTGGTCGCGCGGTGCGAAGTCGGATGGTCGTTCTGCCCGCTCGGCCACGATCGTCACCCAGCGCCCGTTCAGCGGGTTGAGACGCATCTGGCTCATTGCCGTTCAGGATACGGGCGGTGTTGCCCCCGGAGGTGACACCTGCTCGATGTCGTCGGCACCGTCGAGCGTGGCGGCGTCGGTTGGCTCGGTCGGTTCGATAGCCCGCTGGGCGACCAGCTGTTGATGGTGCCGCCGGTCGAGGCGATCGGTGTTCCATCGGTGCATCCCCCAGCCGATGAGGGCGCCGACGCCGAACGCGAGGAGCCCGCCGACGCCGTCGATCCAGAAGTGGTTGGCGGTGACGACGATGCAGAACAACGTCGCCGCGGGATACAACAACAGCAGCCCCTTGGCCCATCGGCGACGCAATAGAGGCCACACGGCGATCGCGCACCAGGTCGCCCAGCCGATGTGCATGCTCGGCATCGCGGCGTACTGGTTGGAGATCGCGGCGACCGTCTCGGAGTCGAACGACCAGGGGCCGCCGTACTCAGCCAGAGTGTCGACGTATCCAAATCC
The DNA here is from genome assembly GCA_039194665.1 of Actinomycetota bacterium. Classification (GTDB taxonomy): domain Bacteria; phylum Actinomycetota; class Acidimicrobiia; order Acidimicrobiales; family Ilumatobacteraceae; genus JABSQH01. The sequence goes on from JBCCVW010000136.1 coordinate 12,002, forward strand.
GTCGACCGGCCGGATGTTGCTCGGCACGCATGCGCCTCCCCAGCTGCCTTCGACTTGCGCAGGACAGGGCACGTCGAGCAGCCGCGGCGGCATCAGCGGAAACCAGGCAAAGCCGATGATCGCCAGCGCAGTCATCGCGGCGAGCGTGTTGCGCCACTGTGGGAACACGTCTTTGCGCTTTATGAACAGCAGCACGAACACGCCGAGGGTGACGATGAAGTGCGCTGTGCCGTAGTACACGTTCCAGAATTGGATGAAGCCCCGGTACGGCAGGAACCACTCCTGCACGGTTTGCTCGTGATAGAGCCCGATCCACGACTCGAACCGGATCATCCGTTCGGCGTTCGTGAACGCGGCCGCTGGGATGCCGTTGTCGGCGATGGCATTCGATCCGAACTGGTTCCGGATCCACGAGTACGCCAGGTAGAAGACCAGCACGATCGACGCCTCTTTCCACCAGAACAGTCGG
>JBCCVW010000137.1:0-12462 GCA_039194665.1 Actinomycetota bacterium
CCTCGGAGTGTTGGTGATGGTCGCCTACAACATGCGCCGCGAAGGCATTGTGCTGCTCGGCGTGATCGGGGGCATGCAGCTGTTCGACGCGGTTCGCCGCAACCAGCGGTGGACCGACGTCGGATCGACCGTGCGGCTGGCGGTCGATCGCTGGCAACAGGTGCTCATGCCATATGGCGCCTTCGTTGCTTCGGTCGTCGTGGTGCAGTTGCTCCTGCCGAACGACCTGTTCCCCGACAACGGCAACAGCGCCGGCTTCCTCGACGATCGGTTCCGCGAGTATCCCGCCAACCTGTCCGAGCAGCTCGGGCTCGGCGAACGCCCGTGGGTCGGCGTGATCGTCCTCGCCATCGCCGTGATCGGCGCCGTGATCGGGGTTCGTCGGCGACCGACGCTCGACCTGCCGCTGCTGTTGCTGCCGATCCTGAGCGCGTTCGCCATCGGCACCCACTTCCGCGAGGTCAAGCGCTACTGGTACCAGGTCACGCCGTGGGTGCTGTACTTCGCCATGGTGGCGATCGTCGCTGTGGCGGCAATGGCGCTCAAGCGCCACACCAGAGCAGCTGCCGCGGTGGCCGCCGTCCCGGTACTCGCCTTGCTGATCGGACATGGGTTGGTGTTGCGCGGTGACATCTCCGACGTGCGCGACTTCAACAACGCCGACCGGGTGCAATGGGGCCCCGCCAACCCCACGGTGGACGCCGTTTTTGACGCCGTCGACGAGTTCACCGACGATGACGATGTCGTCGCCTATTACCGAGCGCGGACGATGACCCTGATCACCGACCGCCGATCGTTCCAGAGCGGGCGCATCGATCACATCGCCGAGAATGCCGACTACTTCGCCCAACGACGGAACTCCACCTACTGGCAGCCCGAACTCGATCCGGTGCTCGCCGAGCAGCTCGGCTTCGTCGAGGTGTGGTCGGACCCCGCCTGGGTGTTGTGGCGTACGCCGAGCGCTGGTGGTCCATGACGACCTCGCTGCTAGCTTGCCGCCGGTGACCCCCGACCTCGACGAGTTCGACGTGTCGGTCGTATTGCCGATCTACAACGAGAAGGGCCACCTCGCGACCGAGGTCGAGCGGATCACCGAAGCGCTCCAGGCCTCGACCTACTCCTACGAGATCATCGTGGTCGACGACGGGTCCGACGACGGGTCCGCCGAGGAGATCGACGCAGTTGTCGAGGGCCGCGACGACGTCGTGTTGATCCGTCACTCCCACAACCGAGGATCTGGAACGGCACGACGCACCGGCACCACCGCCGCCCGTGGGCGGGTGGTGGTGTGGACCGACGTCGACATGACCTACCCCAACGACGAGATCCCTGAGCTCGTCGACCAACTCGATGGCTACGACCACGTGGTCGGAGCGCGGCGCACCGAGGAGGGCACGCTCAAGTTCTTTCGCGTGCCCGCCAAATGGTTCATCCGCTGGCTGGCCAGCTATCTCACCGAGACCAAGATCGCCGATCTGAATTCCGGCCTGCGCGCCTTCCGCCGCGACGTGGCGATGCAGTACGTGCACCAGCTCCCCGCCGGGTTCTCGTGCGTCACCACGCTGACGATGTCGTTTCTGGCCAATGGCTACAGCGTGAAGTACGTGCCGATCGACTACTTCCCGCGCGCCGGCCGATCGAAGTTCCATTGGTGGCGCGACACCAAGCGTTATCTGCTGCAGGTCGTGCGGATGACCCTGTCGTACAACCCGCTGAAGGCGTTCTTGCCCGTCGGGTTGTTCCTGTTGCTCGTCGGCGTTGCCAAGTTGATCTACGACTGGATCGACAAGGACTTCCGACTCGCCGCCAACACGCTGTTGATCCTGTTCGCCGCGCTCCAAGTCATCGCCGTCGGCCTGCTCGCCGACCTGATCGTGCGCGTCACCAAACCGTCGACCCAGCTCCCACCTGCCTGAGCAACCGGATCTACCCCCACGCAGGACGCCGCCGTAGTCCTGGTCGATGTCGTCAGGTGTGGGCCAGATCTGGACGGGCCGACGTCGTACGATGCCGTGATGCCTCGAGCAGGTCGTGCGGCGGATCTGACGGCGCCTCCCGATGTCGGTTTTCAACCGCGTCCCCACCCGCTCTTGCCGGTGGAGGTGATTCGACGATCCGAGATTCGCGAACGCGCGAACCCCAGGATCCTCGGGATGCGGCACCGCCACGACTTTCACCAATTGATCGTCTGCGGCAGCGGTCACGGCGTGCATCACGTCGACTTCGAGCCGATCGAGATGCGCCCCCGCCGAGTGCTGCACGTCCACCCCGGCCAGGTCCACGAGTACCAGTTCGATCCCGACTTCGACGCCCACGTCGTGGCGTTCCGCGCCGGGCTGGCGAGGGCGACGATTCCCGGTCACGAATGGTTCCCGGGAAGCAATGTCACGGTGGTGTGGGACCTCTCAGCGGACGACTTCGTCCCGATCCGCTCTGCAGTGCGCGCGATCAGAAGCGAACAACACCGGTTCGATGGATCCGTCGCATCGGTGATGCTCATGGAGAGTCTGCTTGCCGTGTTGCTTGCCCGAGTACACCAGCACAGTGGCGCAACGACCGATCCGACTGCTCTGCCTGAGGCGTATGTTCGTTACCGCGAGTACGTCGAGCAGCGCTTCCGCGAACGCCCCACCGTTGCCTCGTGCGCTCGGGAACTCGGCTACAGCACCCGCACCCTCGACCGGGCATGCCACGCCGCTGTCGGCCGCTCAGCCAAGACGGTGCTCGACGAACGCATCGCGCTCGACATTGACCGTCTACTGAAGCGCACGACCGTGTCGATCAGCGGCATCGGCGCAGCGTTCGGGTTCACCGATCCGTCGAGCTTCTCCAAATTCGTGCATCGGCATCTCGGTGGCCCTCCATCGATGATCCGCTCAGGTTCCGCCCGCGACGCGTGATGACCACGATCAGGTGGAGGCGTCAGAACTTGCCCGAGTTGACGAGGTCGGCCGGATGGGGCACGACCTCGACGTTGTCCCAGTGTTCGACGATGAGCCCGTTGTCGAGGCGGAAGATGTCGAAGGCTGCGTAGTCGACGTCGTTCCAGACCTGGTGGGCGAACGACACCACGAAGTTGCCCTGTCCGATGATGCGGTGTACCTGCGGGTAGTGCAGCATCTGGCCGCGGTCGCGTGCTGCGCGGTCCATTTGGATGAGCGCGTCGAGACCATCGGGTGCATCCGGGTTGTGGTTGATGTAGGTGTCGCTCGAGATGAAATCCTCGAACGCCGCGGTTGGCTCCACGATGAAGGCTTCGGTCAGCAGGCGCCGTACGACCGCTTTGTTCGCTTCGGTGAGGTGAAGGTCACGAATCTCGGTTGATCCATCGACTTGGGTGTGCCCGCCCGGGTTCGACCCACCGAGTTCGTGGATCACATCCCAATGCTCGATGATCTTGGCGTTGCTGTCGGTGTCGAACAGGTCGGTCGTCACCCAACGAGCCTCACCGCGGTTGATGTTCTGCGCGGCCTGCACGAACACGAACCGGCCGTCAACAACGGTTCGGACCAGCTCGATGTCTCGCGACGGGTTGCGTTCGATGAATGGCTCGAAGAACTCGACGAAACCCTCGACCCCGTCACGCACGCCAGTGGAATGTTGCGTGTAGCGATCACCGGTATAGCTCTCCACCGCTCGTCGGGCGTCGCCGTCGCGTATGCCTTCGAGGTAGAGGCGGCGAGCGTTGTCGAGCCTCGGCGATGCCGGTGATGCCACCTCCACCTGGCGCCCCATGGTCATCGACGACGTGTCGACCAACGCCAGGAAGTCCTGTGTTGCCGGGGCGTCCATGAACGCTGCCAGCGAGGCGTCGAGGTCCCACGAGCTGTCCCAACGCAGCGAGATACTCCACACGCCGTCCCCGTCGACTGTCGTCACACGACTGCCGGGATTGAACCCCGGCTGGGCCGGGAGATACTCGGCCTCAACACGAGCGTTCGCCGCCGAGAACGCCTCGGGAGTGGCATCTTCGTTGAGTCGAAGCGTGATCTGCTCAATGACGGACATGACGGACTCCTCTGCAGTGATCGCCGCACCCCGGCGCGGCCACCGTGAACCGGACGACTCTGGTCTAACAATCGGCATCAGCGGTGAACAGGTCGCGGCTTGACAACTGCTTGCCGAATCACGACACGCGCACCTCTGGCAGTTCGGGACCTGCTCGAACAGCGCGGCGCTCCGCTGTTGGGGACTGCCCGACGCTAGGTAGCGGAGCGGTGGCGTTTGGTCTTGGTGTCGATCGTGCGGCGAAGGAAGCTGCTGGCGACGAGGGCGAGGATGGTCAGCACGTAGGGGATCATCAGGATGAACGGTCGGGGCAGGATGTCGACGTTGTTGACCTGGGTGGTGATGCCGACGGCGTCGGCGGCGCCGAACACGACTGCGGCAAGGGCGGTACCGATCGGTGCGAGGCCGCCAAACAGCGCGGCGGCGAGGGCGATGAAGCCGCGGCCGCCCGAAATCGATTCGCTAAATGTCGACAGGCCGCCGAGCGCGAGCTCGACGCCAGCCAGGGCCGACCAGATGCCGGTGAGGAGGATGCCTTTGAGGCGAACGATGGAGGGGTCGATTCCGGCGCTACGTGCGCCGTACTCGTAGTCGCCGACTGCAGTGAGCTCGAGTCCGAGCCTCGTGCGTCGCATGATGAACCAGGCGATTGCGACGAGCGCCGGCGTCAGCCAACCCAGTATCGACAGTTCGCTGACGAGGGCAAGCGGCCCCGATTGATCGCCTGTTACTGGCCGAGGGAGGCGGACGTCGGTGTCGAGGCTGCCGCGTTCGTCGAAGATCGCCTGGAGGAGGAACGCAGCGAGACCGGTGGCCAAGGCGCCAAGCCCAAGTCCGGCGATGATCGTGTCCGCCTGGAGCCGATCGATGACGAACCAATAGATCAGGGAGAGCGCAAGGCTCGCAGCAACTCCGCCGAGTGTGGCCACGAGTGGCGAACTCACTGCTTGCGCCACGCCGACGGCCGCGAAGGCGCTCATGATCATGAGCCCCTCGATTCCGAGGTGGAACACTCGGGCGCGCAGTGAGAACAACACGCCAACGGCGGCAAGCACGATGGGCACGCTGAGCCGAATGGTGGAGACGATGAAGTCCTCCATCAGACCGCCGCTTCCTCGGTAGCGCGTTGCCGGTCTCGGCGTCTCGATCGTCGTTTGAAGTGGGTGAACAGACGTGCCGTGATCAGCAATGCGACCAGTCCTTCGATGATCGCCACGCCGGAGATGGGTACGTCGGAGACGATCGGCAAGAAGAGGACTGCGGCCTGCAGCCCACCGAACAGGATGCCCGCCACGATGGTGCCGCCGATACGGAGTGCGCCCACGGTGGCCACGACCACGGCGGTAAATCCGACGGTCGGGCTCGACCCGGTGGCCACGCGGCCTGCGGGCCCGAACACTTCGATGGCTCCTGCGAGGCCGGCCAGCGCTCCGGCAAGCGCGTATGAGAGCAGACTGATTCTGTGGACGGAGATGCCCTGCCACCGTGAGGCGGTTCGGTTGGCGCCGACGTAGCCGATGCGCATCCCGGTCGGCGTCCGCTCGAGGAAGAGCCACATCGCGAGTGCCGCCAGCGCGAGCACGACGAATAGCTCGATCGAGGTGCCAGTGCCGTCGGAGATTCGCAGTTCGTCGCTGATGCGCGGAGTCGACGCCGCGTCGCCACTTGTCGTCGGATCGGCGAGCGGGCCGGTGGCGACCCAAATGGCGAGTTGCACGGCGATGAGGTTGAGCATCAACGTGGTGATCACCTCGTCGGCCGAGAAGTACACCTTCAAGAGGCCGGCGATGAGCGACCACGCGCTGCCAGCGATGACCGCCGCGAGCGTCCCCACGACGATCCCGACGACCGGCGGAAGCGACCATTCGAGCGCCACCCACACCGCGGCGATGCCGCCGACAATGAACTGCCCCTGACCGCCGATATTGAACTCGCCGGCCCGGAAGCTGACGACGACACCGAAACCGATGAGCATCAACGGCACGCTCCACCGGAATGTCGCCTGCAGCGAGGAGGTGCTGCCGATACTGCCGTCGTACAATCCGCGCGCGACTTCGCCGACGTCGTAGCCCGTGGCGCCGAAGAAGACGAACGCGATGAGGAAGGCCAGCAGTACTGGCGCGACACGGCGACCGACACCTGCCAGTGCCGCGCCGGCTCGGCTCACACCTCACCACCAGTCATGGCTGCCCCGATTCGCCCCCGATGGAACGGACGAGCAGCTTCCATGACCGTCCGCCCACCGCGCACCACGTACAGCCGGTCGCAGTGCTCGAGGAGCTCGTCGAGATCAGACGACACCACGACGATCGGTACGCCGCTGGCGGCGAGTTCGCTGACCGACTGCCATACGAACGAGATGCCACCGATGTCGAGACCGCGTGTTGGCTGAGCGATCACCAACGCAGCGGCCGCGTCGAGTTCGCGCGCCAGGATCAGTCGCTGGATGTTTCCGCCCGAGAGCGTGCCAGCGTCCTGGTTCGTGTCGGCGTGTACCACGGCAAAGGCGTCGAGCCGTTCTTCGGCCTGCCGGCGCAGCGCGCGTGTCGAGACGAACGGCAGCTTGGGCCAGCGCCGGTGTTCCTCGGCGTTCCACAGCGTCACGTTGCGCCAGAGCGATTGCTCGGCGGCGACGCCTTCCTCGAATCGATCGAATGGCACAACATGTACGCCGAGATCGCGTCGCTCGCGCACGCCGAGCTCGGTGATGTCCCGGTCGGCGAAGACCACCCGGCCCGTGGCCGGCGACTCGACTCCACAGAGCAGCTCGACCACGGTCCGCTGCCCGTTGCCATCGACGCCGGCGATACCGACGATTTCCCCGGGCTGGGCGTGCAGGCTCAGACGATCCAGGGGCACTTCGTGCCGCGAACCCGCCGTTGTGCACTCTCGCAATGCCAGCCCCGCGCCGGACGCGACCGTGTCCTCGTCTGTCGCTATTGGCTGATCGCTGATCGTTGGCACGTTGGCTGGCGCGTCCGATCTGGAGTTGTCGTCGATCACCGCGCCAATGATGTGTTCACTCATCTCACGGTCGGAGATCGTGTCGATCGGGGCAGTCCCCAGCGTGACCCTCCCACGGCGCAGGACGGACACCGTGTCGGCGATGGCCCGGACCTCGGCCAGCTTGTGCAGCACGATGATGATCGTGATGCCGTGCGACCTGAGTTCGCGCAGCATCATGAAGAGCTGCTCGATCGCCGGAGGTGGCAGCACAGCAGTCGGCTCGTCGAGCACGAGCACACCGCCGGGACCTGGGTTGGCGCGGGCGATCTCGAGGGATTGGACCGCTTCGACGGAGAGGTCACCGACGACGGTCCCGACGTCGATGTCGACGTTCGCTTGCCCCAGCCGGGCGGCCCACTTGCGATGCAGCGTTCGTCGTCGATATCGGGAGAGCTGCACCCCTCGCGTTTCGGTCACCTCCAGCGCTTCTGCAACGGTCATCGTGGGCACGAGTGAGCTGTGCTGGTGCACCATGTCAATGCCGGCACGACGCGCCTGTACGTGATCGCCGCATCGGATCTCATTGCCGGCGACGAATATCTCGCCCCGTTCAGCGATCTGTAGGCCGGCGATTACCCGAGCGAGGGTTGACTTCCCTGCGCCGTTTTGGCCGACCAGTGCGTGGATCTGCCCGCGCGCCCATGCGAGCGTGGCGTGGTTGACCGCAATGTTGTCATCGAACCGAACCGTGACGTCTTCAACGCGCACGGCCTCGGCTGGCGGTTCCGACACAGCGGCACTAATCGCACGCAACTCGTCGGGAGCTACTGCTCCTCGCTGATCTGTTCCACGACGATTTCGCCCGACTGAATGGCCGCAACCGTCGCCTCGAAATCGGCGATCGCCGCTTCCGCGGCCGCCGATCGCGCACCGCTGGCACCGTCGAGGAAGGATGCTGGTACTTCAAAGGAGATCTCACCGCTCTCGGGGTTCGCCAGGCGGAATCTACCCAGCTCTCCTCCCTGGATGATGTTGTCGAGCTCAGCTTGGATCGTGTCGGCCCACTCGATGAGGACGATGATGGCGACGTTCTCTGGGCCCCGATCGGCGAGATCGGACGACACCATCACCATGCCATCGTTCTCCACGGCGGCCTCCACCACGCCGAGATCGGTCTCGGCGGCTCCGGTGAAGATGAAGTCGTTGCCGTCTGCGTACAGGCTGGCAGCGAGTTCTCTGCCGCCGGGAGCATCGGTGAAGCCGCCAGGGGCGAAGGTGGCAGTGGTCTCGATGTCGGGGTTGATGTCTTGGGCGCCAGCGGTAAAGGCGTTGAAGTCGGCCCATGCAAACGGCAGGGGTGCGCCTCCGATGTAGGCCAGCTTGTCGGTCTCGGTCATCGCTGCAGCGAACCGGCCACCGACGTATGCGCCTTTGTAGAACTCATAGTCGACGGTGTTGACGTTGGGCTGCTCGCTCGGCGCTGCTACCACGGTCAAGAAGGTGGTGTCCGGGAAGTCTGGAGCGACCAGCTCGACGGTGCTCGCCAGGTCGAAGAACGTGGTGATGACCACGTCGGCGCCGCTCTCGGCGAGATTTCGCAGGGTGGTTTCGTGTGTTGCGGGATCTGGTGCAGCCACGAACTGCGTTTCGAAACCGTAGGTGGTCGCCGAGGCTTCGAGGCCTTCGATCATGCCGTCGATGGGGCCTTCGTCGCCCGCGTCCTGGTTGGCCACCAACACCACGGTGCCGACGTCTCGTTCGGCTTCGATGTCACCGCCACTGGCCGCGCCGTCGCTCGCGGCCGAGGCGTCGGTGGTCGCGGACTCGTCTGACGTTGGCGCCGTCGGCGCCTCGGTCGTGTTGCCGCTGGAGTCATCGTCGCTGCCACAAGCGGCGGCAATGAGACTTGCGGTGGCGAGCAGTGCGACCGTCAAACGGCCCCGGTGACGGCGTACGTGTCGGCTAGCCATGATCCTCTCCCTGTTGGCTCCCCTGGGGCTCCAGCCGAGCCCCGATCGCCAGAACATAACAGGAATAGATCGGCTCAGCAAGAAGAGATACTATCTCTCTTCAAGCACCGGATGATCAGCTATGTTCAGAAGGGCACGATCGAGGGGAAATCGAGGAGGAGATGAGTCGCTACCTGGTGGAACACACCGCCGAGCAACTTCGCCAGCGCGCCGCTCGCGCCGCCGCAGACGGCGCCGCATTCCCGACAGAGTCAGAGCTCATCGAGGACTTGGAGGTCAGCCGCACCACCGTGCGGGAAGCGATCTCGCGACTCGAAGCCCAAGGGATGCTCAAACGCCGCCACGGGACGGCGACGTCGATCAACTCCGCAGCGCTCGAACTCTCTGATCACCTCGCCGGCCATGACATCGGACGTCGCCTCGCCGGGCTCGGCGACGCCGTGACAACCACGGTCCTCGACAACGAGCCGAGCCTTCTCGCTGCCGAGGTTGCGCAGGCATTGCGGACGCCGACCGCTGATCCGGCACGTCGGGTTCGCCGACTGTGGATGGTCGACCAGCGCGCGGTCGGGCTTGAAATCGAGCACTTCGTACTGCCGACGTGGCCGATGACGATTGAGTCGCCCGATGCCGACGTCTTCGAACTCAGTGAGCACATCTACGGCGAGAGTGTCTTGTGGCGGATCGACACAACCGACGCGGACCGCGCAACCGGCCCCGAGGCGGACCTGCTCAAGGTCGATCAGGGTTCGCCCGTCCTGGTGGGCAATGGCCTGTTCGTCACGGCCAGTGGCCGGCGCGTCGCCCACACGCGCACGGTGCAACCCCCAAACGTCGCAGCAATCGCCAGCGTGACCACGTTCCCCGACCGCGCAGCGGGCCGCTAAATGCAGATCGTTTGGATCGGCAGCCCACAGTTGGAGCAAGCAACCGACGAGGCGCTCGCTGCAGCAGAGACCGTCGCCGACGCACAACGGCGCGACGGAGGTCTCGAAGAAATCGGAATCGCGGAGATGCGACGGCGACTCGACGAAGGCGGCGGCGGCTTCCCCGCCGCCACCCGACTCGACACCGCGGAGACAGTCCCGATCGACGCCGACCGGAGCCTGCGCATCTTCCGCTCAGAGCACAGCCGTGGCGTGTACCTCATGGTTCACTCAGGTGGTTGGTTGTCGGGCGGCCCAGACCTCCAAGACCGCCGCATGGCCGATCTCGCTGCCTCGACCGGACTCCACGTGGCATGCGCCCACTACCGACTCGCCCCGGAGCACACACACCCCGCCGCCGTCGACGACGTCGAAGCCGCTGCGCAATGGCTCATCGAACACGCGCCGTCCGAGTTCGGCACCAACCGCATCATCATCGGCGGCGAATCAGCGGGCGCACACCTCGCGGCGCTCGCCCTCCTTCGACTCCGCGACCGCCACGACAGCGTCGGCCACATCGCCGGCGCGAACTTCATGTACGGCATCTTCGATCTATCGCTCTCGCCAAGTGCGCGACTCGCTGGCGACGCCGGGATCGTCTTGCCGACCCACACGCTCGAATACATGGTCAGCACATATCTCGGCGCCGCAGCAGACACCGAACAGCGGCGGCACATCGGATGCTCTCCGATCTACGCCGATCTGAGCAACCTCGTCCCCGCCCGATTCGTCGTCGGCGAACTCGACCCGCTCCTCGACGACACACTCCTCATGAGCAGCCGCTGGCGCGCCGCAGGAAACACCACGATCGCCGAGGTGTACCCAGCGAGCATCCACGCATTCGACGCGTTCCCCACCCAAATGGCGGCGATCGCCACCGACCGCCAATCGCAATGGATGATCGATCTACTGCGGGAGCCGCAGAGCGGCTGACGCACGCTCGGAGCGTCGCGTCCGAGTACAACACCCACAAGGCTCCGGAAGCGGTGCGTCAATGCGACTCCGCTTGTGCTCTAGCCCACGAGTTCGCCGCGGGCGATCACATGGCGAATCGTTGCGTCGGGTTCGGCCAACGCGGCGAGAGCGTCGAGGGGGTCGACGTCGAGGACGACGACATCGGCCGCAGCCCCTGGTGACAACACCCCGATCTCACCCTCGAGGTGGCACAGCCGCGGGTTCACTCGGTACATCGACGCGAGCACGTCAGCGGCCGGCTCGAGTTGCGCGCGGATGGCGAATTCTTGGTTCTGCCACACCTGCGCTTCGCCAATCAGATCGGTGCCGAACCCGAGTGCCACGCCGGCCTGCTTGGCGATGTCGATCGACGACCGGCCGGCGTCGAACACGCCGGCGTTCTTCTGTCGGCTGACCTCCGGAAAGCCGAGCTTCTCGCCGAGTTCGGCGATCGCCTTGTAGGTCACGAGGGTGGGCACCATGGTCACACCGTGCTCGGCCATCGCCGCCGCGGTTGGCTCGTCGACCAAGTTGCCGTGTTCGATGCAACGCACGCCGTTGTCGATCGAGTGCATGATCGCTTCAGGGTGGTATGCGTGCGCGGTGGTGTAGGTGTGGCGGTGGTCGGTTTCGATCGTGATCGCCCGAACCTCGTCGGGGGTGAACTGCACCGAGTCGAACGGATCGGTTGGTGAGGCCACACCACCGGACGCCATCAGCTTGATGAACGCGGCTCCATCGCGCAGCTCACGGCGGGCAGCGAGGCGCGCCGCGTCAGGGCTGTCAGCAATGAATGCGAGATCGTCACGGTGGATCGCACACGCACACACGCGGATCGATGGGTCGGCACCGATGTCGCCGTGCCCGCCGGTTTGGGAGATCGCTCGACCTGCACGAACGATCCGCGGCCCGGCGACGAGGCCCCGCTCGATCGCCCGTACGAGGCCCGCGGTATCGCCAGCACAGTCGCGCACCGTGGTGAAGCCGCGCCGCAGCATCGCCTCGGACAACTGGGCCATCGAGATCGCCAGCTCTGTCGGTGTCTGTCGCCCCAACGCGGCGAAATCCATCGTGGTGAGGACATGGTGCACGTGGGCATCGATGAAGCCGGGCACGACGTAACCGCCTGTGGCGTCGATCACCCGGTCGGCGTCCCGGGCGTTGTCGCCGACATCTGCGATGCGGTCGCCGTCGAGTACCACTGTGGCGTCGTCGAGCCACGACATGGTCGAGGTGTCGAGCACCGAACCGCCGACGATGGTGGTGATCATGCGCTCACCGTAGATCGCCCATCGGCGTCACCACGACGGAGGGCAACGGTGAGCGCAACCATGCCGATGGCAACCAGCGCCAGCCCACCGGCGGCGCCACCGACCACGTCGGTCAGCCAGTGTGCTCGCAGGTACGTCCGGCTCCAGGCCATCACCACGATGAACGCGCTGGCCGCTCCGACGAGCACCGTTCGCCGTCGCGGCCACTCCATCGAGGCGATGAGCGCAGCACCCAGCACGATCGCCGTCGCCGACACCATCACACTGGCCGACGGATACGAACCGGATGCTTCCAGTTCGATCGGATCTGGCGGACGTTGCCGGTCGAGCACCGTTTTCACCAGCTGCGACACGACGAATGCGCCGATGGCGATGCCGACGAACGTC
>JBCCVW010000138.1:0-12381 GCA_039194665.1 Actinomycetota bacterium
AACGCGACCGCAATCGCCGCAGGTGAACTCGCGCTCATGCCCCGGCGGCCGGCGGGGGCAGCGGTGCGTCGAACAGAGTGGCGGCGTCGGCACCGGCGCGGCGCACGGCGGCGCCGACAACTTCGTCGAGGCCGTGTTCGATCACGCGCCGCTCGTCCTCGCGGTACTTCACCACGGTGCCGAGGGTGACTGCGGCGAGGTGCTCATCGATGGAGTTCGCGCCGAGACGGAAGATCGCCGATGCCCAGTCGATCGTCTCGGCAACACCGGGTGGTTTGTACAGGTCGAGGTCGCGCAGCACGCTGGCGGCGGCGGCGATCTCGCGAGCCAGGGTGGCATCGAGGTCGGGAACCCGCAGCCGCACGATCGCCACCTCGCGATCGAACGACGGGTGCTCCACCCAGTGGTAGAGACAGCGCCGCTTGAGCGCGTCGTGCACATCGCGAGTGCGGTTCGACGTGAGCACCACCAACGGCGGACGTTCAGCGTGCACCACCCCGATCTCGGGAATCGTCACCTGATAGTCCGACAGCACTTCGAGGAGGTATGCCTCGAACTCGTCGTCGGCACGGTCGATTTCGTCGATCAACAGCACCGGCGGTGGGCCGTCGGTCGGCTCGATCGCTTGCAGGATCGCTCGTTTGATCAAGAACCGTTCGCCGTACAGCTCGGCTTCGAGGGCATCGGCGCTGCGGTGGTCGGTCTCGCCGGTGGCTTCGGCGGCGCGCAGGTGGAGCAGCTGCCGGGAGTAGTCCCAGTCGTACACCGCTTGCGCCACGTCGATGCCCTCATAGCACTGCAGCCGGATCAGTGGGCCGCCGGTGATGGTCGCCAGCGCCTTGGCCAGCTCGGTCTTGCCCACGCCAGCTTCGCCCTCCAACAGCAGTGGGCGCTGCAGTTCCAGTGCCAGGAACACGGCGGTGGCGATGCCGTCGTCGGGGAGATAACTCGCCTCGCTCAGCGCCGTCGAGACCTCACTCGGCGTCATCGGTCGAACCCTACCGACGCGGGCATCTGGTGCCAGACACCAGGTGCCCTGTGACAGATGGGGTATGACCCCAGATGTCACACTTTGGCGATGGGTGGCGAGCAGGCGCGTGTTGAGGTGCGGGTGCACGCCCCTGATGCGCAGTCGGTGACCGTGCTCGTCGCCGCCGAGGCCACCGCGCCGCAGTGGCAGCGCTCCCCACTCCAGCGCAACGGAGACGAGTGGTTCGGTCACGTCGCCGAAGACACCGTCTACGGACTCCAGGCGGTCGGGCCTCCTGCGCTGGGCTTCAACCCCCGGCGCTTGCTGGTCGATCCTGCGGCGACCGAGGTGTGGTTCCCGCCCGACCACGCTCGTCACGCTGCAGAGCCTGGCCCAGCGGACAACCTCGAGATTGCGCCGCGCGCCGTTGCTCGGAGCTGGCCGGCACCTCGTCCGTCGCGACCGACGAGCCGGCCGCGTGTCGTGTACGAGGCGCACGTCCGAGGGATGACCACACGGCGGAATCGACCGGACGCCGGAACGTTTCGCGCCCTCGCCGACGAGCTGCCGCGCCTCGCCGAGCTGGGGGTGAGCGTGGTCGAGCTGCTGCCGGTGCACCAGTTCGACCCCGACGAGGGCAACTACTGGGGGTACATGCCGCTCGTGTTCGGGGCCATACACGGGGACTACGCAGCCGGCCCGAACGCCGCCGACGAACTCGCCGAGTTCATCGCTGCCGCTCACGCGTCCGACATCGAGGTGTGGCTCGACGTGGTGGTCAACCACACCACCGAGGCTGGCCGCGACGGGCCGACGTACTCCCTGCGCGGGCTCGGCGAACGCAGCTACTACGCGCTCGACGACGATGGCAACTACGTCAACGACTCCGGCACCGGCAACATCGTCGACGCAACATCGGCGCCAGCCCGCAACCTCATCATGGCCGGTCTCGACCGGCTGGCCGATCTCGGCGTCGACGGATTGCGCTTCGATCTCGCCGCCGTGCTCGTTCGCAACCCGGCCTTCGTGCGTTCGATCGGCGACTGGGCCGAGCGGCGCCGAGTCGCCCTCGTGGCTGAGCCGTGGGACCTCGCTCGCTATCTCCTCGGCCGCGCGTTCCCCGACCGCCGCTGGGCGCAATGGAATGGACGGTTTCGCGACGACATGCGCAGCTTCCTACGTGGCGAGGCAGGCGTCGTCGGTTCGGTGATGCGCCGGGTGGAAGGCAGTCCCGACCTGTTCGATGCGCCGCTCACGTCGGTCAACTTCCTCACCGCCCACGATGGCTTCACCATGTACGACCTCGTCGCCTACGACCGCAAGCACAACGAGGCGAACGGCTGGGACAACACCGACGGCCACGACGACAACCGATCGTGGAACTGCGGATGGGAGGGCGACGACGGCGTCCCGGAGCCAGTGATGGCGCTGCGTGCGCAACAACTGCGCAACGCGTGGTGTCTGCTGCTGCTCAGCCACGGCACACCGATGTTCGTCGCCGGCGACGAATTCGCCCGTACGCAGCAGGGCAACAACAATGCGTACAACCAAGACAACGAGATCAGCTGGGTCGACTGGCAGCGCCAACGGGAGTGGATTGATCTCGAGCGGTTCGTGCAGCGGATGATCGCTCTGCGCACGGACCGTCCGCTGTTCTCGGATCGCGGGTGGTGGGGGAGTCGCATCGAGTGGTACGGCACCGACGGCGCCCCCGACGTGTCGCCGACTTCGCGCTCGATCGCGTGGCACATCGGTGACTTGTACGTGATGGCCAACATGTGGTGGGAAGACCTGACGTTCGCCGTCCAGGCGCCCGGTCGGTGGCATCGGCTGATCGACACCGCTGACGTGGACTGCGGTGTTCCCGGGTTCGTCGACGACCCGGGTCGCAGCGAACCCGGTGCTGACGGTGCTGACGGAGCTGTCGGTGACGAGATCGTGGTCGCGGCGCGTTCGATCGTGGTGCTCACGAGTCGTAACGTGCGGTGATGGATCTCGGAATTGGTGGCCGTCGAGCAGCCGTCGCCGCGGCGACCACTGGACTTGGCCTGGCAACCGCCCAGGCGCTCGCTCGCGAGGGTGTCGACGTCGCCATCTGCGGCCGTACCCAGGAGCGCGTCACGGCCGCGGCCGCCACGATCGGCGACCGTTGTGTTCCGATCGTGGCGGATGTGTCGAGCGTCGAGGGCGCGGCCGGGTTCGTCGACGCCGCCTCGGCGGCTCTCGGCGGAGTTGACATCTTGGTGCCCAACGCTGGCGGTCCGCCGCCGGGCACGTTCGAGTCGACGCCCGTCGAGGCGTACCCCGAGGCGATCGACCTCAACCTGATGTCGGTGGTGGCGATGTGCAAAGCGGCGGTACCCGCCATGCGTGAACGGTCGTGGGGACGTGTGGTGGCGATCACCTCGGTGTCGGTGCGCCAGCCGATCGGTGCGCTGATCCTGTCGAACACCGCACGCGCCGGTGCCACCGCGTTCTTGAAGACGCTGGCCCTCGAGGTCGCCGACGACGGAGTCACGGTCAACAGCGTGCAGCCTGGTCTGCACGTGACGGGGCGCACCGAGGCGCTCTACGGCGACGGCCTCGAGTCGATGCGCACCGGGTCGGCCGACGACTTCGGCGCCATCGTGGCGTTCTTGTGCAGTGAGTTCGCCAGCTTCACCACCGGCGCGCAGCTACACGTCGATGGCGGTTCGTACCTCGGCCTGCAGTAGATGTCACACGTGCGTTAGCTCGACGCGGCTTCGAGGGCTCGTCCGGTGAGGGCGCGGGCGAGGTGCTGGCGATACTCGACGCTGGCGTTGAGGTCTGGCTGCGGATCGGTGCCCTCGGTCGCCAGCTGCGACGCGTCGCCGATCGACGCACCGTCGGACAGGGCCGCAGAGACGCCAGCGGCCAAGACCGGGGTCGACCCCATATTGACCAGCCCGACGGCTGCATCGCCGTTGCGCCGCCACGCAGCCACACCGACGATCGCCCAGTCTTGGGCTCGCCGGTTGAACTTCTCGAACCCCCCTCCGGCGCCGTCCATCTTGGGCACGCGGATCTCGGTGAGCAGTTCGTCGTCGGCCAAGGTCGATTCCAAATACGAGGTGGCAAAGTCGGCCGCGGCGATTTCGCGGGTGCCGTTCGGCCCTTGGGCGACGTAGGTCGCGCCCAGTGCCAACGCCACTGCCGGCAGGTCGGACGCTGGGTCGGCGTGGGCGATCGAGCCGCCGATCGTGCCCCGATGGCGCACTTGCGGGTCGCCGACGTGGCTCGTGGCATGGGCCAACAGGGGGACGTGCTCGCGCAGCACGTCGGACGTCTCCACGTCCATGTGTCGGGTGAGCGCGCCGATCGCCACGTGGTCGCCGGCGTCGCGCACGTACGACAAGTCGCTGATCCGGCCGATGTCGATCAACACTGTCGGCTGGGCGAGGCGCAGCTTCATGAGCGGCAGGAGGCTGTGGCCGCCGGCAATGAACTTCGATTCGTCGCCGTGTTGGCCAACGAGGGCGATGGCTTCTTCAGCCGACTCGGCGCGGACGTAGTCGAACTGGGCGGGGATCACTGGCCTGCTCCCGACGCAGCGAGTACTGCCCGGACGATGTTGTGGTAGCCGGTGCAGCGGCACAGGTTGCCCTCGAGGCCGACTCGCACTTCCTCGTCGGTGGGGTTGGGGTTCTCCTCGAGCAGGCTCGATGCGGCCATCACCATTCCCGGCGTACAGAACCCGCATTGCAGACCGTGCTCGTCCATGAACGCCTGCTGCATCGGATGCAACGAGCCGTCGGCGGCGGCCATGCCCTCGATCGTGGTGACATCGGTACCGTCGGCCTGCGCGGCCAGCACCGTGCAGCTCTTCACCGCCTCGCCGTCGAGATGCACCGAACAGGCCCCGCACGACGACGTGTCGCAGCCGATGTTGGTGCCGGTCAGCCCCGCGTGTTCGCGGATGAGCTGTACCAGTAGCGTGCGCGGCTCGACGTCGTAGGTATGCGACGTTCCATTGATCGTGAGTGTGACGTTCACGAAACCCCCCAGTGGTCGACGAACACCAACATCATGCCCGATGGAAAGTGGACCCGTTACATCCAGCGACCGACGTCGAGTGTTCGAAAACCCAACGTCTCGTGTTAGGTAACGAGGGTGACGATGTCTTTGATCGACAGGTAGATCAGGAACCCGATGATGATCGTGCCGAACGCGGTGTAGTGCCACCGCTTCGAGTGATTGGCCCGCCAGAAGCGGCGAATCGAGTACACGATCGAGATGATCGCCACGATGCCGATCGCCAGGCCGATCGCGGGGCCGACGCCGCGGGCGATACCCACCGCCGGCAGCACGAACGGCAACACGATGTACATCAGCAGGCACCGGCAGGTGGTGACCACGAGCGACTTCTGGAACGCCGAACGCGCCTCTGCCGCGGTCGACGTGGTGCCCTCGGGCAGCCGCAGCAGGCGGCGCATGAAGCGGTCGGCGGGCCGGTCGCTGACGGGGCGAGCTGGAGCGTCAGGAACTGTTGCGGCGCCGTCTGGCGATGTGTTCGGTTCGAAAGCGGTACTCATCGTCGCTCCGCACGGTAGGTGGCCGACACCGCAGCTGCAACGTCGGCAGGCCGATCCACCGTGGCTACAGCGCCGGCGTTGCGCAGTTCGTCGACCGAGCCGAATCCCCAGGTGACGCCGATGCAGTCGATGTCGTTGGCGAGCGCACCCTCCACGTCGTGGTCGCGGTCGCCGAGCATCACCACGTGGGCACCGCCGTCGATGCCCAGTTGCTCGAAGGCGTGCTCGATGACCTGGGCCTTCGTGCGGCGCGCCGATCCCACCTCGACACCAGCGCCGGCCTGGTACTGGAAGTGGTCGGTGAGCCCGAAGTGTTCGGTGATGCGCACGGCCGAATGTTGCGGCTTGGCAGTGGCCAGAGCCAAGGTGTAGTCGGCGCCGAGTTCGGTGAGCATGTCATCGATGCCGTCGTACATCTCGTTCTCGAACAGGCCCACGTCTTCGTATCGCTCGCGGTAGGCGCTGATCACCCGCTCGATGTCGCGTTCGGGGATGCCCATGCGCGGGAACGTGATCTCGAACGGCGGCCCGATTGCGGCGCGTACCTCCTCGTCGGTCGGTGGGCGGTATCCGCACGCGGTGAATGCGTGTTGCAACGAGCGGGCGATGCCGACCGACGAGTCGGAAATCGTGCCGTCGAGGTCGATGAGAACGTGGGTGCGCATCGGAGATGGAGGCGACTCAGTCGCGGAGCCGGTTGAGGCTGGTCACCGCAAACCACAGGGTGAGCGCACTGATCGCCGCAATCGCGACCAACCCGCCCCACGTATTGTCCCACGTGACATCGCCGAGGAAACCTTGGCGGCCGAGCCGCAACACGTTGGTGAGCGGGTTGATACGCGCCACGCCGTGCAGCCAACCCTCCATGACCGACAGCGGGGTCTGAGCGTCGGTGAGGAACAGCGTCAAGAAGAAGGTGAGCTGCATGATGGCGGAGCCGCGCATGTCGCGGAAGCGATAGGCGAGCGCGAGGCCCCAGAACGTTCCAAAGGTGGCCACGCCGAGCCCTGCGACGTACAGCATCAGGAGACCGAGGATGCCATCGGTCAGACGGGCGCCGATCAGTAGCCCGACGAGGAAGACGGTGGTCGTCACGACGAGGGCTCTCGTCAGTGCGCCGAGGGTTGGTCCGGTGATGAGCGCCAACCTGGGGACCGGCGTCATACGCAGCCGGTCGTAGAAGCCGGACTCGATGTCGCGAATGGTCGTGAATCCCACGCCGATACCGGCGAAGCCGCAGCCCATCATCACCCCGAGCGGGAGATACCAATTGATCGAACGATCGGTCGGGAAGCCCGGAATCTGGGTGACCGCGAAGAACGTCCCGGAGAACGCCACGGCCTGGATGATCGGCATGAACAGCGACGGCAAGAATGCGCTGGGTAACCGGCGGATGTTGCGCACGTTGCGCACGCCGAGCCCGACCGATGCTGGCCACAGTGCGGTCAGGGCGACCGAGCGCGGCTTGGGTGTGCCGCGACCTGATGTGCGGGGCGGCGAGGCTTCGATCGTCATCCGCGGGCAATCCTCTTGGTCAGCGAGCGCATTGCGAGCAAGACCGTGAGTACCGACAGCGCGGCCGGGATGAGCACGGCGCGTACCACTGCCCATGCGCTGACGCCTTCGATCACCAAATCACGCATGCCCTCGATGATGTACGACACCGGGTTGTAGCCGGCGAGGTCCTCGTAGATGCCGCTCATCGTTTGGCGGGGAAAGAACGCCGACGAGAAGAACAGCAGGATGAACAGCAGCGGAAACGCACCTTGGACCGCCTCGGACGAACCCGTACGGAGGGCCATCATCGACATCAGAGCGCCCACGCACAACGAGATCAACGTTCCCGAGATCACGAGCACGAGGCCTGCGACTGGGCCGCCTTCCACGTTGAGCCCGAACGGCAACAGCACCACCAGGAAGAAGACGGTTTGTGCGGCGCCGTAGGCCATGGCGCCGGCCAGTCGGCCCACGATGATGCTCGGGCGGGCAACGGGCGAGGCGATGAGCCGGTCGAAGAAGCCGTTCTCGATGTCGGTGGCCAGGGCTGCGGCGCCGGTGACCGAGCCGAACAACACGCCCTGCATGATTGCGCCGGCAACGCCGAAGTCGAGGTACGAGTCGACCTCGGGGAAGCCCGGAAGGTTGATCGCGCGGGCGAACGACGATGAGCCGAGGGCGAGGAAGAACAAGGGAAAGATGAGCGATGGCACGACCAGTGCTGGCTGGCGGGCGAGGGCGATGATTGCCCGTTTCGACATCTGCCACGTCTGCGCGAGCAGCGACGGTTCGAGCTCCGCCGAGCCGACCGGGGCGATCGTGGCGGTCACTGCTCGCCGACCCCATCGCCGTCGGCCGCGTTGTCCAGGTCGCCGTCGACGCCATCGGTCGCCTCGGCGGCGCCTTCCAGGCGGTACCCGGTGGCTTCGGCGAACACGTCGTCGAGGCTGGGCTCGTGCAGTTCGAGGTTGCGGACGGCCACGCCCGCGTCGTCGAGCTGGCGGATCACGTTCGACACTTCGCCGGGGCCCTGCAACAACCCGACGCCAAGTGTGCCTTCGTGGCTCGGGCGGAGGTCGCCGAAACGGGCCAACACGTCGGTGGCGACCGTCTCCTCGTCCGGTCCGACCGACACGAACAGCGTCGGGCAGCCAACCCCGGCCTTGAGTGCCTCCGGCTCGCCCTCGCGCACGATCACGCCGTGGTCGATGATGGCGATCCGCTCGGCGAGCTGGTCGGCCTCTTCGAGATATTGCGTGGTCAGCAGCACGGTGGTGCCGTCATGGTTCAACCGGCGGATCTCTTCCCACAGGTTCATCCTGCTGAGCGGGTCGAGGCCCGTGGTCGGCTCGTCGAGAAACAGCACCGACGGTTCGTGGATCAGCGACAGGGCGAGGTCGAGCCGTCGGCGCATACCGCCGGAGTACGTGCCTACGCGTCGGTCGGCGGCGGCGGTGAGTCCGACGCGTTCGAGCAGTTCGTTGGCCTTCGATTGGTGTTCGCTGCGCGGCAGGCCGTAGAGCACCGCCTGGAGCTGGAGCAGTTCCGATCCCGTCATCAATGGGTCGATCGCCGCATCCTGCAGGGCGACGCCGATGTTGCGCCGGACCTCGTTGGCTTGATCGACGATGTTGTAGCCGGCGACGTGCGCCGTGCCGCCGGTCGGACGCAGCAAGGTGGTGAGCATGCGTACCGTGGTGGACTTGCCGGCGCCGTTGGGGCCGAGGAACCCGAACACCTCGCCGGGTTTCACCTCGAGATCGACGCCATCGACCGCCTTGACGAGGTCGTCACCGGAGCCGAAGTAGCGCTGCAGCCCATCGGTGACGATGGGCGCGTTCAGTGGGGGCATCGGGGTCAGCTTGCCAGATCGATCCGCGATCGACGATGTGACACGTGATGTCAGGCACCACGCGTCAGATCGTCACGACTGCGGCGACAGGCGTTCGCGAATCAGCGGCTCGTAGTGCTCGAGCGGATTCGAGCGATAGTCGGGGTCGAACGCCGTCTGGTCGTACTTGGCGCAGAACTCCTCGACATAGTCGAAGTACGGCGACTCCAGGTGGCGATTGCGGGTATCGCGATCCATTCCGATGTAGTGCCAGAAGTAGTACCCCTGGAACTCGCCGTGGTACTTGACCATGAAGTGGTTGGCTTCCGACACGAACGGCTTGAGGATTCCCGCGGCAATGTCGGGGTGGTTGTACGGGCTCACCGTGTCGCCGATGTCGTGCAGCAGTGCGCACAGCACGTACTCGTCGTCCATTCCGTCGCGCTCGGCGCGCGTCGCCGTCTGCAGACTGTGCTCCAACCGATCGACGGGAAAGCCGCCGTGGTCGGTCTTCAGCGCCTTGAGCAACCCGATCACCCGATCGGGCACGAACGACTGGGTGATCGCCAGCTGCGGGGCGATGATCGCCCAATCGTCAGCGGTCGACTCTTCGAAGCTCGTGAAGGTGGCCCGTTGCGCCGTTCCTTCTGCGTCTGCGGTCTGCGTCATCGGGGAGGCTCCTTCGCTGTGCGACGGTGTAACGATCGTGTCAGACACCATCGTTACACCCGTTGGGCGTAACGCTGGTATCGGACACCGACGTCGACACGCTTATGCGTTGGCGGTCTCGATCGCCCGCCACACCTTCTCGGCGGTGGCAGGCATGTCGAGGTGCCGAACGCCGAGATGGCGGAGGGCGTCGACGACGGCCGACTGCACCGCAGGGGTGGACCCGATGGTGCCGGACTCGCCGATGCCCTTCACGCCGAGCGGGTTGACGAAGGTGGGCGTCTCCATGTGGATCACCTCGAAGCTCGGCAGTTCAGCGGCCGAGATCATTCCGTAGTCGGCGAGGTTCGAGGTGATCGGGTTACCGTCTTCGTCGTAGCGCACCTCTTCGAGGAGTGCCTGCGCTACGCCTTGGGCGATGCCGCCGTGGATCTGGCCGTCGAGCAGCAGCGGGTTGACGACCTTGCCGGCGTCGTCGCAGGCGACCTGGCGGAGGTGTCGCACCTCGCCGGTTACCGTGTCGACTTCGACCACGGCGACGTGCGCGCCGAACGGGAACGTCGGGCGCCCGGCCTCGAACCGGGTCTCGACGTCGAGCGCCTCGCCAGCGGCTCGTGCATCGGTGGCCAGCTCGGCCCAGGTCGCGGCGACGGCAGGGGTGCCGGCGACGTGGAACTGGCCCGACTCGGTGTCGAGCACGATGTCGGCAGGGTCGGCCTCGAGCTTGCTGGCGGCGAGTTCCTTGGCCTTCTCGACGAGTTCGACCGATGCCTGATTGACGGCCATGCCGCCCTGTTGGAGCGACCGCGAGCCCATCGTGCCGCCACCGACGGGGACTCGATCGGTGTCGCCCCACACGAGGGTGATCTTGTCCATCGGGATGCCGGTTTGTTCGCTGGCGATCATCGACCATGCCGTGTCGTGACCCTGGCCTTGCGGAGAGGTACCCGTGTACACCGACGCCGACCCGTCGTCGTGCACCTCGATGCGGCCGGCCTCGCCCATCGGGTCGACGCCGCCGGTGACTTCGACGTAGATCGACACGCCGATGCCGAGCTGCTTCTCGGAGTTGGAGTTGAGGCGGTTGGCCTGCTCGGCGCGCAGCCCGGTGTAGTCGGCGGCTTCGAGCACGGCGTCGAGCGACCCTTCGTAGTCGCCAACGTCGTAGGTCTGGCCGACGGCAGTAGTGAACCCGTCGTCGAACTTGGGGATCAGGTTCTTGCGGCGGACATCGACGGGGTCCATCTCGAGTTCGTAGGCGAACAGATCCATCGCCCGTTCGATCGCCGCGGTGGCCTCTGGGCGGCCGGCACCGCGGTAGGCGGTGGTCGGCGTCGTGTTCGTGACCACCGAGGTGGCCTGGGCCTCGGCATTGGCGATGTCGTACACGCCGCAGGCCATCGGGCGGGTGAACACCGGGCCGAGCACGGTGCCCATCGCCACATACGCGCCGCAGTCCTGCAGCGCATTCAGTTGGTAGTGGGTGACGCGCCCATCGCGGGTGCCGCCGATGGTGATGTATTGCACCTGCGAGCGGCCGTGGCGCATCGCCATCATCGACTCGCTGCGCGTCTCGCGCCACTTCACCGGCCGGCCGACTTCCTTGCTCAGTCGGCCGAGGATGATCTCTTCGGCGTTGGCATCGATCTTCGCGCCGAACCCGCCACCGACGTCGGGGGTGATCACCCGTACGGTGTTCTCGTCGCCGCCGTTGGCGAACGTGATCGGGTTCTTCGCACCTTGCGCGTGCTGCGTGGAGATCCACTCGTACAGCCGACCGTCGATCCACGTGGCTGCAGCACCGCGCACCTCCATCGGACACGGGGCGACGCGCTGGTTGAGGAACTTGGCGGTGACGACGACCTCGCAGTCCTTGAAGTACTCGTCGCTGTCGGAGTTCTCCGGCATGCCGAGCGCAGCGGTGCTGAAGACCGCGTTCGAGCCGACCTCGTCGAAGATGTGCGTGTCGCTGGCGAGTGCGTCCTCGATGTCGACCAGCGTCGGGAGCGGGTCGATGTCGGCGAAGATCGTCTCGGCAGCGTCGACCGCCTGGGCCTGGGTTTCGGCGACGACGGCTGCGATCGGTTCGCCGACGAAGCGGACCTTGCCGAGCGCCAGCAGTGCGGTCGCCGCCATCGGGTTGAACGACGACGGAATCGGTTCGAGGTTGAGTGACTCGGCGGTGAAGACGCCGATCACACCGGGCATCGATGTCGCCTCGTCGATGTCGATCGAGTTGATCGTGCCGTGGGCAACCGGTGATCGGGCGTAGGCCACGTGGGCGGCATGCGCCAGTCGATCGTCGACGATGTCGTCGACGTACTCGCCGCCGGTGGTGAGAAGCTTGGGATCTTCCTTGCGCTGAACCCGTGTGCCGAGAATGCTGCCTGCCACGTCGTAACCCCCAGTGGTGTGCTTGGCCTGTGCCCCGAACCTACTCGGCGAGCCGACGCGCGCCGGCAGTCGGGCGGCGCTGAGTTGGCAACGCCGGTTGTTGCGCCAACAACACGTCGGTGACGGGCGCAGTCGACTCGACGGATGCCGCTGGCTCGGCGGGCGCCTCCGATTCCACCGGCGCCGCGGGGTCGACCTGCTCGACCGGCTCGGGAGGAGGGTTCTGGCGCAGCGCGATGATCTGGGCCGACACGTTGTACGGCCATCCCGACGGCAATGTGCGCGGCAGGAGCGGGAACGGCCGCACGGAGAAGCGCTCTTCGCCCTCCTCGACGTAGCCGATCTCCTCGCGGGCGGCCTCGCGCACCCCGTCGTCGGTTCGTAGCCGGTCGACTTCGGCAGCGAGCTGACCGTTCACTCGCTGCAGTTCGTCGAGCTGCGCCTGCCGTTCGGCGAGCGCATCGTCT
>JBCCVW010000139.1:0-12367 GCA_039194665.1 Actinomycetota bacterium
AATTCGGGGTGCGCGTGAATCGAGTGCGACAGGTCGAGCAACGCTGGTGTCAGGCGGTCGATCTCATCTCGCACCACGGCTTTCGCGGTATCGACATCCACCCCTGAAACGCTAGCTGCGCCTCCGTCCGCACATCGACCGCTTCAAAGAAAAGTGAGAATCATTATCATCATTGGATGACCACCGACCCGCTTACCCCCATGCCCGACAGGGTCCCTGTCACCGTGCTCACGGGATTCCTCGGCGCTGGAAAGACCACGCTGCTCAATCACATCCTCACCGAGCAGCACGGCATGCGTATCGCAGTGATCGAGAACGAGTTCGGGGAGATCGGCATCGACGACGCGTTGGTGCTCGACGCCGAAGAGGAAATCTTCGAGATGAACAACGGGTGCATCTGCTGCACCGTGCGCGGCGACCTCATCCGAATTCTCGGCAACCTCATGCGGCGGCGCGACCGTTTCGACCAAATCGTCATCGAAACCACTGGGCTCGCCGACCCTGCGCCGGTCGCCCAGACCTTCTTCGTCGACGACGAGATCGCCGCCAAGCTCGAGCTCGACGCGATCGTCACGGTGGTCGACGCCAAACACCTCGTGGAGCACCTCGACGACGAGAAGCCCGAGGGCGTGGAAAACGAAGCGGTCGAGCAGTTGGCGTTCGCCGACCGCGTCGTGCTCAACAAGGTCGACTTGGCCGACTCCGACGATTCGCTTGGCGAGGTCGAACGCCGGGTGCGCGAGATCAATCCGCACGTCCCGATCGTGCGCACGAGCCACGGCAAGGTCGACCTGGAGGCGATCCTCGACGTCGGTGCGTTCGACCTCGATCGAGTGCTCGCCGACGACCCCGAATTCCTCGATCCAGATGCCGAGCACCAGCACGACCTCACGGTCACGTCGGTCGGCATCGAAGCAGCCGGCACCGTCGACAGCGGTCGGCTCGACGCCTGGTTGGGCACGCTGCTGCGCGAGAAGGGCGTCGACATCTTCCGCTCGAAGGGGATCCTGGCCATCGAAGGGGCCGACGAGCGATACGTGTTCCAAGGTGTCCACATGCTGCTCGACGGGCAACCCGACCGACCCTGGCGCGACGGGGAGGAGCGAACGAACAAGTTGGTGTTCATCGGCCGCAATCTCGATCGCGAGGAGTTGGAGCGCAGCTTCCGCGAGTGTCTGGTTGCCGGATGAGCACGATCGGACCGGTGACGTGGCAACTCCGTTTGGGTGACTACGTATCGGCCGTCGCCGTTGCCCCCGATGGCCACCATGCTGCCGTCGGCTCACTCGCCGGAGACGCGCTGCTGATCGCGGTTGCCGACGGCTCGGTCATCGCCAAGCTCGACGAGCATCCGTTCGGCGTCGCCGCCGCCGCATGGTCGCGTGATGGAACGACGGTGGCGATCGGCGGCCACGACTCGCAGGTCCGCCTCTACGACGCCGCCGGCAATGCCCGCACAACCATCACCGCAGACGGATGGGCCAGCGCGCTCGCGTGGTCCCCCACCGACGATCTCCTCGCGGTTGGTGCCGGGCGCACCATGCAGCTGGTCGATGCCGAGGGTGCGGTGGTGCGAGCCCACGACGAGGTCGCGTCGACCGTTACCGCCGTGACCTGGTCACCGAACGGCAAGCGGGTTGGCGTCGCTGCGTATGGCGGCGTCGCGTGGTTCGACCCCGATGCCGATCGCCCCGACGCGGTTCGGGTCTCGAAGTGGAAGGGATCGCTGCTGAGCCTGGCCCTCTCCCCCATTGGAAGATGGGCCTGCGCTGGATCGCAAGACCGGAGCATCCACATCTGGCGACTCTGGTCGGGCGACGAACTGTCCATGGCTGGGTATCCCGCAAAGGTCGAGCACATCAGCTTCCGCGACGACAGCAAGTGGATGGCGACTGCCTGCCTCGAGAACCTCGCCGTCTGGGAGTTCGGCAGCCGCGGTCCGGGCGGATCCACACCCGCGACCGGTGTTGCCCACGCGCAGACGATCGAGTCGCTCGTGTGGGAGCCGGGCGGCGAGCGGCTGGTTACCGGCGGTTCCGACGGGCGCGTGATCCTGTGGCCCGCGCCGCGCCGCCAAGGGGCAACGCTGCGCCCCCGCGACGTCGTGAGTTCCGACGCCGGCGTCGCGCACGTCGAATGGGCACCGGGCGGGACCACGCTGGTGATCGGGCGAGACAACGGCACGGTCGAAGCCCGCAGCGTTGTGGACTAGCCCTCGACGGGCGTCGACCGTGGATGTCCGGCGGGCCGACGCGTACAGCCGGCGCTGGCTCAGCTGCCACAAGCGACTCGATACACGTCTCGGTCTGATCCTGCGAACGCAACATCGAGACGCGGCTCGGCCACGTCGAGGTCGTTGTCGATCACCAGCCACCCGACGCCACGAGCGCAGAGCAGATCGACCGTGTCGGCGTCGACCGGCGGCTGTAGCGCTGCGCGCACGGTCCGCCGGTCCTCTGGGAAGAGACCTGTGTAGCCGGAAATCATCGGGTGACCGTGCTCCAGCGTGGCCAGCATGTCGACCACCGTCCCCTCGAAGTCGGCGACACGGCCACGCGGATCAGCGCCCGGGACGTGGGCAATCGGGTCACGGTCATCGGTGCCGTCGAGGAACACGACCCAATCGAGCTCGGCAACCTCGGGCACCTCCACGATGGGGCGCTCACGCGGCCACACCTCCCAAGCGCCGATGATCACAATGCCGGCGAGCGCCACTGCGCCGAGTCGAGGGCGGCGTACCTGTTGCAGACTGCTGCGCAGCCGATCGAAGCCGAGCCCCACGAGCGGACCGAGGGCGATGGTCACCAGCACAACAAGGCGGAACGGGCTGCGCAGTCGATCCCACCCGGGCACGAAGTCGCGCAGGAGCGAGTATGGCTGGAAGCCGGCGATGTCGAGCCGAAGGCCCAAGCTTCCGATGAGGCCGAACGCCGCCACGACCCCGAGAACCATGGCGGCCTGCCGTATGGCGGCGCGGCGCCGAGCCTCGACCAGCCCGAGCAGACCAAGACCGACGAGGAGCGCTCCAGGCCACAGACGCTCGGCTGTGCCCGACGTGTTGCCGGCCCACGGCAACACTCGACCCCCTTCGATCTGTTCGTCGAGTTGCACCAGGTCGACCAGCTCGGCGCTGTTGGCTTCCACCGTCGTCGCCGACCAGGTGAAGTCGTCCGTCGCCGCCTGCTGGCCAAGTACAAACGGAGCGGCGATCACGATCGGCAGTAGTGCAGCCAGCACGAACCCTGTGAGATCTGGCGACCGCCGTGTCGACACGAGCAGCACAACCACGATCGGGCCGAGAGTCGTTGCCAACGCCAGCGCCAGGTATCCGTTGGTGAGCGCGGCGATCGCCAGCCCGCCGCCGGTGAGCAGACCGAAGCGGCGGTGTGGTCCGTCGATCGCCAGGCCGATCACGCCATCGATCGCGAGCAAGCCGCCGAACAGCATCGTCAGCTGCAGCACGCCCAATTCGTTGGTGACAAATGGCGACGCCTGGACGGCGACGCCCGCCACTGCGGCGCCGGCCGCCGACGCACCGAGCCGCTTGGCGACACGCGCGGCCATCACACCGTTCAGCGTCAGTGCCAGCAACAGAACGAACACGTACGCAGTTGTTGTTCCGCCGGGGAGCCACGAGACGGACCATGCAGCGACCCCGGTGAGCGGCTGGGGATCGGAACGAGCAAACGAACCCGGGTCGGGTTCGAAGATCGGGGCGTTCCAGTAGCCCGACCAGAAGTGGCCGATGCGGTCGACGTTCCAGCCGAGTGTCCACAGATTGAACAACGGCACCGTCGACACCGACTCGGTGCCCGCAGGCACTGCCGACCCCATGTGCGCCGCCGCAGGCCACGTCAGCGCAATCGCCACCACTGGGTGAAGCAGCCACCACGCGATCCGCGCTGCCTGCCGTTTTGGGGCGCCGCCCTGCAGTCCGTCGGCAGCTTCCGCGTCAGATTCGACGGCGGTGCTCACCGCCCAACCTAGAGACGAGTCGGGTTGGGGGCGTCGCCGTACACCTCGTTGGGGTCGAACACCTTCTCGGTGATCGTGAATTCGAGCGAGATCGCCTCGTCCTCGCCCGCACGGTCGACGACGTCGTCGGCAAACGGCACCCGGCGGTAGAAACACGACCGGTAGCCGACGTGGCAGCTTGCGCCGCCTTGCACATCGACGCGCAGCCAGATCGCGTCCTGATCGTCGTCGACCAGAATCTCTTTCACCTTTTGGACCAGACCGCTCGTTGCGCCCTTGTGCCAGAGCTCGCCACGGCTGCGGCTCCAATACACGGCCTCACCGAGTTCGATCGTGCGGGTGAAGGCCTCGCGGTTCATGTTGGCCACCATCAGCACCTCACCGGTCTCGTGATCGGTAGTGACGACCGGAATCAGGCTTTCCTCGTTGAACTTCGGGGCGAGTGCCGTGCCCTCTTCGACCTCGGCGACGTCGGTACGCGGTGCAAACACGCCAAAAACGCTACCCGGACCGCTTCAGAGTGGTGTGCGTTCGGCGTGGTGTGCGTTCGCAGAGGTGTGGTTCGGAGAGGTGTACGCCGGCCAGGTGGGCACACGCCGGCGATACTGTCCACCCCGTGCCTGAGCCATCGGTATCGAATTCCGGACAGTTTCCTGCCGTCCGCCTGCGGAGAACTCGACGATACGCATGGACGCGTGCGCTGGTTGGCGAGCAACGACTGCACGCGAACGACCTGATCTGGCCCGTGTTCGTCCACGGCGGCACCGATGCCCACGTCCCCGTGCCGTCGATGCCCGGCGTCGTTCGCTACTCGCTCGACGCCGTGGTCGATGCAGTCGGCGCAGCACTCGAGCTCGGGATCCCTGCCGTTGCGGTATTCCCTGCGACCGAGCCCGAAAAGAAGACCGAACTCGCCGAAGAAGCGGTGAATCCCGAGAACCTGGTGTGCCAAGCGCTGCGACGGCTCAGGGGGGCCTTCGGCAACCAGATCGGACTGATCGCCGACGTTGCCTTAGATCCGTACTCGAGCCACGGTCAGGACGGCCTGGTGCTCGATGGCTACGTGGTCAACGACGAGACCCTCGAGGTGCTGTGCCAGCAGGCCGTGGTGCAGGCCGAGGCCGGCTGCGATGTGGCCGCGCCCTCCGACATGATGGACGGCCGTGTCGGCGCCATCCGCCAGGCGTTGGACGACGCGGGGCGCGACGACGTACTGATCATGTCGTATGCGGCGAAGTACGCATCGGCGTTCTACGGGCCGTTCCGAGACGCGGTCGGCTCCTCCACCAACCTCGGATCCGGCGACAAGAACACCTACCAGATGAACCCGGCCAATGGCGACGAGGCAATGCGCGAGGTCGCCCTCGATCTGCAAGAAGGGGCCGACATGGTGATGGTCAAGCCCGGGATGCCGTACCTCGACGTGGTGCAGCGCGTGAGCACCACATTCCAAGTACCAACCTTCGCCTATCAGGTGAGTGGCGAGTACGCCATGCTGGCCGGTGCTGCCGAACAGGGCTGGCTCGACCGCGACCGAGTCGTGCTCGAGAGTCTGATGGCGTTCAAGCGGGCGGGTGCCGCTGGGGTGCTCACGTACTTCGCCGTCGAGGCCGCCACGCTCCTCAGCGAACAACGTGCATCCCAACAAGTGCCAGTCTGATTGGCACAACTAGGGTGAGTGGCCATGGAACTGCATCTGCTCGGCACCGGCTCCCCGATCCCTGACCCGAACCGGGCCGGTCCAACTGCACTCGTGAAGGCCGGTGACACACAGCTACTCCTCGACGCGGGTCGCGCTGTGGTGATGCGGATGGCCGGCGCCGGCACCACGCCGGCGAACCTGAACGCCGTATTGATCACTCACTTTCACAGCGACCACATCGCCGCGCTGAACGACGTGCTCACCACTCACTGGGTAATGACCCAAGGCCTCGGAGTATTGAAGATCTTCGGACCGCCCGGCATTGTCCAGCTCGTCGACCGCACGCTCGCGATGCTCGAACCGGACATCGGCTACCGGATCGCTCACCACGAGCAGCTGACCGAAGGCCCGAAGGTCGACGTGACCGAGCTCGAAGCGGGCGACTCATTCACCGTCAACGACGTGTCGATCACCACGGCGGCCACCGAACACCCGCCGGTGTTCCCGACGATCGGGTACCGGCTCGAACACGACGGCGTGGCTGCGGCGCTCGTCGGCGACACGAACGCATGCGAGGGTGTCGACACGCTCGCCGCCAACGCCGATGCCTACCTCCAGTCGGTCATCCGCAAAGACCTCGTACCGCTGATCCCGAACGACATGATCCAGGACATCCTCGACTACCACTCCGGCGTCGTCGAGGCGGCGCAGACGGCGGCGCGAGTCGGGGCCAAACGCCTCCTCTTGACGCACATGGTTCCGCCGCCACCGCCCGACCAGTACCCGGACTGGGTGGGGCGCGCGGCAGAACACTTCGACGGTGAGATCATCCTCGGGGACGACCTCACGATGATCGAGTTCTAGCGTCAGCTCGGCAGCGGGTCGGGCAGGAGCCGCCACTTCTTTGGTCCGAGCGCAAGCTCAGCCTTGTTCAGCAGGCACGCGTCGAACTCGGCGGCGATCGCCGTCTCGTCCATGTCGATGCCGATCACCACGATCTCCTGGCGACGATCACCCCATGGACCATCCATGGTCGACTCGATCTCCGCACGCGCCTCCGGATCGGTTGGCCACTCTGACTGGGCGACTGCCGACCACCAATACCCCACCGGTCGATACCCCGTCGTGCGTCCTGCCTTGGAGATCTCCCATGCGTGCTGCGGGCGGGTCGCAATCCAGGAGAAGCCCTTCATCCGCAGCACACTTGGCCACTCCCTGGTGAGCAGCGTCTTGAGTCGCTTGGGGTGGAACGGTGCCCGCGCCCGCCACACGAAGCTCGTCACGCCGTATTCCTCGGTCTCGGGGTTCTCCTCGCCGCGCATCGTCGCCATCCACCCAGCTGCCTCCGACGCGCGCTCGAAGTCGAACCGACCGGTGTCGAGCACCTCGTCGAGTGCGACCTGGCCGAACGAGGTGGTCGTCACTTCCGCGCCGGGGTTGAGCCTGCGCAAGATTGCGACGAGACGTTCGAGGTCGGCTTCGGACACGAGATCGGTCTTGTTCACCACGATGATGTCGGCGAACTCCACTTGGTCGATCAACAGGTCGGCGATCGTCCGCTCGTCTTCGGGCCCCAGGCCAATCCCTCTCGTTTCGAGGAAGTCACCGGCGTCGTAGTCGTGGAGAAACGCGGCTGCGTCGACCGTGGTCACCATCGTGTCGAGCCGGGCGATGTCGGAGAGCGTGACGCCGAGCTCATCGGTGAACACGAAGGTCTCGGCCACGGGAAGTGGCTCGGAGATGCCGGTCGACTCGATGAGCAGGTAATCGAAGCGACCCTCGCGGGCCAGCTTGGCAACCTCGTCGAGCAAATCTTCACGCAGGGTGCAGCAGATGCAGCCGTTGCTCATTTCGACGAGGCGCTCTTCGACACGATCGAGATGGGCATCACCGTCAGCGACGAGTTGTGCGTCGATGTTTACCTCGGACATGTCGTTGACGATGACCGCCACGCGCTTGCCTTCCCGGTTGGACAACACGTGATTGAGCAGTGTGGTCTTGCCGGATCCAAGGAATCCGGACAGCACAGTGACCGGCAACCGTTCGTCAGTTCCGTCTGCGGTGAGTGTTGGTGACGACATGTCGTGCGACGCTACCGTAAATGAGAATGATTCTCATTCACGCTATGGAGTGCGGGTGATCAAGACCGACACGCTCGTCGTCGGCGCAGGGCCACAGGCGTTGACCGTGGTCGCTCGCTGGGTCTGCGACCGGCCGACAGCAGTCGACGACGTCGTCGTGGTCGATCCGGCGGGGTGCTGGATGCGGGCGTGGGACGAACAGTTCGAGCAACAGCGGATCGACGTGTTGCGGAGCCCGGGCGTACACCACCCCGATCCGGACTCGATGGCACTGCTCCACGCGTACCGCTATCGCACCACGCCAACGTGTCAGCACTGTTCGCCGAATGGCGACCCGCTCAACGGACCGCTTCGTCGCCCGACGACCGCTGCCTTCGCCGACTTCTGCCGCGACCTGGCCGCACGCACCGGACTGGCGCGGCGGGTTCACCCTGCGTCGATCGTCGATCTGCATCCGATCGGTACCGCAGCGCAGCCGATGTGGTGTGCGGAACTTAGCGACGGAGCGGTGTTGCGCGCCCGACAGGTCGTGTGGGCCGGGAACCCGCGGAGACCCAATGTGCCGGGCGGCGTCGAGCTGTGCACCACGATCACCCACAGCAACGAGGTCGACCTGGCGAGCGCCACACCCGGCCAGCGCATCGCCGTTGTGGGCGGTGGACAGACGGCTGGCCAGCTTGCGTTGGAAGCCGCCCGCGCCGGCGCCGACGTTGCGCTCATCAGCCGGGGACCCCGACGGACAGCGAATCTCGACGTCGACGCAGGATGGTTGATGGACGACCACCTCACCCCGTTTCGCGCGGTCGCCGACCCGTACGAGCGACGGCGGATTGCAGAACTTGCGCGACAAGGATCGATGACGCCCGACCTCCATCACGCGCTTGCACACGCGTCGGTGCGACAGATGTGCAGTGCCGGCGAGATCAGCGCTTCGGGCAACGACGACGGAGCGATCGTCCGTGTTGCGGACGTCGAGCTACACGTCGACATGGTGTGGGTGGCAACGGGCACCACACCCGATCTACACGTCGACCCCGTTTTGGCGACGCGCGCCGCACACGGTGCGCCGCACCTGAGCGGTTGGCCGATTCTCGACGAACGCCTGCACTGGGAGCCAGGTCTTGCCGTCGTTGGTGCCCTCGCTGCGCTCACCATCGGTCCATCGGCCGGCAACCTCGGCGGTGCACGCGCTGCAGCCGACATACTCGGCGATCACGCGCCGCGCCCGACACGGCGTCCGTGATCACGCAATCGCTATCTGAAGTTGAGCAGGTGACGCCTGGTTAGGTGTCGACATCGCCGATCGCCTCGACGAGCCCATCGCAGTCTGCAACGGTGACGGTGAGCGCCGAGTGTGGCCTCAGGCCGATCACGCGCGGCACGGGCGTGCCGAAGTGCACACACACGCCCTTTACTGTATTCGTGCCGAACGTCAGCCCGTCGTCGGCGAACGACAGCCGAGCCCCCACCGCGGTGTACCACCGGTAGCCCCGAGTGACATGACTACCAGCGACGTTCTCCAGCGGCGTGTCGACCTGCAGGAACCCAAACGTCGCCCGAAAACGGTCTCCGGTCAGCGTGACGCCGTCGCGCCCGGGGCGGGCGCCGAAGGGCAGCCACATCGGTGCAAACCGCCGCTCGAAGCGGTACGGATAGAACTGCTCGCTCATCTCCTCGACATCACGTCACGGAACGACGACGGCCCGACTGATCACCGAGTGGAATCGCGGCCAGCATGCCTCGATCCATGCCGGATCGTCGTCGGCGAACGCGTTGCGCACGAGCTCGCGAATCTCTGCCGCCGCCGGGTGGGTGGGATCGCCTGCGGCGTGGAGCACGGCATCGGCACGCAGGGCTTGGAGCACGATCACGAGGTCGACGGTGCCGTACTCGATGGCGATCGACGTCACCTCGGCGTGCGGCGCCAGCTCGTCGGTGATCGCCAGCCAATCGCCTGCCAGTGCGGCCGACACGCTGTCGCCGTCGACCATCGACTTGACATCGTCGCCCCACAGCGCGTGCGCCCGCAGGTACTGCGGATCGGTCGTCGGCGCCGAGGAAATGAGCTCGCCGAATCCCCAGGGTCCAAGCCCGGTGTGCAGGTCGATGATGATCACTTCGGAGGCGTTGGCAAGCGCGTCCGGGGCCCAATCGCGCAACCAGCGGTGGCTCCACGTCGGCTCGATTCCACCGTAGAACAGTCCAGTCGGATGGTGGTATTGCCCGCCGCTGACTACGGCCTGGAAGCGATCCATACCCCACTGACCGGCCTGCTCGAGCAGCTCGGTGGTGGTTGTATCGACCGTCGCGTCCGACCAGTCGCCGGGGACGAGGAGGTCGGCCACGGTAGCGTAGTCATCGTTCGCTGGAGCACCCGCCGACCAGTCGATGAAGTTCCGGTTGAGATCGACGTTGTCTTCGTTGACGCGACGCACCCACGAGAATCCATACGGGTTGAACGCGTGCACCATCACAACTCGGGTGTCGGCGGAGCGCTCGCCGGTGCAGTGATCGAGCCAATGCCGTTGTAGCGCCGAGCCGCAGTAGCCCTCGACGCCATGGGTGGCCGACACCACCACGATGCAGCGGGCAGCATCGTGAGGACCGAGTTCGGCGACATCGATCGCCAGCTCCTCGCCTTCCCGCCCCTTGTCGGGATGCTCGAAGCTCGTCAGCGTGGCACCCGCGGACTCGGCTGCTGCCACGAACGCCGCTCGTGCATCGGCGTATGAGGAGCTCAAGGGTTGCGGAGCGATCATCGAGACAGTCTCGCAGATGATGTCCCACCGCCCAGCTGGGCGCACGTCCCTCGTCGGGATCGTCGGTCCGTGGAAGCTGGTCCCGCTGCTCCGAGCGACCGGCGCGGCACAGGCAGCAGTTCCCGTACCCGAGTATCGAACTCGACGGCCACAACGGCGCCAGCGCGTCGACACGCTCGCGAAACCCGCGAGTCATCCGTGGCATGGGCGCCGTGGTCTACGGTCGCTCAGCGTGACTGCCCCGTTGACCGCACCATTCGGTGTCCGCCTCCTGTCCCTACTGTTGTACGTCGCAGCGTTCATCGACGTGATCGGCGGCGCGGTCCTGATCTTTCAGAGCAACGACGACAACATCCTCGATGCGGCCGATGCGACGAGCGGCCAGGTCACCACGTACGGCATCGTCGCCATCGTCTTCGGCATCTTCGTGTGCCTGGTCGCCGGCGCACTGCGCTCTGGAGCCCAGTGGGCGCGGGTCCTTGTGGGCATCATCGCGATCGCTCGATTCGTCGCACTGTTCATCGTGATCGCCACGTCCCACGTGGCCCACTGGTTCGATGCGTTCGCTCCCGCAATTCTCTATGCGCTGGTTGCCGGGTACCTGTTCTTCGATAACGATGCCCGACGCTTCTTCGAGCCACGAACGCTGAGCTGATCAACGCCGCGTCGTGATCGCAGCGAACGAGCCCGGAGACGGCGCACGGCCGCCGGCCGGTCACGCTCCCGCGAATCGGGTCTTCGATGACGCCTCGAGAGGGCTCGACCGATTTGCACTGTTGCTCGTACTGACGATCGGCAGCGTGGTGCTGCTGTCGTTGGTCGACCTCGAGTCGGTGGAGGGCGATGTTGTACGGGGCGTGATCTCGCTCGTGATGTCACTCATGATCGGCGTGACGTTCGTCCTCGCCTTGCGGGCGTCTGGCGTGGCTCAACGGTGGCGCCGATTCGCCGAAGCGCTCGCCGTCGTCGCCGTTGCCGTCAGCGTCATCGGGCTCATCAACGGACTGGCGACGGACAGCGATGGCGACAGATTCGTCCAACATCAACCCGGCGTTCTGTGGGTGCTGATCGCCGTGTTGACGCCGATGGCGATCATCCGACGACTACTGCGTCACCGTCGAGTAGCGGCGCAGACCCTCGCCGGTGCAATCGCCGCCTATCTCTTGATCGCCCTCGCTGGGTGTTATGTATTTCTCACCCTCGACACCGTGATCGACGACGGGTTCTTCGGTGGTGGCACATCGCCGACACCTGACTTCATGTACTTCAGC
This sequence comes from Actinomycetota bacterium, assembly GCA_039194665.1. Classification (GTDB taxonomy): domain Bacteria; phylum Actinomycetota; class Acidimicrobiia; order Acidimicrobiales; family Ilumatobacteraceae; genus JABSQH01. The sequence continues at coordinate 11,729 of JBCCVW010000139.1, forward strand.
TTGGTCACCGTGACGACACTGGGATTCGGCGACCTGTCGCCAGTGGAACCGAGTGCGCGCCTCGCAGCAACGAGCCTCGCGGTCATCGGCCAGATCTACCTGGTGACCTTCGTCGCCATGCTCGTCGGGCTACTGATCCAGCAGCGACCGAACGAACAGCCCGCTCCCCCACCATCGGGGCCGTCAGCCGAATCGAACGGCGGTGCCGTGGGCGACGATCTCCGCTAGCCCCTGCTGTTCCACCCATGTCGGTGTCGACCATGGATGACGGCTCAGGCAACAGCATGCCGGACTGGCCCACCTCGACACCGATCTCCTGTGGTGGATCGTTGCAGGCGGTGTGCTGGTGGTCGCCGTGATCGCCACGCGACGCAGCCTGTTCACCTCCTCCGGCCAGCGGACACCATCGCCGTGATGATCGAGGTAGGCAGGACCGAGTCCCGATCGCGGTGTCACACCGATGCCCGTGAGGCCCGCTGCAGTTCCGACAAGCGGGCCACCTAGGGTGCGCCGAGCGGACCGTGCGTCCGCTCCCCCAAAACCCACCCCACCCCACCGTGAGGATAACCACGTGATGTATCGTGGAGGGCGAGCATGACTCGCCGAGCGTGGTCCGTCGGTCGACGGACGACGACAGGG
>JBCCVW010000140.1:0-12365 GCA_039194665.1 Actinomycetota bacterium
CCGCAAGGATCAGGGGATCGCCATCCACGTCGCGGCCATGCTCGCACACTCCCCGAAATCCTGTGGATTCCGTGCGCCTCGCGCCGGATTCCGCGCAGAGAACGGTTGTGTTCGGTCGGTCGTTGCCCTATGTTAGCGATTACTTACCAAGAAGAAGTTCTCGAAGTGCGACGAAGGAGATACCCCAGCGATGTCGATGGACGCAGTAGCCCATGCCGTGGCGGAGCCGAACCGCCGGGCGATCCTGCGCGTGGTCCGCGACGGCGAACGGTCGGTGGGTGAGATCGCTGCGGAGTTCGAGATCACTCGTCCTGCAGTCAGTCAGCACCTTCGTGTGCTGCACGACGCCCACCTGGTCACCGTGCGGGCGGTCGGCAATCGCCGCTTCTATCGCGCTCGTCCCGAGGGCCTGGCGGAGCTTCGCCGGTGGATGGAGGAGTTCTGGCGGGCATCGCTGGCCACCTTGAAGATCGAGATCGAACGCGACCTCGGCACGAATCCCACCGACCAGTCCCTCTCGACCGCGACACCCCAACCGACCACGAGACCCCAATCGACCATCAGCGAATCGACCATCAGCGAACGGAGCGAACCATGACCGCCGAAACCAGCAAGCTCGAGACGAACGACGTCGAAACGGGGAACGGCGCGCTCGTGCTTACCGAGCGCATCCACGCCACCCCCGACCAGATCTTCGACTACCTCGTCGATCGCGACAAGTTGCTGCGTTGGATGGGTACCGACGCAACCATCGACCCGACGCCGGGCGGCGTCTTCAACGTCAACATCAATGGCCGCGATGTGGCATCGGGCGCGTATGTCGAGGTCGATCGCCCGAGCAAGGTCGTGTTCACGTGGGGCTGGGAGGGCAGTGCCGATGTGCCGCCCGGGTCGTCGACCGTCGAGATCGCGCTGCGCGCCGACGGTGCCGACACGATCGTCGAGCTGACCCATGCCGGACTGCCCGGCGGCCAAGGCGACCCACATCGCGATGGTTGGACGCACTATCTCGCCCGCCTCGTGGTCGCCGGCGTCGGTGGCGACCCAGGGCACGACAGCTACCGCGACTGACGGCCTGCGCCGTCACCGCTCGTCGGAGTCCGGCGCCGCCAAATCCAGACACCTCGCACCACCTCGCACACCAACCACCAGGAGAGCACCCATGGACGCAATGACCGCGTTCGACGAAACCGACCAGCTGCTGCGTACCCTGATCGCCGGACTCACGCCCGACGACCGCGAGAAGCCGACGCCGTGCGCCGAGTGGAACGTGCACGACCTCATCGGTCACATGTGTTCGGGCGGGCACATGATCGCCGGTGGCCTGGAAGGTGCCGCCGCACCCGACCCGGTGCCCGACTATCTCGCCGACGGACCCGCGGCCGGCTGGGACTCGACGGCGGCGCACATGCGAGCTGCGGCGACACCCGAGCGACTGCAGGCGCTGCATCAGATGCCATTCGGTGAGGTGCCCGGTGAGATGGCGATGTCGGTGATCGTCGCCGACCAGGCCACCCATGCGTGGGACCTGGCGATCGCTACCGAACAGGAGGCTCGCCCGAGCGCCGAGTTGGCCGCCTTCTCGCTCGGCGTCTGGGCGCAGCTCGCGCCGCCGGAGGGACGTGAACCCGGCAGCGCCTTCGCGGCGGCGATCGATGTGCCCGACGGCGCCTCCGCCGTCGAACAGCTCGCCGGATACACCGGCCGCCAGCCGTAGCACTCGATATTCACGCCGGGAGGGCGTACCGGCCACGCGAGACTTGTGGCGATGCCCGACGACCTCTACGACGCCCGCGTCGCCGCGGCCTACGACAGCTCGGAGAGCGACGAGTTCCAGCCCGACGTCATCTCGCACACGGTCGACCTCCTCGTCGAGTACGCCGGCGAGGGGCGGGCGCTCGAGTTCGCCATCGGTACTGGACGGATCGGGCTGCCGCTGAGCCGGCGGGGCGTCGACGTTGCGGCCATCGAGTTGTCGCCGGCGATGATCGAACAGCTACGCGCCAAGCCGGGTGGGCAGGCGATCGACGTGACGATCGGCGACATGGCGACCACACGCGTCGATGGCTCGTTCTCGCTCGTGTACCTCGTGTACAACACGATCACGAACCTGCTCAGCCAAGACGAACAGGTTGCGTGTTTCCAGAATGCGGCGGACCATCTCGAGCCGGGCGGCCACTTCGTGATCGAGGTCTTCGTCCCTGCGCTGCAGCGGTTGCCGCTCGGCGAGACACTGGTCGCCTTCGACGCCTCCGATGGCCACGGCGGGATCGACCGATACGACGTCGTCAATCAAACGCTGGTGTCGCGCCACTACTTCGCTGGCGACGGCGCGGTGCTTCGACTCGACAGCCCGCACCGTTATGCCTTTCCGGCAGAATTCGACCTGATGGCCAAGATGGCAGGACTATCGCTGGCGCACCGGTGGGCCAACTGGCAACGCAGCACGTTCACCCCGATCAGTTCGTCGCACGTGTCGGTGTGGGTGAAGGAGTGACCGGTCGCGTCGAGGTACGGCGCATCGCAGTGGACGATGCCGACGCGCTGCGGTCGATTCGGTTGGCGGCCCTGCTCGACGCGCCATCGGCGTTCGGCTCGTCCCACGAGGCCGAAGTCCAGCAACCGCCCGGCTTCTGGACCGAGCGTGCGCACCGCGCGGCCACCAGCGGTGGCTCGGCGTACTGGTTCGGTGAACGAGGCGACGAACTCGTTGGCCTCGTCGGGGCGTTCAGGCCACCCGATGTCGCCGAGGACCGGGTCGACCTCGTGTCGATGTGGGTCGCGCCGGATGCTCGTCGCGCCGGCACGGGTCGACTCCTCGTCGAGGCGGTCGTCGACTGGGGCCGGGCGACCGGTGCCGAGGCGATCGAGTTGTGGGTCACCCGGGGCAACGTCGCCGCGGCGGATCTCTACCGGCGGTGCGGCTTCGACGAGACCGGTGATGTCGCGCCCTTGCCGTCTGACCCGTGCAGGGACGAGGTGCGAATGCGGCGATCGCTCCGACGTTCAATCGGGTAACGCCGGTTTCTCGGCGCGCCGGGTTGCGGCGGTCGCAAGCGAGAGCGACGAGAAGAGTGCTACCGAGCGGATGAGGTCGTGAGCGGCTGATGTACCCGGTGTCTCGAATGGTGAGCGCCGAGCGAGCAGCCGCTCCGCCGGTCTCTCGGGCGACGCGCGTGGGTGGGGGCCTCGCGACACACATGCGCGTCCCGGCGGGGTTACCAGCGCGAACCTTTCCGCAACCTGTGGGGAAATCAAATTTCCCCGCCGGGGAAATTTAGTTTCCCTGCGACCTGCCGCACGCGCGCCGCCGATCACCCGTACGTTGCCCGGCCACGTAGGCGGTGGAGGGCTGCCTCGAGCGGAAGTGAGCTGCAATGCGCGGAGACCGACAACGACGGATTGGCAACACAATGCGCAACGGCATTGGCGTGACACTGGTGGCGGGTGGACTTGCGGCGACGGCCCTCGGCGTCGTCGGCGGCGGTGCCGGCGCCCATGGCTCAAACGCAGACCCACCCTCGCGGACCTACGCCTGCCGATTCCTCGAGCCGGACAATCCGCGCTGTGCTGCGGCGTGGTCGGCGGAGCCGCAGGCGCTGTACGACTGGATGGAGGTGAACATCGGCGATGCCGCAGGCCGCCATCGTGAGCTGATTCCCGACGGCCAGCTGTGCAGCGCCGGCCGGGCGAAGTTCGCGGCGTTCGATGAGCCAGGCGCCGACTGGCCCGTCACCGAGCTGAGCCGTGAAGCCGATGGGCACTCGCACGTGCTGTTCGAGGCGACCGCGCCACACGCCACGCAGTACTTCTGGTACTACTTGACGCGCGAGGGGTTCGACCCGAGCCAGCCGTTGCGTTGGGACGACCTGGAACTCGTGTACAACTCCGGCGCACTCCCGGCCGCGCCCTCGTACCACTTCGACATCTGGTTTCCCGAGCGCACAGGGCGGCACATCCTGTACATGATCTGGCAGCGCTCCGATAGCCCCGAGGCGTTCTACTCCTGTAGCGACGTGACGCTCGAGCCGCTCACGACGCCGCCGCCCACGACTGCGCCGCCGACCACCGCCCCGCCAACGACTGCGCCACCGACCACCGTCCCGCCCCCGCCTGCGCCCCCGACGGGGATGTGGCGAGCCGATGAGGCGTATGTGGCCGGTGATCGGGTGACGCTCGACGGTGTGGACTACGTCGCCAAGTGGTGGACGCGTGGGTTCCGTCCCGACACCGTGGTCGACAACGAGTGGGACACGCCGTGGCAGCTCGCCGCCACGCCGCCGCCGACCACCGCCCCGCCAACGACCACGCCGCCGCCCCCGACGCCGACCACGACTGCGCCGCCGACCACCGTCCCGCCCACGACTGCGCCGCCGACGGGGACGTGGCGAGCCGATGAGGCGTATGTGGCCGGTGATCGGGTGACGCTCGACGGTGTGGACTACGTCGCCAAGTGGTGGACGCGTGGGTTCCGTCCCGACACCGTGGTCGACAACGAGTGGGACACGCCGTGGAGCGTGTTCGCATCGCAGCGCCCAGAGTGGCGGTCCGATCAGGTGTACCGCGAGGGTGACCGCGTGACGTTCGATGGTCGCAGCTACGTCGCCAAGTGGTGGACCCGTGGCGACGTGCCAAACGCGGTGGTTGCCAATCCCTGGGACACGCCGTGGAGCGAGCTGTAGCCGGCTTGCGCGGAGAACGCAGCAAGCGGGCCCGGTCGCTCACCGCTGCGGAGTCGTCGTGCCGACGAGGGCGCACATCGCGTCGATCCACTGCTCGTCGAGTCGTTCGTCGACGATGACGATTCGGTACCACATGGTCGCGGCGATCAGCTCGGCAACCGCCGCGACCTGCTCGCTGGTCAGCGAACGGTCGTGGGCGATTGCCGATTGCAGCCGGCCGTGTCGCTCGCCGAGGAATCGCGACCGCAGCCGCAGTGCAAAGTCTGTGTCGTGCAGCGCGGCCGCGACGATGTATCGCAAGCCTGGTCGGGCCCATCCGTTCACCGACTCGGCGAGGTCCGACAGGTAGCCGCGCAGACGGTGCTCGTTCGGGTTGCCGCCGATCGAGCGGTCGGCGTGCGCCATGAGCGCATCGAGCACGATGTCGCCGACCGTGAGCCAGCGGTTGTACAGCGTTTGGCGGCTGACGCCCGCGCCATCGGCGATCGCTCGTCGCGTGAGCTTGGGCGCGCCGCCCACCGCCACGAGCCGCAGGGTTTCTGCGTACACGGCGTGCTCGACGCCGATGCTGAGCGGCCGACCGCGCGTGCGTGCTGCCGTATTAGTGGACACCGTGCCCATTATTGCGCGAACCTACGGCGATGGCCACGATCGACGCCGACTACTACGACCTTCTCGAGGCACCGAACACCGCAGTGCTGACCACACTGCACGGCGACGGGAGTCCAAATGCTTCCCCCGTGTGGTTCCTCTTCGTGGACGGCACCGTCCTGGTCTCGACGCTCGCTGATCGGGCCAAGCACCGCAACGTCGAACGTGACCCGCGCGTGTCGTTCACCGTGGTCGACCCGCAGCGGCCATTGCGGTATCTCGAGGTTCGGGCAGACGTGCAGGTCGAGCCCGATCCGAGTGGTGAACTGCGTGACCGAGTCGCCAACAAACACGGGTACGACGACGGCGCCGCATTCGACCCGCCCGGCGCCACGCGCGTCACGATGCGACTCACCCCTCGACGCGTGATCCATCACTAAGCAATTCCGGCTAGCGCTGCGGAGTGGTGGTCGACACGTCGAGCCAACCTCGTCGTGCGTCAGTGCTCGTTGTCCCACGGCATGTCGCCGCGATCGATGGCTGCCAGTACGCCGTCGACGTGTGCCCGCAGTGTCCACTCGAAGATCTGCTCCCCAGACAGCGATGAACCTGCCCACTCCCGCGTGGGATTCCACGGATCGACGAGGCCATCGCGCGTCACGGATGCGTTGCCTCCAGCCTGATCGACCGGCGCGACGTCCGGCGTGATCATGACACGGTGCTGGAGCATGTCGTAGGACAACACGAATCCCGGAATGTCGTCGGCGAGGAGGTACGCCGCCGAGCGTTCAACACCGAGCCCGACGAGTCGGTTCACGAACTCGTCGTGGTGCTCGTGCACGCTCGGGTTGAGCGTCGACATCACGTACTCGGCCAACCCGGGGTTCGACTGCATCAGTGACCGCAGACGCATCGCGAATTCGATCGCCAACCCACGTGCGTCCAGTTGCGGATCGTCCGGCACCTCGAAGTTGGCCAACAACCTCGTACCCACACGATCGCGCAGCTCCTGCAGATTGCCGACGTGGCCGTACAAGGTCGTCATGTGGATGCCGAGCTTGCGCGCCAGCGCACTCATCGTCAGCTCAGCGAGGCCGATCTTGGCACCGAGCTCGACGATCTGGTCGAGGTCGACCTTTGGTCGCCGGCCACGTCGCCTGGGCATCGTGGCCCCTGCGGTCGGATCGGTCGTCACCACGACTCGACGGTAGTGCGGCAACGGTGGCCTCGTCTGCAACGGACAAGGGTGTTGATCACGCCGCACCATGGTCATTCACTGAACCTAACAAAATTCCCATACCCTCTGATTAATTAGGTATGGTGCGCAGCGTGACTTCCGTTCAGTACTCCGTTCCTCGTCCGCTTGGGCGTCGCCCCCGCCGAACGCTGGGCGCCGTCGTTGCAACAGTTGTTCTGGTCGTCGCGGCGTCCGGGTGCGGCGATGATTCATCAGACGACTCCGCTCCGTCGGCCGCAACCTCAGCGCCCGCCGACGAAGACGTTGCCGATGCGTGGACCCCTTCGCCGACGACGGCGGGAGCGGTCGGCGAGCCCCCCTTCCCCGTGGTCGTCGATCACCCGCTTGGTTCAACGACGATCGAGGCCGAGCCCGCACGTATCGTTGCGCTGACCGACGGCGGCGAGTTGGCGACGCTACTGGCGCTCGATCTACAGCCCGTCGCCGCCGGTGCGCGAACCGACCCGCAGGTGCCGTGGATCGACGAGTTGCTCGCTGACGACGTTGAGCTGTTCACCGGTCCTGACCCCGGTGGAGAGATCAATCTGGAAACGATCGCCGGCTTCTCTCCCGATCTGATCATTGGCCAAGAAGACGTCATCACCGAACCGACACTGGAGCTGCTCCAGGAGATTGCGCCCACCGTTGCGACGCCACGTTCGGGGTGGCGAGATCAACTGCGGATCGTCGGCGCAGCGACCGGACGCGTCGATGCAGCTGACGCCCTTGCGATGGCCACCGAGGCGGAGCTTGCCGCGTTCGATCCAGAACTCGACGGCCCAGCACCGTCGTTGGCGTTCGTCATCGGCGTGCCCGACATCGTGTTTTCGTTCACCGAACTCAGCGCGATCGGCACGGTGATGACCGATGCTGGCCTGGCGCCACTCGAAGCGCCGATCGCCAACGACTTCGACGATGACGAGGCAAACATGTACTCGCCAGAAGAACTCGAAGCGCTCGATGCAAACGTCATCGTGGTGCTTGACCCGTTTGGTGGATCGCTCGAGACGCTCGAGGAGAATCCACTCTGGGCCTCGTTACCTGCGGTGCAGGACGACCAGATCGTGTACTTCGATGCAGACGATGCGCGAGCAACGCGCTTCGACTCGGTACTGACCGTGCCGGTCAACCTGGGGTTGCTTCAGCGCATCTTCGCAGAGAGCAACAGCTGAGACGAGTCTCCGGAAGCCGTTTCGTGAAGCAGAGCGCCGGGCCGGTCACCACGGTGACGGTAGCCCGACGGCACCAATGCGTCGCCACCTGGTCTACGTGGAGTACGCGATTCGGGCACTTACTGCTCGTCCTCGTCGCGCGTTGGTCCGTCAGCGTTCGCTGAGCCGAGCGCAACGAACGCCCCGACCGCGGTAACGGCGAGGGTGACGGCAGCAGCGCTGTAGGCGGTGGTGATCGATGTGTTGGCGACGACGATCGCACCGATGGCGGCGCCCAGCGGCTGACCGCCTGCGGCGATCGTGCGGCCGACGGTGTTGACGGTCGACGTCAATTCATCAGGAGTGACGAGCTGGCGATAGGTGATGCCGATCGTGATCGTCAGCATGATCCCGAACGCGAACGCGGCGATGCTCGCGGGAGCGAGCGTTGCGGTCGTGATCAACAACGTCGCTGCTGCCGCGGCGGACCAGGCCAGCGATGCCGGTGTGATCAGCCGGACTCGCCGGGTGGCGAAGATGCGTGGGAACACGACGGCCGCGATCAGGCTGCCGATTCCGACCGCTGCGTACAGGACACCGAGGCGGGCGTCGTCGCGGTCGTAGCCGAGCACCTCGATGGACCACGGCACAAGGAGTCCGAGGATGCAGCCGATGGCGAGCGAGTTCGCGAACCCGGCGACGATAAGAACGAAGACGGTTCGCTGGCGGCGGATGAAACGCAGTCCGGTGGCGAGGTGGCGGCGAATCGACGGCGGTCCCTCACCGGTCTCGCCGCGCCGGAGGTTGGAGCGAATCGTCGACTGGACGGCGGCGGCAAACAGGAACGTCATGGCGTCGATCGACAGTGCGTTCGCCGGACCGATGGTGGCGATCAGTACACCGGCGATGACCGGTCCGGCGATGTCGGCCGCCGATGCCAGTGTGGCCAGCACACCGTTGGCCGACGCGAGTCGCTCCTCGTGAACCAGTGCCGGAACGGCGCCGAACACCGCGGCGTCGGAGAAGACGAAGGCAACCGCAGACAACAACGCCACTGCGAATACCTGTCCGACCGTGAGCACGTCGAGCCACGCAGCGATCGGGATCGTTGCGACCAAGAGACCCTCGGCCAGGTTGCCGCCGATGATCAACCGTCGCCGACTGAATCGATCAGCGATGGGACCGGCGATCCAGCCCAGCAGCAAGTATGGGATCAGTCGTGTGGCGAAGACCATCCCGGTCGTCGCTGCCGATCCAGTCAGGTCGTAGACCAGCACCGGCAACACCACTGTCGACGCCGCCGTACCGAACATCGAGACACCCTCGGCCGATGCCCACCGAGCGAACAGCCGCTCCGATTTCAGGGTCGCGATCAACACGCCATCGACACACTGCCAGACAGACCCCGCCACTCCGCACTGGCACCGGGCGGGCGGACAGCCGGTTCGGGTGCGAGGCTTGCGGCATGCCGAGGCGCCCCAACGTGGATCAGTTGCCGCCAATGATCCCGGTCGGCGCTGGCTGGATCGCGATCAAGGATGAAGGTAGCGGCGTGTCGTGGACGGTTGGGGTCGAGCCGTTCGAGCTCGCGGCCTGGCCCGTCACGAACGGCCTGATGGCCGACGTCACCCAGCGCGAGCAACCGACGGATGTGCCGCCCGATGAGCCAGCGACGGACGTGTCATGGATCGACGCGCTCTGGTTCTGCAACCGATTGTCGCAACGTCACGGACTCGCACCCTGCTACTCGATCGCCGACGATCCCGATGCCCTGTCGGCCACGTGGGATCGCTCTGCGTCCGGATTCCGACTGCCGACAGAGGCTGAGTGGGAGTACGCCTGCCGTGCGGGCAGCTCGGACATCCGGTACGGACCGCTCGATGAGATCGGGTGGTACGTCGGCAACTCGGACGGCCGCTCCCGGCCCGTGGCTGCGAAGCAAGCGAACGCGTGGGGTTTCTACGACATGATTGGCAACGCGTGGGAGTGGTGCTGGGACCTGTACGACCCTGATCGATACGGCCCATACCGCGTGTTTCGAGGAGGTGGATGGAACGACGCGCCACGAAGTTGTCGAGCATCGTGCCGACGAAAGAGTCATCCGACGCTGCAGCTCGACGACCTCGGCCTCCGCGTGGCCCGCTCGCGGCGCAGCCCGTAGCGGTTGGACATCGATCCGTCGATCGGAGCGCTGGCCGCCGGCGCTCGCGCCGACCTCGGCTACTCCGCTGCGTCGGGAGGGCCGCTACTCACGTCGCCGCTCGACCGAGTTTCCAGTAGCCGCGTGCCGTCACCGTGTCGCGCGAGCGCCCGCATTCGTCGAAGAGGTACTTGCGGATCCGCTGGACCGCCGCGGCCTCGCCGGCCACCCAGACGGCGTCCGGCAGCTCGCTCATGGCGGTGACCACAGCGACCATCGAGTCGCCTGGGGCGCCCTCGGTGGCGGCATCGTGCCAGTTCACCGACGTGTTCGGGTGTGGTGGGAGTTCAAACCGGGCGTCGGCGCCGCGGACCTCGACGTGCACGTCGACGACGTGGTCGGCCGGGAGCGCTTCGAGCAGCTGGCCGATCGCCGGCAACGCCGACTCGTCACCAACAAGGAGGTACGACCTGGCGTCCGCCGCGAGCTGTTCGCTCCGCCCAGGACCCGAGATGGCTACCTCGTCGCCGACAACAGCGCGGCGGGCCCACCCGGTGGCCGCACCATGATCGTGGAGTACAACATCGAGCGTCAGCGCCGGCTGCTCGGGATCGAAGTATCGCGGCGTGAACGTGCGGATTGGGGCGCGCCGACCATCCGGCAATTCGAATTGATTGCCCGTCCACGTCGGCATCACGAGCTCGTCACCATCGTCGGGCGGTAGGAGCAGGCGGACGCTCGACGCAGGTGACTCGATCGCGAACCCGGCGAGCCCCTCGCCCACGAGGACCACGCGGAGCATGTGTGGGCTCAGGTGCTCAGTCGAATCAACCCGGGCACGTCGGAAGGCTGGCGGCTCGCGGCGAGTACGGATCGGGGGATCGTCGTTCGTAGCCACGGGTCCACTGTGCCATTCGATCTCGTGCACGTCATGCCGAGTCTCACAACACGGCAACCAGGTCGTCGTGGATCCGTGCGTTGCTAGCGATGACGTCGCCGGTCACGCCGATCGCCGGTCCGTGTTCGTCGCTCATCGCCAGCAGTGAGCTGCACCGATCGGACGCTCACTCGCCGCCAAGAGCAGTTGGAGCCCAGAGCGAGAATCGAACTCGCGACCTACGCATTACGAATGCGTTGCTCTACCGACTGAGCTATCTGGGCGCAGGCCGCGATGCTATCGGCCGTCGACCAGATGCCCGCTGAGGGGATCTCGGCCGTTCCATGAACCGAACGAGTCGTACGGCTCGAAGCGGGCGAAGAGCTCTTCGCCGTACCACCGTTCACGGCGAGTGCGACGCATCACCTCGACGTGTTCGGGCGACCGGCGGGCGAACGCGGTGGCCTCGTCGAGCGACGCCCACAGGCTGAAGGTGCCGAGCCGCCCAACGGGTGCCTCGCCGATGCCGACCACATCCAGTAGTCCCGGTGACCGGTGCAGCTCGGTGTCGACGCTGCGCGCGGCGTCACGGAAGGTGCCCCACGACCGCCGCCGCACGTTGGCCCGCGTGATGATCGCCACGGGGCCGGCATCCGACCCGACGGCCAGCTCGTCGAGCACATCGACCCCGCGCCATGAGCCGTGGCCGCCGGCGCCGCGCAAGCGCACATGCCAGGCCTCCGCCGCGTCGGCCCATCGCCCAGCGATGTGATGCGTTCGCAGGAACGCGTCGAGGTCGGCCTCCTCGTCCCACACGGCGAACAGCGCCGTGCGATGAAGGTCGGCGCCTCCGGCGGTGTCGTCGTCGTGTGCGGTGCCGAGGAGGCGCCAGAATCGCAGTCCGCGGACGCGCGCCAATCGCGGCCGATCGGTGGCCAACCGGCCGAGCGCGAAGGGCGTGAGCCAGCGGGGTTCGCGCACGAGATGAAACGAGGCGATCCGAGCCATGCCGGAGCCATCGTGGCACGGCAGGATGAGTGACGTGAGTTCGTGGTTCGGCACGGTGGGCGATGTCGTCGTGGCGGTGATGGCCGGATATCTCATCGGATCGATCCCGGTGGCCAACCTCGTGGCCCGCCGTGATGGTGGCGACGACCTACGCACCGTCGGCGACCGCAATCCCGGGTACTGGAACGCCAAGGAAACGATCGGTCGACGTGCTGCGATTCCGGTGTTCATCGGCGACGTGGCCAAGGGTGCCCTCGCCGCCGGAATCGGGCTGGCCCTGGCCGATCCCGGCGTGTGGGGGATCGCCTATGTGGCCACGGGCGCGGCGATGATCGGACACGCATTTCCCGCGTTCGCCGGGCTGCGTGGTGGGCGCAGTGTGCTCACCTTCGTCGGCGGGGCGCTCGTGTACGCACCGCTGCCAGCACTCGCCGCGCTCGGCGTCGTTGCCGTGGTCATTGCTGTGACGCGGTCGTTCGCCTGGGCGGCGCGCATTGGCATCGCCACCTTTCCGGTTGCCCAGATACTCATCGAGGGCCCGTACCGAACGGCAGCCACCGGTGCGCTGATGACCTTCATCGGGGTGCGCTTCGTGATGGCCGCGCGCGCTGCCAAGGGTGTAACGGTGGTGGGGGTCACCAAGTAACGGGACGCCCGGGACCAGGGGTGGGACCACACC
>JBCCVW010000141.1:0-12343 GCA_039194665.1 Actinomycetota bacterium
CTCGGCATCGTCGTCGTGCTTGCCGCGCTCGACTGGCGACTCGCGCTCGGCATGCTCGGCTACCTCGGGCTCGCGCTTGCGGTGATCATCCGCAGCCGACATCGCGCAGTGGGCGAATCGTCGGAGGAGATGGGTGCCCTCGCTCGTCTCTACGGCGGGATCGAGGAGCGTCTCACAGCGTCGGAGGACCTGCGGGCCAATGGCGCCGCACAACACGCCGCATGGCGATTCATCGAAGAGAGCGAGGGCGCACTCACCGGTGCGGTGCGTCGGGAGCGGGCGTTCCTCGTGATGTGGTGGTTCGTCCAGGCCGCGGTGGTCGCCGGGTGGGCGATCGCGTTGGTCGCCGGGGTCCTGCTGTTCAACGCGGGTGCGATCTCGTTGGGTACCGCGTTTCTCATGTTCCAATACGTGATGCTCGTGTCGCGTCCGCTCGAAGAGGTGGTGCACGAGCTCGAAACCGTGCAGAAGGCGAACGGCGCGATGGTGCGCGTGCTCGATCTGCTCGAGGTGCGCCCGACGATCGTCGACCGCGGCACCAGCGTGCCCCCTGCAGGGGCACTGGGTATCGACTTCGAACGGGTCGGGTTCGACTACGGCGACGATCAACCCGTACTGCACGACGTGTCGATCGACATCCCGGCGGGCACGTCGCTCGGCGTCGTCGGTCGTACTGGCAGCGGCAAGACGACGTTCTCCCGCCTCGTATTGCGTCTGGTCGAGTCGAACGTGGGAACGGTCGCCCTCGGTGGCGTGCCGGTTGCCGACATCCCCCTCGCCGAGTTGCGTCGTCGTGTCGCGCTCGTCCCTCAAGAGGTCGAGCTCTTCACGGGTTCCGTGCGCGACAACGTCGCCCTGTTCGACGACACGATCGACGACGCAGCGGTTGCCGACGCCCTTGCCCGGGTGGGCCTCGAGCGTTTGGCCGCGGGCGACCTGCATCGTCAGCTCGGCGCCGGTGGCGCGGGTCTATCGGCTGGCGAGTCACAGTTGCTGTCGCTCGCGCGGGTGTGGCTGCGCGATGCCGACGTGATCGTGCTCGACGAGGCCACCGCACGCGTCGATCCCGCGACCGAGCAGCGCATCGAAGCGGCCGTCGCCGATCTGATCACCGGACGGACCGCGGTGATCATCGCCCACCGGTTGTCGACGCTGCACGCCGTCGATGCCATCGCCGTATTCGACGGCGGCCGCATCGTCGAGCGCGGTCGGCGCACCGAGCTGCTCGGCGATGACGACAGCCGGTATGCGCGGTTGCTCGAGCTGTCGCTGGGTGTCGCACCGACCAGGCCATCGGCCGGACCATCGGACGGTGTGTCATGACCGAGCTGGTGGATGATCCTGCACGGACCCGCAGTGAACAGCGTGCAGTCGACGCGGACTCGGTCGACGAGCCGGTGCACGATCCCGGCGCCAACGTGTGGGCGTTGGCTTGGCGTGTGGCCATGCACCGGCCCCGCGAATTCTGGTGGGGCGGTGGATTGTTCATCGTGTTCTTCACGATGCCGGCGGCCACCGGTTACGCCCTTGGGCGCGGCTACGACGCGCTCACTCGCGGCGATACCGCCGCGACGTGTGCCTGGGCGGCCGCGGCGGTGGCCTCCGAGGTCGTGCGGATGGTCGCAGTGCACCACGGTGCGCTGATCTGGACCAAGGTGTGGGTGCACATGCAGTCGCTGTTGCGGGCCAACATGCTCGCTGCGCAAATGGCCAGCGGCGGACCAGAGGCCGGCCAACCGGTCGGTTCGGCCGGTGGGGCGATCACCCACTTCCGCGACGATGCCGAAGACGTCGCCATGTTCGTCGACGGCATGATCGACGTCACCGGCGGACTGGTGTTCACCGTGGTTGCCGGGTTCATCCTCGGTGCCGCCGATCCGACCGCTGCTGCGATCTTGCTGCTCCCATTGCTCGGCGTGGGCGTGGCCACACGCATGCTCGATGCGCGCATCAAGCGCTATCGCGCCGCCGATCGTGCGGCCACCGCCAAGGTCACGGGCCTGCTCGGCGACGTGATGGCCGCGGCGACCACGGTGAAGGTCAACGCGGCCATCGAACCGATGATGGGTCGTCTGCGAGTGCTCGTCGATCGCCGCCGTCGGACCGCCGTGCGCGACCGCGTGCTCGACGAGAGCGTGATGGCGTTCAGCCAGGGTGCCGCCGATGTCGGACTCGGCCTCGTGCTGCTCGTGAGTGCATCGGCGATCGCCTCGGGTGCGTTCGGCCTCGGGCAGCTGGCGTTGTTCACGGCATACCTCGGGTGGTTGGCGTTCTTGCCGCGCATGGTGGGACGGATGCTGGCTCGTCGCAAACAAGCCGGCGTGGCCTTCGATCGGATGCGTCGTCTCGTGGCCGAGTCCGACGTGCAGCACACCGTGACCGAGCGATCGTTGCCGATCGATCCGGGCGACCTGCGCGTGCGACCGGTGACCGATCGTCCCCGGCGGATGCCCCTCGAGGTGCTCGAGATCGACGGTCTCAGCGCCACGTACCCAACCGGCGGCGGGATCGTCGACGTGTCGTTGCGCGTCGCCCGGGGCGAGGTGGTAGTCGTGACCGGGCCGGTCGGCAGCGGGAAGAGTACGTTCCTGCGCGCCGTGCTCGGCCTGGTGTGGGGTGCCGACGAACACGGCGTCGTGCGCTGGAACGGCACGGTCGTCGACGACCGCGCCAACTTTTTCGTGCCACCGAACGCGGCGTTCCTGCCGCAGGTTCCGCAGCTGATCTCCGACTCGGTGGCCGACAACGTCCGGCTCGGCACGCTCGACGACGCCGACCTCGATGAGGCACTGCGTATCGCCGCGGTGGCCGACGACGTCGACGCAATGGCCGATGGGCGAGCGACGCTGATCGGTCCACGCGGATTGCGCCTGTCTGGCGGTCAACGACAGCGACTAGCAACGGCCCGGGCGCTGGCCCACCGTCCCGAACTGCTCGTGCTCGACGACCTGTCGAGCGCGGTCGATGTGGAGACCGAGATCGAGCTGTGGGACAACCTGGCCGCCACCGACACCACCGTGATCGCGGTGTCGCATCGCGACGTGGCCTTCGAGCGGGCGACCCATGTGTTGGCCCTTGACCACGGCCGTATCCTCCCGGCGTGATCCTCACCGTCGTGGCGATCGTCGCCAACGTGATCGGCGCGACGATGGCTGCCCCGCAGTTCATCCGGCTGTATCGCACGCGCATCACCGATGGCATCTCCGCCGAGTGGGTGGCGATGAGCTTGGCGCTCAACGGGTGGTGGGCGATCTACGCGATCGCTCAGGGCCTGTGGCTGGTGTTGCCGGTGTCGGTGATTTCCGCGGTCCTGTACCTCGGCATCGCTGTGCTGTTCGTCCGCAGCCGGCGGTTGGCGGTGCGGTTCGCTCTCACCCTGGCGGTCGTCGGCGCGTTTCCGCTACCGGTACTCGCGTTCGCCGGATGGTCTGCCGCTGGCGTCGTGGTCGGTCTCGGGTATGCGTGCCAGCTGATGCCCGCCCTGCTCGTTGCGCTGCGGACACGCGAGCTGAGCGGCATCGCTCCCGGCACGTGGTGGATCGCTGCGGGCGAGGCGTCGTTGTGGTTGGTCTATGGCCTCGGTGTGGGCGACCTTGCGCTGGCCGTGGCCGGGACGTCGGGGACGCTCGTCGCCACCGCGATCCTCGTACGGTTGCAGGTCACCGGTCACCGGCCGGTGTCGGCCCTCGCGGTGGGGAACCGCAATCGCGTCACTATGGTGAATGCGGAAATGTGAGTCAATACGGATGGCTCCACCCCCCAAAGGAGCCACCATGGCCACAGGTACAGTGAAGTTCTTCAATGACGAGAAGGGCTTCGGGTTCATCTCTCGTCCCGATGGCGACGACGTGTTCGTGCACTACTCGAACATCGTCGGCACGGGCCGCCGGTCGCTGAATGACGGCGACAACGTGGAGTTCGAGATCGCTCCCGGGAGGAAAGGCCCCGAAGCCGTCGACGTCAAAGTCGTCTGAGGAGGCGGTCGCCGTGGCTCGAAGCCCACAGTCCTACCAAAAGCGCCAGCGCGAGCTGCGCAAAAAGGAACGCAAGCAGGAGAAGCTGGCGATCCGTCATGGCAAGAGCGCGGCCAAAGCCGATGTCGACGAGGGTCCGTCCGAAGACGAGCTGCTCGAAGAGTTCCGCCTGCTGAACGAGAAGTTTGCTGCGGGCGACGTCAACGACGAGGACTTCGAGTACGAGAAGGCGGTGCTCTTCTCCAAGCTCGGTCTCGGTGAGGCGCCAGAACCGCGCGAGGGCGACGAGGCAACCGACGCCGACGAGTCGGCGACTGCCGACGAGTCCTGACGATCCTGACGCTACGACCCTGACGCTACGACGTGGTTCGCCTGCGGCCGACGGCCGCGAAGGCGACCGCTGCAGCATGGCCGACGTTGAGCGAATCGACGTCGGCGGCAATTGGAATTCGCACGCGTTGCGACGCATCGCGCAGTAACTGATCACCGAGCCCGGGACCCTCCGCGCCCAGCGCCAGCGCAACGCGTTCGGGGACCGGCACCGCCCACAGGTCCGTCGCGTCATCGGCGGGAGTGAGCGCCCATACATCGAACCCTGCCTCGCGGCACCGCGTGCCGATGCCGTCCCATCGATCGTCGCGGGCGATCGGGATGTGTAACACCTCACCCATGCTGACCCGCACGTTGCGGCGGGTGTACGGGTCGGTACACGTCGGGTCGAGGATCAGCCCGTCGACGAACAAGGCACGTGCTGCACGAGCGAGGGCGCCCAGGTTCTCCGGGTCGTTGATGCCCTCGACGAGTGCGACCGTGCGCGCCGTCGCCAGGAGATCCGTCAGTGGTGTCACGCGAGGGCGCGCCGCCGCAGCGACGACGCCGCGGTGCAGGTCGAACCCCGCGACTTCCTGGAGCACTGCGGCCGATGCCGCGTAACACGGCACGTTGCGCTCGGCGCACGTTCGGACCAGGCCATCGAAACGACCGAGCTTCGTGGTGCTGCACAACAGCGAGCGCACGGGCAACGGCGTCGCCAGCAGGCGGTCGATCGAGAGTGGTCCCTCGGCGACGAGGAACTCGTCGCCTTCGAGGCTTCGGCGGTATCGCTGATCGGTCAGGTTGCGGTAGTCGTCGAGGCGTGCGTCGGCGGGATCGTCGATTTCGACCGGCACGCTCAGGAACCGTCTGGGTCGAATGACGCGAACACGGCGCGGTCGTCGGCGAACGCTTTGAACTCGAGCGCGTTGCCGGCGGGGTCGCGCACGAACATGGTGGATTGCTCGCCGGGGGTGTCGACGAAGCGCGTCCGTGGCTCGATCACGAACGCGACATCGGCGGCGCGCAGCCGTGCCGCCAACTCGCGCCACGACGATGTGTCGAGGATCAGCCCGAAGTGGGGCACCGGTACGTCGTCGCCGTCGACGGCGTTGCGTATGCGATCGCCGTGCCGCTTGTCGAGGTGTACGACGAGCTGATGTCCACGGAGATCGAAGTCGACCCAATGGTCAGATGAGCGGCCTTCTGGGCAGCCGAGCACCTCGCCGTAGAAGGTTCGCGCCCTCGCGAGGTCGTCGACGGGAATCGCCAGGTGGAACCGTGGTCGATCGCCCATCGTCCGATCAGAGCGGCAGGGCGTATGTGCCTTGTGCGGTGGCGGTTGGCCGATCGCCGTTGTCGTCGCACCAGACGCGCACGGTGCCGACCACGTTGCGCCGACCGGCGACGTCGAGATCGGCACGTGCCCACAGCACCGATCCCTGGGCCGGTCGGAGGTACCGGATCGACAGTTCCGAGGTGAGCGCCATCGGCACGATGCGCTTGCTGGCACCAAATACGAGGTACCACAGTGCGGCGTCGGCGATGCTGAACTGTGTCGGACCGGAGACGAAACCGCCCGGCCGGAGTTCGGCGTCGGTCACGTCGCGTTTGGCCAGTGCCCAGGTCTCACCGGTGTCGACACACTGGTTTGGTGTGCCGGGAAAGAGCTCGGTGATCATCGCATTGATCTCGCCGACCGACGGTGGCGCCGTCGGTGGGGAGTCCTGGGTCGCTTGCATGGCACGGACCGTATCGGCACAGATCCCCAGGCGCCCACCAGGTTCGCGCGCAACCACCCAGCGTGCTGATGGCGCCGATCGACCCCACGGTTGGTGGCGATCGGGCGTTGCGTTTCGATCTACTGACACACTGCTGGCAGGGTGGTGCGATGGTTGCGCTCGAACGTTGCGTCATCGTTGGTGCCTCGCTCGCGGGATTGCGGGTCGCGGAGACGTTGCGCCAATCCGATGCGGTGGGCGAGGTCATCTTGATCGGTGCCGAGCCGCATCGACCGTACGACCGTCCGCCGCTTTCGAAAAAGGTGCTGGCGGGCGAGTGGGACGCCGACCGGGCGGTGCTCCGGCCGCCGGAAACGCTCGACGCGCTCGAGGTCACCTGGCGTCTCGGCGAACCGGCGACGGCGCTCACGCTGGACGGTCCAACGCCGGCGGTGGAGCTCGCGGGAGGTGAGGGGGTGGCCGGCAACGCGGTGTTCATCGCCACCGGCGCCCACCCGCGTCGCATTGCCGATGCCGTTGCCCATCCGACCGTGCACGTACTGCGGAGCCTCGACGACGCGTTGGCCCTGCGTGCAGAGTTCGATCAGACGCGCCGTCGGGTCGTGGTGATCGGCGCCGGATTCATCGGCCTCGAGGTGGCGGCGACCGCGCGCCGTGCCGGCCACGACGTGGTCGTGGTCGAGGCCGCTGACGCACCGTTGATTCGGGGTCTTGGGGCGGAGATGGGCACGGCGATCGGCGACCTGCATCGAGCAGAGGGCGTCGACGTTCGCTGTGGTGTTGGTGTTGATGCGTTCACCGACCGGGGCGTCATCGTGGGTGGTGATCTCGTCGACGCCGACGTGATCGTGTTGGGTATCGGCGCCGTGCCGACAACCGACTGGCTCGAGGATTCCGGCATCGCACTCGATGATGGGGTCGTGTGCGACGCCGCGCTACGCGTCCTTGACGGTGACGGCAACCCCGTGCCAGGGGTGTATGCGGCTGGCGACGTTGTGCGCTGGGATCACCCCCGGTTCGGCGGCCCCACGCGCGTCGAGCACTGGACCAACGCCGTCGAGCAGGGCGCGCATGCCGCACAGAGCGCGCTCGCGGTCGCTGCCGGCGAGGAACCGACCGGCTATGCGCCGCTCCCGTTCTTCTGGAGCGATCAGTTCGATCACCGGATCCAGTTCCTTGGCCACCCAGGCCCCAACGATCACGTCGAGGTGGTCGCCGGTACCATCGCTGACGGGAAGTGGCTGGCGATGTACACCGACGGCGACCGGCTCACCGGCACCCTCGGTGTCAACGCCCCCAAGTGGGTGATGCCGACCCGGCGGTGGTTCGCCGACGAGTTGTCCGCTGCCGACGCCCGCGCCGCCGCGAGCCAACTGACGTAGCCCGCGAACTCCCGAAATTCTGTCCGAATCGGGCGTCACGCGCCGGAACTCGCGCAGAGAAAGGACGATCGCGCCCGGCAATGCTCGAACTTCTGTCCGAATCGGGCGTCACGCGCCGGAATTCGCGTCGACGACCAGGTGTTCGCGCCCGCCCCCAGCGCCGGAATGAAGTAATCATGAGTGGTAGTGAGTCAGGAAAGTGCTCGATACCCTCGGGGGCATGTCTGCCACATCATCTGATCGCCCCGCCCGCGACGGCGCCGTCGATGCTGCCCAGCGACGGATCGTGCTCCCCGTGGTGCACCTCCCGACCGTCGTGCTGCCCGGTGCTGTTGTCACGCTCGCCCTGAACGACGACGCTCGACGGGCCGCTGTCGAGGCGGCCACGGCCGGCGACCGACAGTTGGTGCTCACCGGAAGCGACGAGCGTGAGCTGGGTGTACTCGCCCGGGTGCCAAACGTCGGCCAACTGCCCAACGGTGAGTCTGCTGCGATCGTCAGTGTCGAGGGGCGCACGCGCGTGGTCGGTCGCTCGGCCGATGCCGGCGTGGAGTACGTCGAAGCCGAGCCGATCGTTGAGTCGCCGGCCTCTGCCGTTGTGGATGCCGCCACCCGCGAGCTGCGGGCGACACTCGAAGTGATCGCCGAGTTGCGCAACTCGCGCCGGCTCCCAGAAATCTTGCGTACCACCTCCGATCCCGGTGCGCTCGCCGACGCGGTCGCGGTGTGGGCTGAGTTCGCGGATGCCGATCGCCTGGTGGTGCTGCGCGCCGTCGACGTCGCCGAGCGCGTCGATGCGCTGCACGCTTGGGCTCGTCGCCATGTCGCGGAGCTGCAGGTTGCCGAGAGCATCCGCAACGACGTGTCCGAGGGTGTCGACAAGCAGCAGCGCGAGTGGCTACTGCGGCAACAGCTGGCGTCGATCCGCAAGGAACTCGGAGAAGGCGACGACGACGTCGTCGGCGAGTTCCGCGAGCGCCTCGACGCGCTCGACGCACCTGACGGGGTCAAGACGGCCATCGCCAAGGAGCTCGACCGCTTCGAGCGCGTCGGGCAACAGTCGCCCGAACACAGTTGGATCCGCACATGGCTCGACCGCGTGTTCGAGCTGCCCTGGGGTGACCGCAGCGACGACACCCTCGATCTCGACGCGGCGCGGAACACCCTCGACGCCGACCACTACGGGCTCACCGATGTGAAGGATCGCATCGTCGAGTTCCTCGCTACCCGCAAGCTCCGCCGCGACCGAGGCCTCGACCAGCGGGGCGGCGACGCGACGGCGCGTGGCGAAGGGGCGATCATCACCCTCGTCGGGCCGCCCGGCGTCGGCAAGACCAGCCTCGGCGAGTCGATCGCCCGGGCGATGGGCCGATCCTTTGTGCGCGTCGCCCTCGGCGGCATCCGCGACGAGGCGGAGATTCGCGGTCACCGCCGGACATACGTCGGCGCGCAACCGGGGCGCATCGTCCGCGCCCTGCAGGAGGCGGGGACGATGAACCCGGTGATCCTCCTCGATGAGGTCGACAAGCTCACGGCCGGCGGTTGGTCGGGCGACCCGACGGCGGCATTGCTCGAAGTGCTCGATCCCGCCCAGAACCACACCTTCCGCGATCACTATCTCGAGATCGACCTCGACCTGTCCGAGGTGGTGTTCCTCGCAACGGCCAACGTCGCCGACACGATCCCCGGACCGCTCCTCGATCGAATGGACCTCGTTCGTCTCGATGGATACACCGAAGACGAGAAGTCGTTTATTGCGCGGCGCTACCTGCTGCCGCGTCAACAGGAGCGAGCCGGGCTGGACAGCGACGAACTCGCCGTGACCGACGACGCGCTCGTCGAAGTCATCCGTGGCTACACACGTGAGGCCGGCGTCCGCACGCTCGAACGCGAGCTCGGACGATTGGTGCGCAAGGTGACGTCGAAGGTGGCGACGGGTGAGGCGACCCCGATCGACGTCGACGGCAGCGAAGTCGCCGACTGGCTCGGGCGGCCGAAGGTGGTCGACGAGGTGCCGGAGCGAACTACGACTCCGGGCGTGGCGACAGGACTCGCGGTCACCGGCGTCGGTGGCGACGTGTTGTTCATCGAGACGACGGCGTTCCCTACCGGCCCCGATACCGAGCCAGGCTTGACGCTCACCGGCCAGCTCGGCGATGTGATGAAGGAGTCGGCGCAGATCGCCCTGAACTTCGTCCGTTCCCACGCTGACGCGCTCGGCTTGGACGCCGCCGCACTGCAGCGCCGTTTCCACGTGCACGTGCCTGCAGGCGCGGTGCCCAAAGACGGTCCCTCGGCGGGCATCACCATGACGACGGCGCTGATCTCGTTGCTCACCGACCGTCCGGTGAACCCGCAGGTCGGAATGACCGGCGAGATCACGCTGCAGGGGCAGGTCCTGCCCATCGGCGGGGTCAAGCAGAAGGTATTGGCCGCACACCGTATGGGTCTGACCGATGTGGTGTTGCCTGCGCGCAACGGCCCGGATCTCGACGATGTACCAGAGCGAGTGCGCGAGGCGATGACGTTCCATCTCGCGTCGAACTACGACGAGGTGCAGCGCATCGCGTTCTCGATCGGCCACGGTGACGTGACGGCCGAGCAGGCTGACGATGCACCGGCGGCGGATCACGCCGACGCTGCCTGAGCACTCCGTCGCGCCGGCGTTGACCACGTAGTCTGCGCGCATGGCCTCGCCGAGCCACCTCTCGCACGTGTGGTCGCGAGCGACCGATCTGCAGGTCGCCCGCGGCCACGGGTGTTACGTCGTCGATACCGACGGTCACGAGTACCTCGACTTCGCGGCGGGTATCGCCCCGGCCACGACGGGCCACAGCCATCCGCGTGTGGTCAAGGCGATCAGTGAGCAGGCCGAGCGGTGCATCCACGCACCCAACAACGTGTACACCCACGATCTGCTCGAGCCGCTCGCCGCGCGTCTGACCGAACTGACCCCGGATGGCATCGAGTCGTTCTTCTTCACCACGTCGGCCGATGAGGTGATCGAGTCGGCGGTGAAGGTGGCCAGGCAAACCACCGGGCGTCCCAACATCGTGGTGTTCGATGGTGCGTTCCACGGTCGCACCCATCTCACGATGGCGATGTCGACCTCCCGGGCGCTCGATCGGGAGGGCTACGGGCCGTTGCCCGGCGGTGTGTACGTTGCGCCGTTCCCTGATCCGCACACATCGGATCAGGAGTCAGAGATCTCTCGTGCGCTGCGGGGACTCGACCGTCTGTTCCTCACCCAGACCCCCGCCGAGGAGGTGGCGGCGATCGTGCTTGAACCGGTGATCGCCGAGCGGGGGTACATCCCGACGCCAGCGGCGTTCATCGACGGTGTGGCCGAGCGCTGTCGGACCCACGGCATCTTGTTGATCGTCGATGAGGTGCAGTCTGGGTTCGGGCGTGCCGGGAAGATGTTCGCCATCGAGTCACATGACGTGCAGCCGGATCTGATGTGTATGGCCAAAGGCATTGCGTCGGGTTTTCCGTTTGCTGCGTTGGGCCTGCGGCGCGAGATCGACGAACAGTGGATCCCCGGTAGTCACGGTGGCTCGTTCGACGGGAACCCGATGGCGTGTGCTGCGGCGTTGGCGACGATCGATGTGATCACCGAGCCTGGCTTTCTCGACAACGTTGCGGCGCGCGGCACGCAGTTGACCGACGCGCTCCGCGATCTCCAGCAACTCGACAACGCGTTGCAGTTCGTGCGCGGTCGCGGGTTGATGGTGGCCACCGAGTTCGACAGTCACGATCGCACGGCGGCGATCGTCGATCATTGCTTGCGCGAGCATCGCGTGATCCTGATGCGCGCCGGAACGCGTAAACGAACCATCCGCTGGATGCCCCCACTCATCGTGTCGGCGAGTCAGATCGACGAGGTCGTCAACGCGTTCACAGACGCGATTCGTCACACGGGTTAGATGCCCCGTCTCGATCGCGATCGCGTCGGAGCATGGCGCGGGATGCAGGCCGTCGTCGGCGACCTCGAACGGACGATCGACGACGAGCTGCGTGCGGAGTGGGACATCCCGCTCGGTTGGTTCGATGTGCTGGCCTCACTGCAGCGGCTTGGTGGGTTGGCGCGACCGCATGATGTGGCTGCCGACCTGCGGCTCCCGGCATCGAGCGTGAGCCGCCGCCTCGACCGGCTCGAGGAGGAGGGCTGGGTCGCCCGCCACCGTCACGTCGACGCAGCGGATCTACGCGCGGTCGAGGTCGAGCTGACGCGCACCGGCCGGCGCCTTTGGCGGGAGATGAATGTGACGTACCGCCGAGCGCTGCAGGCAGTGTTCAGCGTGAAACTCGACGACGACGAGATCGCTGCCCTTCGCTCCGTGATCGAGAAGCTCGCGTAACTGCAATCGCAGCGGCAGACCCCCTGAACTGCTAGTTTGGCGCGCCGACTTTTGTCGGAATTGATGTTAATGGGGGCCGAATGCAGTTCTCTTTTTCTAATTATACCAGCAAGGACATCGCCGATCAAGTTGGTCGGCCGTATCGGACGCGGTGTCGGGTGGCCGTCCGCCGCCTGCGCGCCCGCATGCGCACCCTCGTGGTCCGCTGCCGGCGCCGCGACCGCCAGGGAGCACGCCTGGCGCGGAGCCGTCAGGCTTCGAGGTGCTCAGATGTGCAGTAAGGCCCCGCATGTCAGCACGTCCGCAGGGCGCGCCCGCTAGGGCGCCTCTGCTGGCGCGAGGCCGTCCAACCGTGAGGTGCTCAGACGTGAAGTCAGGCCTCGCCAATCAAGCGCTGCCGGCGCCGCGACCGCCAGGGAGCACGCCTGGTGCGGGGCGGTCCAACCGTGCGTGCTCCGACCTTCAGTAAGGCCACGCCAATCAGGCGGGCCGCCGGGCGCGCCCGCTCGGGCGCCTCTGCTGGCGCGAGGCCGTCCAACCGTGAGGTGCTCAGACGTGAAGTCAGGCCTCGC
>JBCCVW010000142.1:0-12242 GCA_039194665.1 Actinomycetota bacterium
TGCGTGCTCGCACCGACCGAGGTGATCCACGGCACGCTGGCGGGTCCGCCGACCGTGCCCTCGCCGGGGCCGCTGTTACCCGCAGAGGTTGCGGTCCAGACGTTCGCCGCTGCGGCGTTGAGGACGGCGATGTCGTCGCCGCCCGCGAGAGATGGTGCTCCGCCGATCGAATAGTTGATCACATCGACGCCGTCCGCGACTGCGGCATCGATCGCGGCGACCAGGTCGCTCTCGTAACAGCCGAGGTCACCACACGCCGAGTAGGCGATGACCCGAGCATCCGGAGCGACGCCACTGAGTTCGCCGAGTTCGAAGCCGCCGATGTCGGCTACCACGGGGTTGCCAGCGGCGGTCCCGGCGACGTGGGTGCCGTGGCCGTTGTAGTCGCGCGCCGAGTCGAACGTCTCGGGGCCGAAGTCTTCGATGTACTTGAAGCGCACGTCGCGAGCACCGAGCAGCTTGTTATTGCAATCGAAGGGCACGTCGTCGGGGTTGTAGTCGCTACTCCCGAACTCGCACGGCACGTCGGCGAAGTCCACCAGGGGCGCGAAGCTGCCGTCGTCGGCGAACGACTCGTGCTCGGGCCAGATGCCGGTGTCGATCACGCCGATCACCACGTCGGTGCCGGTGTAGCCGGTGTCCCATGCCGCGCCGGGCTGGTCGATGCCGAGGAACGATGGGGTGTTGTAGGTCTCGAGCTGGCGCAGCTCGTTCGGCGAGACGCTGACGACGTCGGGCTGGTTGGCGAGGTCGATCGCCTGCTGTGGCGTCAGTTCGGCCTCGAAGCCGTTCAGGGCGTAATTGAACACCTGGCCGCGGGCAGCGTTGTCAATTCCCGCGCGGTCGAGCACGTCGAGCTGTTCCTGGTCCAAGAACTGGACGTAGTCCTGGACAGGCTCGCTGGTGGGGTCGAGCCGTTCTCCTACGTCGACCATCGTTGCTGCCAGGCCTGGCTGGTCGCCGTCGTACGTAGCGACCGGGGCGTCGCCCAGGATCACGACGTACGACGAGGTCGGCGCAGTCTGCGCCGACGCTGACGCACCGACAATTCCGACACCTCCTGCAGCAAATCCACCCGCCACAAGGAGTGGAACGGATCGAGCTCGTCGGGGCCGATGTACGGAATCGCGGTCGTTCATTGCAGTGGTGTGCTCCAGTCGGGTCAGGTTTCGGACCCGCCACGATCGTCGTGGCCACCTAAACGCAGCCTGGGCGCAATCCGATGTCTGTCACCCGCAACGATCACCCTCGTGACCGGAGCGACCAGCGACGCTCCGGTTCTGGGGTGCGCTCGATCGGGAGTTGCGGGATCTCACCGGTGATCGGTCCGACCTCGCGGATCGACAGATTGGTCGTTTGGCCGACAGAGACACCCTGAGCCTCGAGCGCATCGACGAGTTCACTCAGCAGCAGGCCTCGGTACCAGGGCTCCTGGGTTCGATCCTCGATCCAGGCATACGCACGGAAGAACAGCGCCTCGGCACCCACGTGGTCGAAGGCGATGAATGCTTCTTTGCCCACCTGGTTCCAGCTCAGTCCACTCACCACCTCGTTCATGACCTGCTGCGCCAACAATCGATCGCTCGAACGGTCCAGCGGGACCTCGACACAAATGCGCCAACCACCCATACGACTGTGGTTGAGCACCTGACTCTCCTGGAAGGCGGAGTTCGGCACCCAAGCCTTGGAGCCGTCGGGAAGCTCCAGCTCGCTGCGCAGCATCGAGCGGTAGACGACTCGACCGTGGAGCTCGCCAACGGTCACGACCTCGCCGACCTGGTACACGTCGTCGATGCGGATCATCGTTCCGGCGACGAGGTTCTGTCCGACCGGCGTGAACACGACGGCACCGCTGACGCCCACGGTGGCCATGATCGCCGCGATGCCCGAGACGTTGATGCCGACCGCCGCGAGTGCACACAGCGCAACCACGACGAACAGCGCCTTCGGCACGAAGAACAGCAGTTGATCGCGCAGCCGCGGATCGTCGACGCGACGGATCGCACGCCGCAGCAGGGCCAGCACCATCGCTGCCGCGAACAGAACGGCGAGGAGCCGAGCCATCGACCGCAACGCCGGCATCGACACCTCCGCGGCATCAACTCCGATAACAGTCAAGAGACCCACGAGCTTCACTCCTCTCTCCGCCCGCGGCATCACCGTAACGCAAACGCAACATTCGTCAAGTGAATGCAACACATTTGCGCTCTCCGATGCGAGAGGACGAACGTGGCCGTCCGGTCCGCCAGGTCTTGCTGTCGATGCCGGGAAATCGCACGTCGGACTGCAACAACGGACGCGGTCAGAGCTCGCAGACAGCGATCGCTGGAGCGTCTCGGCGGGCCTTCTCGCCCGCCGTCGGCAACTCGCCGAGCATGGTGTAGCGCATGCGATCGGGGTCGATCCCCAGCCCGGACGCGTCGTCCACGTCGAGTCGCTCGACCAAGCTCTTCGACGCCAGCACTCGACCGCCGCTCGCACACGCTTCGATTCGTGCGGCTTCGTTCACCTCGTCGCCGAGCGCTGTGACCTCGGAGCGCCCGGATGTCGTGATGCCGCCGACGTACAACGTCGACCCCCAGTGAAGGCCGAATCGCACGGCAAGGTCGTCGGTGTCGAGGTTGGCCCGCGCCGCCACATCGCCGATCGCGGCGCGCAGATGACGTGCCGCCTCGATACAGGCCCGGGCCGCGGCCGACTCCGATCCGCTCGTCTCAGCGAGGAAGAACGCCACGACCCCATCGCCAACGTGACGGCCGACGAGACCGCCCGCCTCGATAGTGCAGCGGTCCGCCGCACGAACCAGCCGGCGGGTGAGCGAGAAGTACGACGGCGTTGACAGTCGCCTGGCGAGGGGCGTCGAACCCTCCAAGTCTGCAAAGAGCAGTGCGGCAGGTCGGCGAGCGGGTTTGGTCACGAGCTGCATTCGTTCGAGGTGACCGACGTCGGTGTTCGAGAGCACAGCGGCGATCGCATCCGTCCCCAGCGCAGGCTTGGACCAGAATGCTGTGCCGACGACGTTGCCCACGTCGTCGCGGAGTCGTACGACGGTCGACCGTACGCCGGTCGTCCGCTCGAGCGCCCCACCCGAATTTTCGCCTGCGTAGATCACCTCGTTGCGCACTTCCAGATCGTCGATCATGGGATGAAACATCGGGTCGACAGCCGCGCGCAGCTCGTCGCGGTCACCGCCGGCGTCGGCGAGTACGAATCCGCCCAACACGCCGAACGCCGCACGAAGGCTCTCACGTGTATTCGGCCCGAAGCGCCATTCGAGCGCAGCGGCAACGAACTCGGGCCCAAACGCATGGCGACCCAACGGAAACTCGACGAGCTCACCCGCTCCGAAGGTGCGCCGAAGCTCATCGGTCGCGTAGGCACAGTGCCAGTGCACATCGAAGATCTGTGCCCACGCACCGTCGTCGCGCACGGCACGCGCAGCCTCTGCCAATACGGGGTGCTCCGGGAGCGGGTAACTGCCCGACTCAGCCGCCATTGAGGCGACCCTAGGTGAGGAGTGTCGGCTCGCCAGGACGCCAGGTCTTGTCGAACCACGGTTCGAGGGGGCCATACAGCCGGAACAGCATGCTCCAGCCCTTGCCGGGAACCGTCTGCACCCAGTTGCCCTCCTTGCCAGCTGGCGCTTCGGGCCCGAAGTACACGTCGTGCGAGCCGTCATCGTTCGCTTCGATTGCGGCGTCCTTGCTGTCGATGCCCGGGAAGCGCACGTCGGTCTGCAGCATCGATCGCGTCTGGTTGTCGTAGAGCGTGAACGCCCAGAAGTCCTGCGCCGGGACGTTGGCGGGAACACGCACGCGATAGGTGTTTGCACCGTCGAAGGGGTTGCCGTCGGCGTCGTTGAACGTGAAGGCGTACTTCGAGCCCTTCCCAATGATCTTCTTGGCCATCGCCGGCGTGTTGCCGGTCGCGTAGTAGTAGAACCCCGCCCGGGCGTCGAGCAACGACGCACCCTCGTGAAGCCAGTGGTAGTCGCCTCCCGGGAAGGGATCACACCACACGCTCTCGCCGGGATAGAAGTAGAACAGGTCGTCGCGCGGCCTGCTCATGATGGTGCGGACGGTTGCGGCGCCGACATCGGCGGCCTCGGCGAGGATCCGACGCATGCGTTCATCGGGCGCGAACTCGGCGCCCTTCTTGATGCCGATCGCGGCGAGCATGCCGAGGATTTCGGGGTTCTCTCCCTCAGACGGCTCCGCTTGGACCACCGCATTGATCTCGTCGTAGATCCCGCTGTCCATGCGATGCACCGTGCTGTTCGAGACACCCGAGACGTTGACGAAGGTCATCTCGGGCGGATCGTCCCGCCGGGAGGGTGGGTACACGCGGAACCGGTCCTTGGTCGTTTGCACCGCTGGAGTGGTGTCGCCATCGACCTGGAATCCTCGCCAGATCACCCAGTTGCCGTACGTGTTGGTTGGGTAGACGAAGTATTCGTCTGGGACGTCGCCCTCATAGCCCGGCGGGAGGATGAGGAACTTGCCGCCCTCGGACCGATCCGGGCCCAGCCGACCAAAGTCGCCGACCCACTTGAACCAGTGATCGTCGATCAACCCGAGCACGTCGGGTGGCGTCTCGATCACCATCGGTTCGTCGGACAGCTCCAACCACAGCGCGTTGTAGATGTTCGTCGTGTTGGGCGTGAGCCAAATCGCCTTCGAGTCCATGAGGTCCTCGAACACGAGCACTGTCTCGTTCGCAGGACCGAACTGCAGCAGTCCGGCGCGCATGGCCGACATCGATGCGATCTGGATCCCGTGCAGAAATGCCTGCACTGCGCGTTGGAAGTCGAGGTTGTCGTACACGGCCCGCGCCGTCTCATCGGTCGGCACTCCGTCCACCATGCGCAGCGTGCCGATTCGGGTGTCCAGCGTGTCCGGTGTCGCCACTCCTTCCGGGACCTCGGTGGACATCGCCATCTGTGGAACATCACTCATCGTCAGAACCTCCGTCACTGAGGGCGGCGACCCTAACCCGCTGCATCACCCGGGCACCGCACCCAGCCGAGGTGGCCCCAAAAACCCGAACGTCGCCCTGCGATGCAGGACGACGAGAGAGGCCGCTGAGCGGTCAGTGTCGGAGGGGGGACTTGAACCCCCACGCCCATTAAGTAGGGCACTAGCACCTCAAGCTAGCGCGTCTGCCAATTCCGCCACTCCGACGTGGTGAAGGGATCAGATCCTACCGCGGTGCCGGTGTGGCACCCACCCGTCAGATCACGGGCAGTAGGAAGCTGAGCGCCAGGACCGTGAAGATCCAGATCAGCGCAAATACGAAGGTGATCCGGTTGAGGTTGCGCTCGGCTGCGGTAGACCCGAGCGCCGCTCCCCCGCCGCCGCCGAACATGTCGGAGAGGCCACCACCACGGCCGCTGTGCATGAGGATGCCAGCAATCAAGGCACCCATCGAGACGACGTTGAGCACCAAAGTGATGTAGAGGATCACGTCCCGCACGGCCCGCCATGCTACCGACCCGATCGGGAAACCCGCGGCGCCCACTGCCCCGGAAATGACCCGTCGTTTCTGGGAGCCGAGGGTTGCGGAAGCCGCTAGTGACAACGCCAAGAAGCCGCGGCACAGAACACAGGGCCGGCAGGCGTCGCTTCTCGGCGTCGAGGTTTGCGGATACCGCAACGTATGGCGCCGAGAAAGCCCGGGGGCACCGCGCAGCAGCAGCGCCCGAACGCCTCAGCCGAGGTCGTCGGGCATCCACTTGCGGCGGCGGTAGGTCCAGGTGGCCGTGGCGCCCTCGCGCGGGGGCTGCACGGCATCGAACTCCACGTCGTGGCCGAGTTCCTCGATCAGCGCCTCGAGCCGATCGAACTCGTCGAGGCCCTCCCCGGTATCCACCAACAGATAACGCCGTCGTCCCACGATGGCGGTGAACCCGCCGTGCGTGAACTTGCGAATACCGAGGGAGAAGCTCGGGCGGGCGCGCACGATGCGGCTGACATCGTCCCACGGGATCAACTGTCGACGAAACGCCATCCGTCGCTCCACGCCTCGTTCGTCGAACGTGGTGGCGATGGGATAGTCGAACAACACGACCATCACGGCGATTGCGCCGATGACCAGAATCGCCGTCGGAATGAGACGCCAGCCGGCAACGGCGACAGCGAATGCGCCGGTGGCCAACAAGATCGACGCGCCAAGGATCGTGCCGACGAACCCACGCCACGTGGAATGCAACGTGACCGACGTGGATGCAGCTGCGCTGCTCACGACAGCGTCAGTGTTGGGAGATGTCGACGCTGCGACCCATTTGGCGGGTCCGGTCGAGCAACGTCTCGCCCGCAGCGAGCGGGAAGTGGCACGAAACGAAATGGCCGGGTGCGACCTCGGTGAGTTCAGGGGTCTCCTGCGAGCACTTGTCCTTGGCCACCGGACACCGCGGGTGAAATCGGCAGCCCTTCGGCGGATTGGCCGGGCTCGGCACGTCGCCCTGCAAGATGATCCGCTTGCGCTCGCGTTCGCGCTTGGGATCAGCGACCGGCACCGCCGACAGCAACGACTGCGTGTACGGATGGGCTGGCTCGTCGTACAGCGTCGTGCGATCGGTCACTTCGGCAAGACGGCCGAGGTACATCACCGCGATCCGATCGCTCGTATGGCGCACCACCGACAGGTCGTGGGCAATGAAGATGTACGACAGATCGAACTCGTCCTGTAGCTCGTCGAGCAGGTTGAGCACCTGCGCCTGAATCGACACGTCGAGCGCCGACACGGGCTCGTCGAGCACGATCACCTTCGGCCGCAACGCCAACGAGCGAGCGATGCCGATGCGCTGACGTTGCCCGCCCGAGAACTCATGCGGGTACCGGTTGCCGTGCTCGGCCAGCAGGCCGACCCGGTTCAACAAGTCGCCGACGCGTGCTTTGGCTTCCTTGCGCGACACGCCGTGGATGCGCATCGGTTCGCCGACGATGTCACGAATCGGCAACCGCGGGTTGAGCGACGCGTACGGGTCTTGGAACACCATCTGCAGATCGCTGCGTAGCTGTTGCAAGCGGCGACGACCGGCCAACGTGACGTCTTCTTCACCGAACATCACCTGGCCCGACGTGGGTTCGATCAACCGCAACAGCGAACGGCCGAGCGTCGACTTGCCGCAACCCGACTCGCCAACCACGCCGAGCGTCTCGTTGGGGAACAGGTTGAAGCTGACGTCGGAAACCGCCTTCACGGAACCGACCTGACGGCGGAAGATCCCGGCGCGAATCGGGAACTCCTTCACCAGGTTGCGGACGCGCAGGAGCGGCTCGCCGACTTCCAGTGTCGAGATCGCGCCCGAGTCGAACGGCGAAACATCGTCGGCGCCGAGATCGATGCTGCCGCGATCGGCCTCGCCGCGATCAGATGTATCGGTCATGCCGGCGCCTCCACGGCCACACCCATGTCGGCGGTGCGAATACACCGACTGGCGTGACCCTCTCCGACCACCGGCACGAGCTCGGGCACCGCTAGGCCACAGTCGGGAACCGCCATCGAGCAGCGTGGCGCAAACGCACACCCGGGCGGCGGATGAGCCAAGCTCGGCGGATTGCCCGGGATCGAGCTGAGGCTGTCCTTCACCGTCTCGAGATCGGGAATCGAATCGAGCAGCGCGCGGGTGTACGGATTGCTCGACCGGTAGAACACGTCGTCGACGTTGCCCGTCTCCATGAGGCGGCTGGCGTACATCACCTGCACACGGTCGGCAGCACCGGCAACAAGCCCGAGGTCGTGGGTGATGAGCATCATCGCCGAGCCGGTTTGCTCCTGCACGTCGTAGAGCACCTCCATCACCTGCGCTTGCACGGTGACGTCGAGTGCGGTGGTCGGCTCG
The DNA here is from genome assembly GCA_039194665.1 of Actinomycetota bacterium. Classification (GTDB taxonomy): domain Bacteria; phylum Actinomycetota; class Acidimicrobiia; order Acidimicrobiales; family Ilumatobacteraceae; genus JABSQH01. Next base: position 7,844 of record JBCCVW010000142.1, read on the forward strand.
TCGGCGATCAACAACTTGGGGTCGTTGGCGATCGCCATGGCGATCATCGCCCGCTGGCGCATCCCGCCCGAGTACTCGTGCGGATACTGCGACGCCCGTCGCTTCGGCTCTGGCACGCCTACTGCGGCGAGCAGATCGACGGCTTTGGACCAGGCTTCCTTCTTGTTGGCATCGGTGTGCAACACGATCGACTCGACGATCTGGTCGCCCACAGAGAACACCGGGTTCATCGCCGTCATCGGATCCTGGAAGATCATGGCGATATCGCGGCCGCGAATGGAGCGCATCTCTTCGTCTTCCATCGACAGCAAATCCATGCCGTCGAAGATCACGTCGCCGGTGATCTCGGTGTTGCGCGGATGCAGTTGCATGAGGGCCAACGCGGTAACGGATTTGCCCGAGCCCGATTCGCCGACAACGGCGAGGACCTCGCCCGGCGAGATCTCGAACGACACGTTGCTGACGGCTTTGAGAACGCCCTCGCGGGAGTGGAAGCCGACAGAGAGATCGTCGACGGTGAGCAGCGGCGCCGGCGCCGCACCGTTGGACAAGCTCACGGTGCCCCCGGGGTGGAGTTCGACTCGGGCGGCACCGTGCCGGTCAACCGGCCACCGCCGACAGTCAGTGCGCTGCCTCGGGTGCGGCCGTCCATGCCGCCAGCCTTGGTGCCGTCCTTGCGGCGCTTCTTGGCGGCCTTCTTGGCGTCGAACTTGCCGCCTTCGACCTTGGCCTTCGGGTCGAGCGCATCGCGCAGGCCGTCACCGATGAAGTTGATGCACAACACGATGAGCACGATGAAGAAGCCCGGCATCAACACACGGACAGGGTCGGTGGCGATCGAACCTTTGGCGTCGGCCACCAAGGTGCCCAGCGACGCGTTGGGTGGCTGCACGCCAAGACCCAGGAACGACAGCGTCGACTCGAGCACGATCACGGTACCGACGAGCAGCGTCACTTCGACCACCACGGCACCGATCACGTTGGGTAACACGTGTCTGCCGATGATTCTGCCGTGCGACGCGCCGGCGGCTCTGGCCGCCATCACGTAGTCGGCCTCCTTGATCGACAGCACCACGCCCCGCACCACTCGGGCGATCCGGGTCCACAGCAGCAACGCGAGTACCAGCGCCAGGCGGTTGGCGTCACGGCCGAAGTAGAGGGCGAACACGGCGAGGATCAGCAGTGCCGGCACCACGAGCACCAGGTTGATCAGCTGCGAGATCGCCACGTCGACCCAGCGTCCGAAGTACGCCGCGACCGCCCCGAACAAGGTGCCGATGACGGTGGCGATCACCGCCGCGACCAAGCCGATACGCATCGAGTAGCGGCCGCCCTGGGCGGTGCGTACGAAGAGATCTCGACCGATTTCGTCGGTGCCGAACGGGTGGTCCCACGAAGGCCCCTGCAGGCGGTCGGGCACATTGCGCTGGTCGAAGGTGTAGTTGCTGAAGTACGGGGCGATGAAAAACGCGGCAATGATCAACAGAATGCCGACCAGGCCGACCAGGGCCAGCCGGTGGCGGATGAACTTCTCCCACGTGAGCCGTCCGAACGACTTCGGTTTCTCGGTGAGGCCCTCGACCTCGCCGGCCGAGAACAGCGGCGCCTGTGACGGGTTGCCGTGATCACGAGGCCCGTGTACCTCAGGATCGCGTAACTCTTCGGTGGCGATCTCGGTTGCTTCTGTGTCAGCCATCAGATCACCATCAGTTCAGTCGGATACGTGGGTCGAGCACGCCGTACAACACGTCGGCGACGAGGTTGAACACGACCACGATCGACCCGGTCAGCAACACGATGCCGAGCACGAGATCGAGATCGGAAGCATTCAAACCGGTGATGAACGCCGGGCCGAGGCCGGGCCACGAGAAGATCGACTCGGTGACCACGGACCCGCTGAGCAACGCCGAGAAGTTCAGGGCCCACAATGTGACGAGCGGGATCAGCGCGTTGCGCAACGCGTGCTTCCACACCACAGTGCGCTCAGAGATGCCCTTGGCCCGCGCAGTACGGATGTAGTCCTGGTTGAGCGTTTCGAGCATCGACGCTCGACCGAACCGACTGTCGGCCGAGATGAACAGGATCGACAACGACATCGCCGGCAACGTGATGTCACGCAGTAGCTCGAAGAAGTTCTGCCCGGTCTTGCGGCCAGTGTTGAACGGCTTGACGCCGAACCAGTTCTGCAACTGCACCCCGAAGATGTTCTGGATCACCAGGGCGAGAACGAAGGACGGAAAGGCCAGGCCGACGAAGGCGAGGCCGGTGAAGAAGTAGTCCCCAGCGGTGTACTGATGGCGGGCGGAGTACACCGACAGCAGCAAGGCGAAGATCGCAGAGACGAGGAACGCCGGGATGGCGATCATCGCAGTGTTCCAGCCACGGGTGCGCAGCACCTCGGTGACGGGTTGACCGATGGTGGTGGATTCCCCCAAATCGCCGGTGAGTGCTTCACCGAACCAAATGAACGGACGCACCCAGACGTTCACATCGAGGTTGTACTGCTCGGTGATGCGGTCGAAGCCATCTTGGCAACGCGGCAGACAGAGATAGAACTCGGCGCGTGGATCGGTGGTGAGTGAGACCCCAATGAAGACGAGATACAACGCGACCGCCAGGAGTGGGATCGACACCAGTATCCGTCGTGAGATGTAGGCAAACACGGTGGTGAGATCGTAAACCCAACTCGACGGTCCCCTCGACGCCGAGTCGAATGGCCGGGGTGCGGACGCTCGATGGCGCCCGCACCCCGATCAATCGATAGGTGCTACGTGATCAGCTGGCGAACACGTAGTCCACGACGTTCACCAGCGGGCCAGCGTCGTTGGCGTCGGGCGAAACCGCCGCCTGTGCGAGCTGGGAGGTGGTGCCGTAGAAGTTCGGCTTCTGCGTCAACGGCAGCATGAACAGACCCTGGACCGGGTCCTGCGTCAGGGTGGTGACGTAGGTGTCCATGGTGTTGTAGCAAGCAGCGCGCTCGGCGTCGTCGATCGTCGCGTCGCACTCGTCGGAGAGCGCGTCGAAGTCGGCGTTCTGGAAGCCGTAGGGGTTGTTGCCCGAGTCGCTCAGGTACGAGGCGCTCTGACCGCCAGGCCAGGGGCCACCGACCCATGCGAACTGGGTGATGTCCCAGATGTCGCAGTTGCCTTCGGCGCCACCGGAAGCGGCGCAGGCCAGCGCGTCAGCCGAGAACGGCACTTCGCTGAAGTAGGCCGCGCCCTCGACGTTGTCGATGACGATCTCGATGCCGGCATCGGCCATCTGCGCCTGGATGAGCTCCTGCTGGATCTCACGCAGACGGTTGCCGCCGGTCGTGCCGACCCGCAGCGAGAGCACACCGTCGTCGGGGTGCTCGTAGATGCCGTCGCCGTTCTGGGCGTAGCCAGCGCTCTCGAGCGCGGCTTGAGCCGACTCGATGTCGCCAGCGCCGTAGCCCTGCTCACCAGCGTGATCCTCGTACGTGCTCTGGTTCGACAGCCAGTACGTGTTGCCCAGGCCCTCAGCGGGGAGATCCGGGAACAACGGGGTGTACAGGCCGGCCATGACCTCGCTCTTGTCCATCGCGAAGGCCATCGCCTCGCGCACCTCTGGCTTGGCCAGGTGAGTGTTGTTGAGGTTCAGGCCCCAGTGCTCGAACACTGGACCAGCCTGGCTGGCCACGGTGAACGAGTCGCTCGACACGAGCGTCTCGAACTGCAGCTGCGGCTGGGTGAAGATCATCTGTGCCTCGCCGGCCTCGAGCGCCGCGATTTGGGCGTCGGTGTCGGTCACCCAGTTGATCTGCACGCCGTCGACCGAGGCGATCTCGCCCTGGCGAACTACGTCGGGGCTGACCGAGCCGGGGTACATGTCGTTGCGCACCAGATTCATCTGGACGCCGCGCTCCCACGAGTCGAAGATCATCGGGCCGGTCGAGGGGACCACGTCGCCGCTGGCGAGCGTCCACTCGGGGAAGGCCTCGTTCATCTCTTGGGCCGCCTCGACGGGGTCCTCGGAGAACACGTGCGCCGGGAAGATGCGGTCGTAGAGACCCTTCCAGCCAGCGAAGAACTCCGACCAGGTGATGCTGAACTCGGTGTCGCTGATGACGTCGACCGAGGTGACGGTGTCGAACCCGGTGCGGTCACCGATGAGGTACACGAAGTTGGGCTCGCCCTCTTCGTCCTCGCCGTCTTGGGCCATGATGGCGTTCTGGGTGAAGGCGACGTCGTTCGAGGTGAACGGCGTGCCGTCGCTCCACACGAGGCCGTCACGCAACACGAAGTTGACCGTGACCGAGCCGTCGTCGTTCTCCACGACTTCGCCTTCCTGAGCGAGCAGCTCGGGAGCGAACTCGGTGGTCGCCGTGATGGTGTAGAGACCGTCGAGCAGCGCCTGCTGGATGTAGGACGTGATCGAA
>JBCCVW010000143.1:0-12201 GCA_039194665.1 Actinomycetota bacterium
CCACTGTCGAATCCTCGGAGCCGTCTCCCTCCGCGCCTGCGATGACGGCCGACTCCTCAGAGACCTCCCCACCGCCACCGACGCCGATCGACGTTCAGGACACATCCCCACCGGCATCACCGTCAACGACAGTCTCCGCGGGCGTCCGAACCGTGGACCATGTCTTCGGCTCGACCGAAGTACCCGCCGATCCCCAACGAATCGTGGTCGCCGGTCGTCGCGGGGTGCTCTCGATTCTCCTCGACCTCGGCCTGGAGCCCGTCGGGGCGCTCGACCAATCGTCGGTTTACGATCAGCCATTCCACCCGCTTCTCGACGATCGGATCGAAGCGATCGAGATCGAACCGATTGCGCCGGGCGACTCCGGCCCGAATCTGGAACAGGTGGCAGCACTCCAACCCGACCTGATTATCGGTGCGTCGGTCGACTTCGCCGACGTGGAGCCGCTGATGTCAGAGATCGCTCCCACCGTCGGCATTGCCTACAACTTCGGTGACCCGTCAGCCAATGTCGTCCAAGTCGCTGAAGTATTCGGTTTGGAAGAACGCGGTGAGGAACTCGTGTCGGAGTTTGGAGACGCGGTCGAGTCCGCTCGGAACAGAGTGGCCGATGCCAGAACGGTTTCGTTGGTACTGCCACTGCAGGACGGCTTCCGTTTGTATCGGAACAACCACCTCGTCGGGGATCTGATCGAGAGGCTAGGCGGAACGGTCGTGCCGACGGAGGAGGAACTGCCTCCAGAGGTGGGCACGCTGTACAACACTGTCTCGCTGGAGCGCGCCGACCTGATCTCAAGCGATGGCGCAATCCTCTACGTCAACACCGGGAGCGAATCAGCCGATCTGTTGGCCCAGTTCCTCGACTCGCCGGTCATCGAGAACTCCCCAGCCATTCAGAACGAGGCCTTCATCGAAATCGATCCACAGCTCGTGTTCGGGACCGCAGGGCTGACGGGCATGCGACTGGTGCTTGAGCAGGTTGCCGACTTCCTCGCATCCTGAATCCCGCCCCGACGTTCGGCGCATGGTCCAAGAGCTACGACGCGATGAGTAGCACTTCGAGCATCGAACTCCGCGGCACCGCAGGTATCAGGACCCCATCCGTATCCGTATCCGGCACGGCCGATCGCGCCGTACCGCACGCGTCGCCACAGTCTCGCTGGCCGCCCATTTCCGAGTAGGTCGAGCCGAGCTGGACGTGCCGTTTCCGAGTGGGTTCGCGGGTGGGTTCGGTCGTGCTGATATGTGCGGGTCGATGGTTCGACTAGCCGCACGCGCTGAGCACTGCCGAGGTCGGCAGCCCGACATGGTTGTGGTTTTGTGTGGTGGGTTCGAAGATCGGCCGGTTGGTGCCGGGGCTAGTCCGTCTCGGTTTGATGGCGCCAGTGCCAAGATGCGTGCATGGGGAACACTTTTAAGATCCGGACCAATGCCGTTGCGTGGACGGTGACAGTCGCGGTGCTTGCTGTGGCAGCGACGTTGATGGTCACGTCGGCGTGGTCGGCTGATGCGGCGCCAGGAGACGACGACTCGACGTATGTGCCGACTCCGGGCTGTCGCGCGTTCGACCTGCGGCCTCCGCCGCTGCAGGTCGGACCGCGACCGACGGCGTTGGGGGCGGGCGAGGTGTACACCCAGCAGATCACTGGCGGTGTCGGGGAGTGCGTCGGCCCACTGGCGATTCCCGCCGATGCCGTGGGTGTGGCGATGAACGTGACGGTGGCGGAACCGACCGCGCAGTCGAATTTGCGGCTGTTCCCAGCGAATCTGAGCGATGTGCCGTTGTTGTCGAACCTGAACTTCTCAGCTGGCCAGGCACCGTTTCCGAACAAGGTCGATGTGGCGTTGTCGCCGAGCGGTGCGATCAAGATCTTCAATCAGAACGGGTCGGTGTTCGTGCTCGCCGACATCGTCGGCTACTACACCAAATCGAGCCTGACCGAGATCGAGCAACGGCTCAGCGTTCTGGAGGCGGCGTCAGCGGCGAACAGCGCGGACATCGATGCGGTGGTGGCCGCCCAGCCATTCGCCGTGGAGAAGGATGGCGTCAATACAGGGCTCTCCTTTGGTGAGGGTGCGAAGGTGATCGCGGCGATGCCGTTGACGGCGCCGGCCGACGGACACTTCACGGTCGTTGCGTCGTCGACGGCGTCGGGAGGAGTGATCTTTTGCTCGTTATCGACGACGGGTACCGCCGAGCAGGCCTACGAGCGGGCGTACGACGACGCCGGGACCGGCGGCAGAGGCGAGATATCGGGAAACCGCGTCATCCAGGTCAGCGAGGGATCGACGACGACCGTCTCGTGGGTGTGCCGCTCCAGCTCTGCGGGCGGTGTTGAGGGGACGAAGCTCGCTGCCATCTTCACGCCTGAGCCGACACCGTAGGGAGGCCCGGCTCAACGATTCGGCGAGCAGCGACAGCATCCCGCTCGACGATCTCGACAACTGACTGGACCGCGACCTCGACGAGGCGACTGACCCGACTCGATCACGCACCGCCATGCGTCCTCGACAGGACACCCCGGTCTGGCTCGGCTCGATAGATATGGACCGGTCCGCCAAGCGCATCGGTGCCGTTTCCGAGTGGGTTCGCGGGGTGGGTTCGGTCGTGCTGATATGTGCGGGACGGTGGTTCGATTAACCGCACGCGCTGAGCGCTGCCGAGGTCGGCAGCCCGACGTCATTGTGGTTTGGGTGGTGGGTTCGAAGATCGGCCGGTGGTTCGGGCTGCTAGACCGGCGACATGGCAGCCGAGCCGGAGATCGCGATTCGCCGAGCGCCTCGACGCGGCGAGCGTCTGTGGGACGAGTCGCAGCTCATCGACGCGAAGATTTCAACGCACCACGACCGTCGCGTTGTGAGCGGGACCTGGCACGTCGCCAACGAGTACAAGGCCGGCGAGTACTACGACGTCTCCGCTGACCCGGTCGTTGGCGTCGAGGTCGACCTGGGGTCCGATCTGCGGACGCTGGCGTACCGTCCACGGCGGGGCGCCATGCCGCTGCTGCGCGACATCGCGGCCATTGCGCTCGACGAGGAGCTGCCAGCCCGCGGTCAGGCGGAGCAGATCGTTTTGAGCGATGGGTGGTTGTTGCGCTCACCAGCGAACGGCGACGACGTTGCCGAGTTGTTGCGCGGGGCTGCGGCACTGGAGAGTCGAGGCCTGGGCACCCCCACCGGCGGCGACCCCGAACCGCTCGGCATTGGAGACGATCCGCTCCGCGTGCCGACAGATTCCGTCGCGGTCCGCGAGCCTCGCCGGTCTGAGGTGTATGTCGTGGAGGCCGGCACACCCGCCCCGCCCGGCGGGCGGGTGCTGCGCCGACGGGTTCGTCACCGGCACGGTGAGGAAGTCTCTGCGCGCGTGCTCGTCGAGATCCCGGCGGACCTGGTGCACAGGGCTGACAGCGCACAGTGGATCGACCTGCTCTCCCGGCCGCTGCAGCCGCTGCTCGACGACGCGCAGGTCGCGGCGCTCGTCGCTGCGCAGCAACTCGGCGGGGCGAGCTGCCCGCTCGCAGCCGTTCGCGGCGTGCAGAACTACAAGCACGACCGACGGGTGCTGGTGGTGGGTGTCGACGATCCACTCGGCGAGCGCGACGGGGAAGTGCTGCGAGCGGCTGAAGCGATGCGTCGTGATCTGGGGCCGTTGGCCGACGCCGCTGACGCCGTGGTCTCTTCCGGGCTGCGGGAGGCGGAGCGCCTCAAGCTGTTGCCCCGCCACTTACGAGGCAACCGCGGCCGCTCGAAGTGGCGGACCCATTCGCACGACGGCGTTTCCTGGGTGCAGGCCGACCATCGAACGCACGGCGCTGGCACGCTGTGGTGGAGCACTCGCGCCCGACGAGGGCAACCTGGCGATCTTCACGTCCACGTGCACAGAGGCGCCGTCCGGGTGCGCACCGAGGGGCCCGACGAGCTGGCTCTGCTGCCCCGACTTCACGAGTGGGCCGAGCGGTTGTCCCCGAGCGACTGGTACGTCACCGCCGACGTCGTCCTCTTTCGCATCGGCAACATCAACGCCGGCGACGTCGCACGGCACGGCGCGGAAGTGCTGCGCCAGCTACGAGCGCAACCCTGAAAGTCGGTCGAATCGCCGTGATGCGTGGCGTCGGTCCGTGCGTCAGCGATTGAACAGACCCGCTTGGTCGATCAGCTCGGACAGTCGGGGAGCGACCGATACGACCGCTTCGACCACGTCCTGGTCATGGGCACCCGTCGGATCGTCAAATCCACGAAAGACCACGCCATCGAACGCCTCTTCAGGGCGAGGCCGAAGCGCGCCCCGACTCCTCGAAATCGAACGAAGCACGGCAGGCGGTTGTACGGTCTCGTTCACCAGTTGCGCCAGTCTGAACTCCGCGTCGGATTCGAGGAAGTGCTTCTTTCGGCCGGGAGTCAGTGACACCTCGGAAACGAAACGCTCCAGACCGAGGACGCTCAGCGGAACGTGGACGGCAACAGCGCTTGCGAGCATGGGGCCGAACAGACGGTGGGTGACGTGTCGCAAGATGCGCGACCGCATCAGAAGACCCAGCGGGTCTTCGACCGGGGGCAAGATGCCGGCAACCGGGATGTGGCGCTCCTCACGCTCGGTCCGTTCCGACACGTGGGCTGCCGAAACGCCCGACTGTTCGCGCTGAGCAGGTGCCGGTTGGCCCATCTTGTCGAGTGACGCAGCGATGGCGATTGCCGCGTCGCGGCATCGTTGCTCCCCCCCTGCTGCACTCACGATCACCCAGGACGTGTGGTGGGACGACGACCAGGGAGTCGCGGTTGTCCGGGTCGGCGATCTCAGCCGCGACCGACGGCCCGAGCGCCTGCTGGACGGCGCCGAAGAGCTGAGCGGCGCTCGCATCCCGACTCAGCACAAGGTCGATATCACGAGCCAGATAGGGCTGCGTCGTCTTCCCGACGGTGGCGGTTCGGGCAGCCCCGATCGCACGCTGTCCCCAGACCACGTAGCCCGTCGGACTGACCGGACTGTCCTCTTCGAGATCGAGCATTCGGGCGATCGGGTCGGAGCCGGTGAACTCTGCGTCGAAGAACTCGGGCCGGGAGTCGATGGCCCTGAGAGCGCCCTTGACTAAGACGTCGTCCTCGTTTGGGGACCACGTTGGTGATGGCTCAGCGTGGGGTGAGACCCGCGAGCGGCGCCAGAACTTCATCAGCGGACCGTACTCGGACCGCTGACACCCGAGGCGCTGCAATGACGATCGGCACGCCACGAAATCGCCGCGGCCGTCACACCCCGATCGGGAACCGGCACGGCCGATCGGCGGTCGCCGATCGGCATCGACGGCGTGCGATTCCGTGCTGATCGGCGAGCGCATCGGTGCCGTACTCGGACGGCCTGCTGCACAAGCCGGTGTGGGCGATATGCGTTCGCGTACGTGTCTGCGTCGTGGGTCAGCGGTCCGGTGATGCGAGGCCAGTGTGAGTGGATTGGATGAATGTGACGATTTCGTCGATGCTGGGGTCCCATTGGTCGGAGCCGTCCACGCTGAGTGTCGGGCACGGCAGGGCGAGTCGGTACACATCGACGCTCTTGGTGCCGTTGCGCATCTCTTCTCCGAATCGTTTGTCGTTGTGGGATGGATGCCGAGGACGCGCTTGGGCCCGCTCGAGGTAGCGCTCAATCGCGATTTCGTCCGGTGTGATGAGGGCGACGTGAATCAGCTGGCATGAATCCGAAAGTTCGGCGATTGGTGTATGCGCGCGGTTGGCGTGGAACGCGGCTTCGGCGACGAGACTCACACCGTTTTGGACCATGACGCTGATGGTCTCGAAGAAGGTGTCAAACGCTTGCTCGGCGAAGCGCCGGGCCTCGTTGGGGTCGTTGCTTCGGTGTGTGACATGTAGACCGGTCTTGATGTCATCGCGGCTGACGAACGGCACGTGAAGCCGGCGCGAGAGCTGCCAAGCAAGCGTCGTCTTGCCGGCTCCAGGCACCCCCGAGATGACAACAACGAACGGGGTGAGTGGCTCGGATAGTGCGTCCACCGACCCATTGTCGCCCACCGGGCTCGCAGGACAATCCCGCGCACCTCAACGAGCGCATCGGTGCCGTTCCCGGACAGGGTGAACGAGGCAACAAGCGTGAGCGATATCGGGCGGGTGCTACGGGGTTCAGGTTCTGTTTGAGACTGACGTGTAGACGCGGTTGAGGATGTGGATCGGTTCGTCGAGGCCCAGAGCTGCGAGTCGCTCGACGATCAAATTCACTCGTCCAGTCGTGGTTGCCAAGCTGGCAGAGAACTTCGCGAGCTGATCGACCGTCCACTGCTCTTCAATCGTGGTCATCTCCCAGACCGGCGCGCCGAACAAACCCGACGCCATCACTTCCCGACGACCATCCGCCAACGAACGCTCCAGCGCAGACGTGTCACTCGCCAGATCTCGGCGCAGGTCTTGTAACGGCTCGATCCATGCTCGCTCGTTGAGCAGTCGTTGAACGTCATCGTCTCCGGCAACCGGAAAGTTCCATACCAACGCCAAGGCTCCGTCGTCGTTGAGCTGACCGGCCGCCCGCGGGTAAGCGGTGGCCGGATCGAGCCAATGAAACGAGTTCGCAGCAACCACCCCAGCGACACGTCGAGCGGTGTCGAACTCCTCATAGGACGCATTAACGACCTCGACACCATCGAGATCGATAGCTCGCTGGTTCAGATGAGCCGCCATCGCTGCGCCCGGTTCGACCGCGGTGACCACGATCCCGCAGCGGGCCAGCGGGAGTGTCAGCTGCCCAGTGCCCGCTCCAATCTCGACAACGTGATCACCGGGCTTCCAACCCGCCAGTGCGACAAGCCGCGCAACCGTTGAGCGATCGACGTCGGGTCGGCCGGCCGAGTACGCAGCAGCAACCGAGTCAAATGCCAACCGAGCCGCTCGATCTGTGTTGGCTCGCACACACCAACCGTAAGCCACACCCGCTTCGGTGCGAACAATTCCGAGCAGACCATCTGGCCTAGTCGTGCCGTACCCGAGCGGGGTCGTACGACTGTTTCAGATGTGCGATATGCGTGGGTCGAGCAGCCGGTTGTGGACCCTCGTGCGTCCGACGCTGCGTGTCGCACTTTCGTTCAGCGCCGTGTTGGTGTCGGCTTCTGCTTCAGCGGCGGCCGCAGGTTGCAGTGGGTCAGGTGGTGTGACCGCGCAGTACGGTGCCGGCCATGGACGAGCGTCGCGTACCTGACGACCACGTTGCGGTTGCCGTCGACACCCTGGCTCTGTTGGCAAGCGCGTCCCGTCTGCGCATCGTCCATGCGTTGTTGCATGAGAGCCCGTTGGCGGTGAGCGACCTCGCCGAGATCGGTGACCTCAGCTTGTCTGCGACGTCGCAACACCTCAACCGGATGCGGCGCGCAGGGGTGCTCAAGGCGACCAAAGACGGCGTGAACGTCTGGTACGAACTCGCCGACCGGCATTTCGCCAACCTCGCCGATGCGGCCTTCTGGTACGCCGAGCACATGGTTGACTCCGACCATCACCACCGCCACGATCATCGCCGTGACCAGCGGCCGAACGCTGCGCTCTGAGGCCGGGCAAACTGCGCGGTGAGCGGCCGTCCCGACAGCGTGCTGGCATTCGTTGTCACGTCACGTGGGCCGGATGGATGGCGCGCACCACGGAGTAACCGGTCGGTTGGAAACCGGCACCGAGCCAGAACGGTCGCGAGAGTGGGTTCGCCGATGAGAACGAGACCGAGATCGAGTCGTGTCCGTGTCGTGCGGCGTGCGCAACCGCCGCGGCGACGAGTGCCGCGGCGACCCCGCGGCCACGGTGTTGTGGCGACGTGGCGGTCGGTCCGATGAACGGGCGCTCGTGTTCGAGCAGACGCTCCCGCTCCGGCGAGACGCGTTCGACGATCAAGACGCCGGCGTCGACGCCGTCGACACGGGCGATGAGCGGCATGTGGCCGTCGTTGCGCATGCCACGCAGCCGCTGACGGCGCACGGTCTCGCGATCCGATGCGTCGACCGCGCCGTAGATCGGTGGGCTGCCCCGGAATCTGCGTTCGACTTCGGCCAGGTCCACGATCGTGTCGAGGTCGTCTTCGTCACCGACGCGGACCTCGACCGCAGTGGGCGACGACACGACCTGATCGGTCTTGCGGGCTGCGGCCACGCCGACGCGCCCGAGGCCGAGGTTGGCCACCGCATCGTTGAGCGCTGGGAGCGCGAGGTGGTTCAACAGGTGGCGGGAGGCACCCCGTTCGAGCAGTCGGGGTGCCGCTTCGGCGTACATCGCAGCGAGGATCTGCGTCGCGTCCGGCGCTGAGGGATCGATCGCGAAGCCCGTCGACGATGCGATCGCGTATTCCGCGTCGAACGTGAAGGTGAGCACACCGACGACGCGCTGGGCTTCCGACGCGATGACAGCGACGACGCTCTCGCCGAGCTCGATCGAGCCCGCACAGGTCTCGACCTCGGTGAAGCTGTGGGAGATCGCCGGCAGGACGTCGGCAGCGGCCCGTTGCTCGCGTGTGAGGAGCGTGGCGATGGCGGCACGGTCGGCCTCTTGCGGTGATCGAATAGTCAGACGACTCGTCACGCAATCCTCCTGGTGCGGTTGTGGTTGCGCTCCTGTCCGGCAGCGGGGCGACGAGGAGTGTGTTCGCCCCGCTGCGCAGCGGAGGTTGTCGACGGGAGCCGGTCAGCTCTCGTCGGGGTACAGGCGCTCGAACGCTCGCTCGGCGGCCCACGGGAGGCCGGGGCCGCTGCTGACGAGCCCGTCCTGGTGGAAGATCAGACCGTTCTCAGAGGCAGGCCACGTCGGGAAGAGGCTGAGGAAGTTCTCGTCGCCGCCCGGGTCGAGCACGCCGTCGGTCAACACCACGTCGAGCGGCGTGACCACCAGCTCCTCGACGGAGAAGCTCGTGAACTGACCGCGGTCATCCGACCGGAACGGGTTGAATCCGCCGATGCGCTCCAGGACGTCCTCGTTCACTCCGCCGGTGTAGACGCCGGTTGCGTCGCTCCCGTCCGGAGGGCCGGTGATGATCGCCACGTTGACCGGGTCACTGTCAGGCACGCGAGCCTCGACCTCGGCCATCTTGGCCTCCATCTCGGCGACGAGTGCGTTGGCCTCGGCCTGGCGATCGACGATCACACCGAGTTCGGTGAACTCCGCCAGCACGTCGTCGAAGCCGCGGTTCTTGAGCGCCTCCGCCTCCTCCGGCGTGGGATCGGACTTGTCTTGTGCGCAAAGGCTCTCGGGCAGCCACGTGGCGATACCAGCCTCGTTCAAGTCCTCTCGGCTGAGGAAGCCGGCCTCCTCGTTCCATGCGAAGTCGCTGGCGGTGAGGATGAGGTCGGGCGACAGGTCGAGGATCGCCTCGCGGCCCGGCTGGTCCTCGGTGATCGGCAACCCGTCGTAGTCCGCTTCGCTCAGGCCGGGATAGCCGGTGTCGAGCTGGAAGGTCGTGAAGCTCGTGATCGTGTCGCCGAGACCCCAGATGAGCAGCGGCGCTGCATAGTCGTAGTACAGGACGATGCTCTCGGGCGGACCGTCGAGCGTGGATTCGACCCCGCACGTTTCAAAGGTCAGCGGATAGGTGGTCGACAGCGCGCCGTCCGTAGCGGCATCTTCGCCAGCGCCGTCCTGTTCGTCCGTGCTCTCTGTTGCGTCGGTGGGCTCGACCGCTTCGGTGTCGGCGGGTGCGGTGTCCGATGCCGCATCGTCGTCCGAGTCGTCGCTGCAGGCGGCAGCGACGAGCAGCATCGGCAGAGCGATAGCGGTGATCAGTCGTGTACGTGACATGTGGGGGCGCTTTCTGTTGGCAGTGGGCTGAATGAGAAGTGGGGCCGTGCGGTGTCCGGATGGATGCCGACGGTGGCGCGCACTGCGAAGACCTCTTCGATGAGTGCCGGGGTGAGCACCTCGGCGGGAGGTCCGCAGCCCACGAGGGCGCCGGCCTGGAGGACGGCCACTCGGTCGGCATAGGCAGCGGCGTGGTTCAGTTCGTGCAGGGCGGCGATCACGGTTACCTCGTCGAGGGAGGCGACGAGGCCGAGGATCTCGAGTTGCGCGGCGATGTCGAGGTGATTGGTCGGCTCGTCGAGAACGAGGATCGACGGATCCTGGGCGAGGGCGCGGGCGATGAGGACCCGCTGTTTCTCTCCGCCAGACAGCGTGTGCAGGACGCGGGCGGCCAGGTGGGCGGCGCCGGTGCGCTCGAGCGCGTCGGCGCAGATGCGGTCGTCGGACGCACCGATGCGCGCCATCCGGCCGTGATATGGGGTACGACCCATCCGAACCACATCAGCGACGGTGAAGTCGAATTCGTCGGGCCGCTCCTGGGCGACGACGGCGACCGTGCGGGCGACGTCGACGGCGCGCAACCGCAACACGTCGGTGCCGTCGATGCTGACCTCGCCGCCGTGGGGCCGCAACGCACGATAGAGGGTGCGCAAGAGGGTGGACTTGCCGCTCCCGTTGGGGCCCACCAGCGCGAGGAACTCCCCGCCGACGATGTCGAGTCCGACCGATCGCACGATCGTCGTGCCGCCGAGGACGACATCGACGTTGCGGAGTTCCGCGCGGGTCATTGCCCCGAGGCCCAGGTGTTGTTGCGGAACATGATCGCGATGAACGCGGGCCCACCGATGGCGGCGGTGAAGATGCCGATCGGCAACTCGGCTGGTGCGGCAACTCTGCGGGCGACCACGTCGACGACGACGAGGAAGATCGCTCCTCCCAGGACCGAGACGGGGAGCAACCGACGGTGGTCAGGGCCGACGGCAAGCCGAGCGGCGTGCGGGATCATCAACCCGACGAATCCGATGCCACCGGCGACGGCGATGCACGTTCCGGTGACCAACGAGGCCAGGATCAACAGCCAGACGCGATACCGGCTGACGCGTATCCCGAGCGACGCAGCGGTGTCATCGCCCATTACCAGGGCGTTCATCTTCGGCCCCTGGACCGTCAGCCAGCCCCCGACGAAGACCAGGGCCGCGGTGGGAATGGCCAGGTCCGACCACTCCGCGCTTGCGAAGCTCCCGAGCAGCCAGAAGATCACGCCACGCAGCTGGTTCGGCTCGGCCTGCAACTGCAGGAAACTCGTGACCGCCGAGAAGACGTAGCCCACGGCGACGCCGGCGAGGATCAACCGTGTGGACGAGACCTGCCCGGCACGCTGCCCGAGCGCCAACGTGAGCAACAGCGACCCGAGCGCCCCGAGAAACGCGGCCGACGAGAGCCCGAGGCCGAAGACGGCCGACGAGCCGAGCACGATCACCGCGACCGCCGCAGCGGACGCACCTGCGGCGGCGCCCAGCACGTACGGGTCAGCCAGCGGGTTGCGGACGACTGCCTGCAGACACAAGCCGGCCAGCGCCAGTCCTGCGCCGACCACCGCGGCCAAGAGGACTCGCGGGAGCCGAATCGTCCAGATGATCTGCTCGACCTCGGGCGCGACGTCGGGGGAACCCCCGAGCAGCTTCGTCGACACGACCTCCCAGACCTCGCCGGGCGGGATTGCGACGGCTCCGATGCCGGTGGCGACCACGATGGCCACCGGGAGCAACAGCGCGAGCACAATCGTGATGACGGGCACCGCGGCGCCGGGCAACACACCGTGCGTCGGGCCGACCGAGGCGGTCGATGGCGTCGCAGGGAGCGCCCGGCTGCTGTCGCCGCTCTCCGCATCGGCGACCTCGCGGTCGACGTCAGATCGCATCGGGTCGACCGACGAGGCGGTCGAGGTCAGCGTGCTGGACTTCTGTCGAACTCATGGAGCGCCTTGCGAGGGTTCACGGCGGAGGTCGTGACGAGAACAGCGAATGGGAACGATTCTCGTTTGACGAGGCCTGAAACTAGCAAATAGTTCAGGACATGAGCACATGCTTGAGTTTGTCCCGGCGTCGATCCAGCAATTCAACCCGACGACGGCACCACATTCGCGGGGCGACGATCGCGGACGCTGCTGAGCATCTGACCGCTTAGTTGAGTACTTGCTTAAGTGCGCATATTCTCGACCGAGTCATGAGCCCAGCCTACCCCATGACCACCTTCAACACCCCTATCCCCTTGACACCCTCCCCACGCCAACCCCCTGATCACCATCCCCACCCCAAACCCCAGAAGAACCAACCCCCCCCATACAAAAGAGAACCCCCAACCACCCCACCCCCCAAAAACCCCACCCAAACCCACCAACCAGACAACCACCCCCACCCACAACGAAAGAACCCCAAAA
>JBCCVW010000144.1:0-12170 GCA_039194665.1 Actinomycetota bacterium
CGCTCGGCGGCGACCGCCGCACGAGGGATCATCGACACCATGAAGGTGACCATCACGACGGCGAACAGGATCTGGATCAGGTACGTGAGGTAGGCGACCATCGCGCCGATCTCCATGTCGCCGGCACCGATGCGATCGCCGCCGATCCAGATCACCGACACGCTCGAGATGTTGATGATCAACATCACCGTCGGGAACGTCGCCGCCATCAGGCGCCCAGCCCGCAGTGCGGTCTGAGTGAGCTCGTCGTTGGCCTGCTCGAACCGCTCGGTCTCCTGCGGCTCGCGGACGAAGGCCCGCACCACCCGCATGCCGGCGATCTGCTCGCGCAGCACGAGGTTCACCCGGTCGATGCGCAGCTGCATCGCCTGGAACGATGGGATCATCCGATACACGATCGATCCGAGCGAGATCACCGCCGCGGGGATCGCGAACAGGATGATCACCGACAGTCCGAGGTCCTCACGGACGGCGAAGAAGATCCCGATCACCAGGTTGAGCGGGGCGGTGATCATCATCGTCACCGCCATCACGACGAGCATCTGGATCTGCTGGACGTCGTTGGTGGTGCGGGTGATCAGCGACGGCGCGCCGAACTGGCCGACCTCGCGCGCCGAGAAGCCGGTCACGGTGTGGAACAGGTCGCGGCGGATGTCGCGCCCGAACGCCATCGCGGCCCGCGCCCCATACCACACGGCGGCCGCCGCGAACACGATCTGCACGAGCGTGAAGAACATCATCACGCCGCCCATCGTGAGGATGTAGTCGTTGTCGCCGAGCAGCACGCCGTTGTCGATCAGCAGCGCGTTGATGGTCGGGAGGGTGAGCGCGGCGAACGTCTGGATTGCCTGGAGGACGACGACCAAGGTGAGCAGCCGCCGGTACGGCCCGAGGTGGCTCTTGAGGAGCTGCCAGAGCTTCATGCCGTCTCCTCGCGCGACTGCGTGCGGCCGATGCCGTGGAGCACGAGGTCGACGATGTCGGCTGCGCTCGCTGCCTCGGCGGCGATCAGCGGATGGGTGAGCGACATCGTGAGCGCCCGGAGGTAGCGAGCGGCCGTTGCCGGTTCGGTACAGATCCTGCTCGGGTGGGCGGCGAACAGCTCCGCCAGCTCCGGGCTGTCGGTCATCGGGCCGCGCACCTGCTCGTGGCGCTTCGGGCTGAGATGCGAGAGCAACGTCCAGACGTCGACCACGCGCTTCTGGAGCAACACGGTGGCCTCCAATAATTGGTCCTCGAAGGACTGATTGCGGTCGATGGCCCGTAGGGCCGCCTCCAACGGCGCCTGGTCGACCGTGGCGCCGAGGACCGCGTCGAGCAACTCGTCCTTGTCGGCGAAGACCCGGAAGATGGTCCCCTCGGCGATGCCGGCGGCGGTGGCGATCTGCTTGGTGGTGATCGCTTCACCGTGCTCGACGAGCAACGGCCGAACCGCCTCGACGATCGCGGCCCGCCGCTCCTCCGGCGCCATCGCGGTGGCCCGTTTCGTCGGTGCGGCCGAGGGCGGTCGCGTCGCTGCTTGGGTCGTCACGGAAGCGCACTCTATGTGAGTGAGTGCTCACTCACATAGGCGCACCCTCGGCGCGAGGTCGTGACGGCCGCGGCCACCGCTGTCTCACTTTTCGTTCATCGTCCCCGCGAGTCCGGTGCCTGGTCGCTAGGTTCAACTCATGGACGCCACGGTCGACGAGCATCGCTCATCTGAGCCGCTCGGGGGCGTGATCACCCGTCGCCCGCGGCTGGTGGTGCTGGCGTCCGGGGCTGGTTCGAACCTCCAGGCGATCATCGACGCGTGCGCGACGAACCGAGTGGCTGCTGACGTGGTAGCGGTGGTCTCCAACAACGCCGACGCAGGCGCGCTCCCCCGGGCCGCAGCTGCCGGCATTCCCACCGTGCACGTCGGCCGCCACGACGGCGAAGCGCGCGCTGACTACGACGGTCGGCTCGCCGACGTCGTGTCGGGATTCGATCCCGACCGAGTCGTGCTGGCCGGCTGGATGCGTATTCTCACGATGAGCTTCCTCGGCTGGTTCCCGAACATGGTGATCAACCTGCACCCAGCCCTGCCGGGCGAGCTCCCCGGAGTGAACGCGATCGAACGGGCCTGGAACGAGGCCCGGGCCGGCGAGCGCACGCACACCGGGGTGATGATCCATCTCGTGCCCGACGAGGGCGTCGACGACGGTCCGGTGTTGGCGACGGCAACAGTCGCCATCGATCCCGCCTCGTCGCTCGCCGACTTCGAGGCCGAAATGCACCGCACCGAACACGCCTTGCTCGTCGACACCCTGGCCAACCTGTGCCCCCCGAACGAACGAAACGGAGTATCCGAATGAGCGAACGAACGAACATCAACGACGACTTCTTCGACCGCTTCGACGCGCTGACATTCGACGACGTCGTCGTCATTCCGGGCTACTCGGAGACGCTGCCCGACGCCGTCGACACCACCGCGACCTTTGCGGCCGATATCACCTTGGCCGTACCGCTGATCTCCGCAGCAATGGACAAGGTCACGGAAGGCCGCATGGCCGTGGCCATGGCCCGCCACGGCGGCATCGGGGTGATCCACCGCAATATGTCGATTGCCGACCAGGCCGCCGAAGTCCAGAAGGTCAAGCGTTCGCAGTCCGGGATGATCACCGACCCCGTCACGCTGCCACCCACGGCGATCCTCCACGAAGCCGAAGCACTCATGCACCGCTTCAAGTTTTCGGGCGTTCCGATCACCGATCCCGACGGTCGCCTCGTCGGCATCCTCACCAACCGCGACATCCGCTTCTGCGAGGGAACCGACTTCGATCGTCCGGTCGCCGACTTCATGACATCGTCGGATCTCGTCACTGCCGCTGTGGGCACGTCGCTCGACGAGGCCAAGGCGATCCTCCAGCAGCACCGCATCGAGAAGCTGCCCCTGGTCGACGACGGTGGCCGACTGGCCGGCCTGATCACGGTGAAAGACATCCAGAAGCGGCTCGACTTCCCCAACGCCTCGCGCGACGACCGGGGGCGCTTGCGCTGTGCCGCAGCCATCGGCGTCGGTGGCGACGTTGAAGAGCGCGTCGACGCGCTCGTCGCGATGGGCGTCGACGCCGTGTCGATCGACACCGCGCACGGTCATTCGGCCAACGTGGTCAAGGCCATCGAACGGATCAAGGGGTCGTGGCCCGACCTGCCGGTCACCGCAGGCAATGTCGTCACCGAAGAGGGTGTCGACGCACTCGCCGACGCTGGCGCCGACGCAGTCAAGGTCGGGGTCGGTGCCGGATCGATCTGCACCACCCGCGTCGTCTCCGGCGCAGGCATGCCGCAACTCTCAGCGATCTGGTTCAGCGCCCGCCACGCCCGCTCCAAGGGCATCCCGGTGATCGCCGACGGCGGCATCACTTTCTCCGGCGACATCGTCAAGGCGATCGCCGCAGGTGCAGAAACGGTCATGCTCGGCTCGCTGCTGGCCGGAACCGAGGAGAGCCCGGGCGAGATGGAGCTGTTCGAGGGTCGGCGCTACAAGAGCTACCGCGGCATGGGTTCGATGGGCGCGATGACCGGCGACTCGGCCGACCGGTATGCCACCGCACAGTCCAGTGATGGGCCGGGCGACGGCGGGTCGCGCGACGGCGCACCGGTTGGCGCAGCGAGCAACAAGCTCGTCCCCGAGGGCATCGAGGGACGCGTCCCGTACGCCGGTCCGCTCGGCGATGTCGTGTATCAACTCGTCGGCGGATTGCGCTCCGGGATGGGCTACGCCGGCGCGGCGACCCTCGCCGATCTGCGCCGCGCCCGGTTCATGCGGGTCACCACAGCCGGCCGGGAAGAGTCCCATCCCCACGACGTCACGATCACCAAAGAAGCGCCGAACTACCAGCGCTCCTGACGGCCCGCCCACCGCACTGTGCGCCGGGTTGCCATCGTCGGACCGCCGGGCTCGGGCAAATCGACCCTCGCCGGCACCATCGCTGCGCGCTATGGGCTCCGTCACGTCGAGCTCGATGCGATCAACCACCAGCCCGATTGGACGCCGTTGCCGGTTCCGGAGTTTCGTCAACGCGTGACGAAGGCCATCGTGAACGACGGCTGGGTCGTCGACGGCAACTATCGGCCGGTGCAAGACCTGGTGCAGGGCGCGGCCGACACGATCATCTTCCTCGACCTGTCGCGCTGGCTGGTCACCGCCCGTGTGGCGTGGCGCAGCCTGCGACGGGTGATCACCCGCGAGGAGTTGTGGAACGGTAACCGCGAGTCGATGCGCAACCTCGTCAGCCGCGACCCGGAACGCAACATCATCGTGTGGGCGTGGCAACACCAGCCGAAGTACCGCGAGCTGTACGGCGGTTTCATTCGTGACGGATACTGGGATCACGCCGACGTGCACCATCTGCGAACCCCCTCCGACGTTCGCTCCTTCGTTGTCGCGCTGCCCGATGCGCGAGATTGAACTTCGATGATCGAGGACCATCACAGCCCAACCGCACGGTGGTTCGAAGCGCGCTACGCCCGACTCTGCAGCTGGTCGGCGCCCGCACTCTTTGGCGGATTCCTCGCGTGGTTCGGCATCTGGACGTTCGCCGCGGTGGTGTTCGTCGACCTCGTGATCTCCCGTCGGGATCGAGTCGGCATGTCGGAATCAGCGGCGGCACTGATGCCCGCTGTCGGGGTCCTCTTCTCGTTTCTCACCGGCTTCGTGATCGCCAACCAATGGACACGTAGCCGAACGGCCGAAACCACCGTCAGCGCAGAAGCCAACGCCGGCCTCCGCCTGGCACTGTCGAGCGAGTCAGTGGGCGACGACGGTGAACGCATCCGCGGACAGCTCGCCGACTACGTCGATGCAGTGATGGACGACGAGTGGACGTCGATGAGCGACCCGGCGACGTCGGTCCATCACGGTCACAACACCGCCGACACCGAGCTGCGGGCGCTCGAGGTACTGGTGCGCACCACCGCCAACGACCCTGCGACCACGCCCACCGTGTCTGCCGACCTGCTCAGCTCGGTGGGCTCGGTGGCCACGACCCGGCGCGACCGACTCAACCTCGCGGGGCACGGATTGCCGGCACCGCTGTTCGTGCTGGCGTTCCTCAGCGGGGTCGTGTTGTGCCTCAACGCGTCGGCCTTCGCGTCCGGCATCGATCCATGGGCCAGCATCCCGATCTTTGGCATGGTGGTGCTGATCGCTCTCGACCTCGCGCTGATCCTGGCGATCAGCGCGCCGTTCACCGGCTACATCCGTGTGCGTCCCAATGCGCTGGGACACCTGCGCGAGGAACTCCGGCGCGGCGACTACGGACCGCTCGCCGCGTCCTGAGCGCATCGACGGCCCGAGCCGGTCGACGGTTAGGCGAGCTTTTCGACGAAGGTCTCGAGCTGTCGCAGATTGCGGCACTCGTAGACACCGTCGGTGTAGGTGCCGTACTCGCCGACGATCGAGTCGCCGGTGTTCCAGTAGCTACGCGGCTCTGGGTTGAGCCAGTACACGTGGCGCGCTTTGTGCTGCATCTCCTTGACCACCCAGCTCTGGCTGGCGTGGTAATTGTTGCGTGCGTCGCCGAGCAGCAGCACCGTCGACTTCGGGCCGACGTCTTTGCCGTATCGCTCCCAGAACACCTCGAAGGCGTGTCCGTAGTCGCTGTGTCCGTCGACCCACACCACATCGGCTTCGGTGTTCACCCGGTGGATCGCCTCGGTGATGTCCTCAGTCGCCCGGAAGTAGTCGGTGACCTCGTCGATGCCGTCGATGAACACGAACGAGCGCACCTTCGAAAATTGGTTCTGGATGGCGTACACGAGCATCAGCGTGAACCGGGCGAAGGCGGCAACCGAACCGGAGATGTCGGCGACCACGATCAGCTCGGGCTTTGATGGCCGCGGATACTTGAACTTCGGTTCGGCTGGCACGCCGCCGTAGCTCAGCGAGTGGCGAACGGTGTTGCGGAAGTCGAGCGGACCCTTGCGGCCGTGCTTGCGCTTGCGCGCCAGGCGGGCGGCGAGCTTGCGGGTCAGCGGCTGCAACGCCTTGCGCAGCGACACCATCTCGTCACGCGAGGCGTGCATGAACTCGACGTCTTCGGGCAACGGCTTGCGCAGCGTTTTGGCCATCGCCTCGGCACCGCGGTCGGCGACCAGCCGGCGCCGGATCTCGGCTTCGACTTCGCCCTTGAACTTGTCGATGCGGTCCTCGTACTCCTCGCGCTCGAGGCGTTCTTCGAGCGGGGTCAGCTCGCCACCGACCTCGTCGCGGGTGGCGTCCATCAGCCGTTCGAGCATCCCGTCGAGGTCGAGGTTGCGCAACGTGCGGTACAGGTAGTACGTACCGCCGACCGGGCGGCCGGGTTCCATGCCTGCAAAGCGCTGCACCGACTGGCGGGCCATTGCCCGCATCATCCCCTGGTCGCCGTTCATCAGCGCCGACATCAGCATCTGGGCGATCTCTTCGGGTGTCAGATTCTCCAACCCGCCGGCGCCGCCCTGACCCTCTTGGCCCTGCTGCTGCTCTTGCATCTCGCGCCACATCTCGTCGACGAGAGACTCCTCGTCGCCATCGACCAGCTTGTACTCCGGGCCACGCAGGCTGAAGTACACCTCGAAGATCGTTTCGAAGCTGCGCCAATGCGCCTGGTTCTTGATCAACGTGGCGCCGAGCGCGTACTTGAACGCCTCGCGGTCGTCGATGGGGATGTGCTGGACCGCCTCCATCGCGTCGAGGTTCTCGGTGAGCGACACCGGCAAGCCGGCGTTGCGCAACTCGACGACGAAGCCGTTCAGCAGTTCGAGCATCGGATTGTCATTCGTCGACCGGTCGCGCCGTTACGCATCGCTCTCCACGGAGAGCTCCTTGGCCGCCTTGGCGATGTCGGTCTGGTACTTGAGCAAGATGTTCAGCGTGTCCTTCGCCGTCTGCTCGTCGATCGTGTCGATGTTCAACAGGAGCAGCGTGCGCGCCCAGTCGAGCGTCTCGGACACACTGGGTGCCTTCTTCAAGTCGAGCTGACGGATCGAGCGCACGATGCGTGCCACCTGATCGGCGAGTTGTTCGGTGATGTCGGGCACCTTGGCCAGCACGATCTCCCGCTCACGCTCGAGTTGCGGGTAGTCGACGTGCAGGTACAGGCAGCGCCGCTTGAGCGCCTCGGACAGCTCGCGCGTGTTGTTCGAGGTGAGGAACACGAGCGGGATCTGCTTGGCCGAGATCGTGCCCAGCTCGGGGATCGACACCTGGTAGTCAGACAGAATCTCGAGCAACAGCGCTTCGGTTTCGACTTCGACCCGGTCGACCTCGTCGATCAACAGCACGACCGGCTCGTCGGCGGTGATCGCTTCGAGCAGCGGACGGGTGAGCAAGAACTCGTCGGAGAAGATGTCGTCTTTGATCTCGGTCCACTCGCTGTCGGCGGCATCACCCTGCTCGGTCTGAATCCGCAGCAGCTGCTTCTTGTAATTCCACTCGTACAACGCTTTGCTCTCGTCGAGCCCCTCATAACACTGCAGACGGATCAAGCGCGAGCCGGTGATCTCCGCCACCGACTTGGCGAGCTGGGTCTTGCCGGTACCCGCCGGGCCCTCGACCAGAATCGGCTTCCCGAGGCGATCGGCGAGATAGGCCACGCCAGCGATGCCATCGTCGGCCAGATACTTCACGTCGCGGAGCGCGTCGCGCACCTGCTGGACACCGTCGAACCGCGGTTCTGTCAACTGCACGTCACCGTCGGTCGGCGAAGAAATCGTCATGGCGTGCCACGCTACTGGCCGCCTTGACCCTCCGGTCAATCAGAAACCGGTCAATCAGAAACCGGGCAATCGGAACGCGTTCACTCCGCGGCGACCTCGTAGTTGTCGCGCATGCGAGCGACGGCGTCGGTGACGATCCGCTCGAGTACGGCGAGGTCCACGTCGGCCAGCTTGTTGATGTACAGACAGCTCTTGCCGATCTTGTGTTTCCCCAGCTCGGCGAGGTCGTCGGAGATGTCGTCGTAGCCGGGCAGCACGTAGATAACGAGGTTGGCCTTGCGCGGGGAGAAGCCCGTGACGAGATAGTCACCCTCGCGGCCGGAGTCGTATCGGTAGTGGTACCGCCCGAATCCAACGATCGACGGCCCCCACATACGCGCGGGATATCCGGTGATGCGGTGGAACATGTCGAGGAGGACCTCGGCGTCGGCCCGCCGCGTTGGGTGCTCGACCGACGCAACGAAGTCCGCGGGGTCGACGTTGGTCGCTTTGGTCTTGTTCTCCGCCATCACAGCCTCCGCTGCGACTCTACGCGTTAGCGGTACCACCGCTGTTCGACATCTGCGAAGCTGGCACCATGGCGCCTCCGCAACAACCCGATCCGCACGCCGTGACAAGCACCACGGCGTTGGAGGAACTCATCGGCTCCCCCAACGACCGTGTGAAGCTCAAGCTGCTCCCAGAGATCGACGACACGGCCCGTGAGTTCATCGAACGGTCGCCGTTCATCGTGGTCGCCACGTGCGATGCAGAGGGACGACTCGACGCGTCGCCAAAAGGTGACCCGCCAGGTTTCGTCCACGTGATCGATACCACGACGCTGGCGATCCCCGAGCGCAAGGGGAACGCGCTCGGCTTTGGCCCGCGCAACGTGTTGGACACCGGCCGTATCGGGTTGATCTTCATGGTCCCGGGCCAGCGCGAGTCGTATCGCGTCAACGGCACCGCCCGGTTGACGCGTGACCCTGAGTTGCTCGAACAACTCGCCGTCGACGGCAAGCCAGCACTGATGGCGACGATCGTCGGCGTCGAGGAGGCGTTCTTCCACTGCGGCAAGGCGATGATCCGCTCCAAGCTGTGGGCCGGGGCCAACGAAGCCGAAGCCGAACGCCAGCCGATAGCTGAACAGATCGGCGGACTACTGGGCGACGAGAACCTCGTGCCTGTCATCGCCGCCGATCTCGAGAAGAACTACCGCGAGGATCTGTACTAGCAGCAGGGGGCTTTCGGGCGCCCTTGAGCGACCGTGCGGCGCGAGCGTTACGGGCGGGAGTGAGGATCGCACGCAAACGGTGTCGGTGAACCTGGATCTGCCTCCGGAACGGTTCCCGCAGACGAAGCCAGCGGTGATCGACGCACCTGTGTTCGCCCGACCAACTCGACGCAGCTGTCGCTCGATTCGACGAGATTCGGCGTCACCAGACGCCAGCGCACAGCCGGCGTTCACTCGGGGCGTGCCTACGTCGTTGTTGTACCGAGCTAGCCGACACCGGGCAGGCCGAACCCGCCCAGTCGTTGCTTGGACCGGCGGGCGGGATGGACTCCAAAGAAGCCAAGGCCGCAACGGACCGCGAGGAGCTGTGTCACCAAGCGGCCGATATCGAAGACGCCCTGGTTGACGGCGACATCTCGACCGCGTACGTCGACGCGATCGCCGCCGCAGCGAACTCGCTCCCCATCGAGCTGGTTCCCGAGTCCCTGGCGCATCGGAAACGCCTGCTGTCAGCAGCGGAGGTGCTGTCGGTCGACGCGTTCCGCAAACGCTGCCGCCAACTGACCCGTGACATCCGCGCGCCCAAGCCAACAACGCAACACAGTGTGCACCGCCACTGCCGAGCAACGCCAAGCACTCGCCGAGATGCACGCCACCTGTGCCCACCCGCACTGCAACGTGCCCTTCGATGCCTGCAGGATCCATCGCCTCGATTGGTGGACGCGGGATCTCGGACCCACTGACTTGGACAACCTCATCCACCCTTGATCCGACCCTGGGTGATCGATCAGGCGGACGTCCGATATTGCCGGTACTCGCGTGGATCGGTACGCCCTCCGGCGCCGGCGATATGCGTGCCCTCGAAACGGCGATCGGGTCACGCTGGTCGTTGCGCCCGAGCGCCGGAGCGGGCACTCTGCGCTGATGCCCGACTGTCGTGTCGCGACTCAGCGTCCTGGCCGGCGTGACGTGTCGCCGCCGGGGCCGACGATGCAAGACCACGTCAGCCGATCGAGGATCGTGTCATGCGCTTCCGACATGTCCCATGACGATGGGACGACCAGATTCAGGCGTATCAGGTCATGGTCGAGTCGGTCCCTCATCTGGCAATACCAGCCACCTTGTGAATTGACGAAGCCGCCGGCGACTGCGACGTTGCCGTGAGCCACCAGCAGCTCAACCACAGGCAGCAGATCCGCATAGGGCTCTGTCGACGGCCCGGTCCCATTGCTGGACACAGGAGACATCTTCTCGCATCGGATCGTCCTCTCGCTCGGAAACGCTCATCCTCATGCGCGCCCAACATCCACCCATAGCGGCACGTCCGGCTCGGGTCGGCCCACTCGGAAATGCGCGTCCAAGCAAGACGGCAGCGATACGAGCGGTCCTGCACGATCGGCCGTGCCGGCTTACGGACGGGGCCGGGCTCCTTTGCGCAGACGCGTTATCGAGCGCCCTGTCGACTACGCGCTCCTAGTCAACACTGCCCCGTAACCGGAAGTCTTGCGATGGCTTTCAAACCCGCCGAGTGTGTTCGACGCACTCGGCGAGACTTTGGGACCAAGCGCATACGCACGACTAGACCGCGGGTGGCCAGAGGTGGAGTGAGCGATTTCGTGACCAGCAAGGAAGTGGCTGGCTAGGTGGGTTGGATTCCGCTTTGACCGGGCTCGCTTGCTCGCGGATTGAACTTCGTTTCGAAACCGATGTTCGGATCGGACAGATCATCCCCAGCCGCGGAGTAGACCTCGACGCCGTCAACGAGTGTTTCTGGCAATGCATCGAGGGTCTCAACGCGTTCTAACGCCCACCGCACCTTGGCGCCCTCTGCGTTCACGTACACCTCCTCGGACTCCTCGCCGTGTCGCACCGCGGTGCGAAACGCGTCTTCGAAGTCGTCCGCTTGGACAAGAACAACCGTGGTCCATCTGCGCGCCAACCCACCGCCTTCGGTGAGCACCGCAAAGATAAGTGAGGCCGAAAACCACTGCGCTCCGCTCACTCGACGAACCTCTGCTCGCTGACCTTGACCGAGTACGGCTTGACGGTCACGCCGTCTCCCGCAGGTTGACCACAGCTGGCCACAAGCCAAGCGCCACCGACGACTAGCGCGGCTTTGGCGATGCTCGACATATGTCGAGCATCTCACGTCATCGACCGGCGACGTCAGCAGCACCGAGACTTCTGGGGCGCTCGCCATCGGCGGGGCAAGCATGACGTTCGACGCCGCCCGATACCGGCACCGTTGCGTTCGCTGTTCAGCGCGCAAGAGGCGCCATGCGATGACTGCGGTGACGCCGTCCAGGTGGCCCGGTGGCCTCGGGTAGCCTTTGATCATGGGACGCAGGAAGCGGAGGCGGTCGTTGTGGCGTTGGCTCAAGGGCGATCCGGACTGCGCCCATCTCGACCACAAGAAGCCCGGCGTGGTCGCGGCAGACGGTCGCAGAGAGGTCGTTTCCTAGCGGCCCAGTTCCGTGCCGCGACAAGGACGGCGAGTTCGGCTGGATCTGCTGCCGTAGTTGCCGGCGAACACAGTTGCGAACGGTGACCACGTGAAGCTGGCGTTTGTCTACGTCGACGGTCACAACCTGTATCACGGAGCTGTCCGCGACGTGCCCGAGTTGAAGTGGCTCGACATGACCAGACTCGCCTCACAGCTATTGGGCCGCGGCTACAACGTCGGCGAAGTGAACTACTACACCGCTGTCGTGGTCGACAGCGCCGCCGACCCACACCAATCGCAGAGACAGGGCCACTACTTGCGAGCACTCGAAGCAACTGGGGTGAAGGTGGAACGCGGCCACTTCAGAGAGCAGCAGAAACGAGTGCGCCTCATCGACGGCAGCACCGCCGAGGCTGCGATCCTCGAAGAGAAGCGCACGGATGTATCAATGGCCACCGACCTGTCGTGGGATGCCGCACAGCGACGAATGGACACAGCGTTGGTGATTTCCAATGACGGCGACTTCGTGCACGCCGTGCGCCGCGCAAAGCAAACCGTCGAAGTGATCACCGTCAACCCCCATCGGCTCCGAAAGCGACGCCGCAGCAAGGCCCCCGGCGAACGCACGAACCATCCTCTCGGAGCACATGCTTCCCTCGACGGCCACGACAAACGCCAACTCCGCGTCAAGCACCTGTGGGACTCACAACTCCCCGACGTCGTGACCGCCACTAACGGCGAATCGTTCCGTCGCCCTACCGCATGGCACGCTCCAAACACCTGACGCGC
>JBCCVW010000145.1:0-12134 GCA_039194665.1 Actinomycetota bacterium
CGGTGTTCTTCACCAACCGCTTCGACGGCCACCTCGGCCATGTCCGACCAGCGCTACAGGCCGAGCGGAAGGCCAAGCGGTTGCGCGATGACGTCAATCGGATCACCCAGGACCTGGCCAACGAGTTTGAATATCTGATCCGTCGAGCCCCGTCGCAGTGGCATCTGTTCCAACCGAACTGGCCAAGCGACCCCGGCTACTGACCGGCGTCCCTGCCGAAATTCTGTCGATTTCCCGCACTTCGCGCAGCGAAACGACAGAATTTCCGTGCTGATTCGAGCGACGCGGTCCTAGCGAGTTGCCGCGATGTGCAGCGGCCGACGCGTGAGTTGATGCGGATGCGCGATCAGCTCGAGTTCGATTGTCCGTTGGCGCCGCCGGTTGCTCGACGAGGTCCCGCCGTGAGCGGTGATCCAGGCCCAGCAGTCGGTGCCGCGGCGATACACACCGTGAAAGTCGACGGTGATGTCGATCAGGCGCTCCTGTTCGGTGTCGAGGCCGACAGCGCCGTGGGCGCGCCATCTCGCGAAGCCGTCCTGCCGCGGGATGCTCGCGACGGCGGAGGCGGTGAGGTCGCCGGGCGATTCTGCGCTGCGCACGAACAGCTCGAGGGAGCGGCGGCTTGGGCCCGTGCCGACGTGGATGGTGCCCCGTTCGATGAGAGCCGATCGCCAGTCCCGGCCAGTCATGATGCGAATCGTCGACGAGCGGTGAACCTTCCACTGACCGGCAGCAGGGTGCTCGCTCCTGCCGAAGCGGATGGTGTGGTGGGTGGGTCGATCGATGGTGGGGGTGGTCATGTATGCCTCTCGTCGTGCGGCCGGTTGTGGCCGTCGTGCCGATCGTCGCCCAGCGGGTTCGTGCGCGCATCCGTGACCGCTACGTATCTCGTCGGTGCGTCGGGGACGCGGTACGTACGCTCGACCCACCGTGCGTCGGCGCTTGGGAACCTCAGCGGTAGCACCCGTAGCTCGCCGAAATCCTGTCGTTTTCCGGCGCGTGGCGCGGTAAATCGGCAGAATTTCGGGGTGGCGCTGGTTCGTTAGTCGGCGTCGTGCAGCGCTGCTGCCACGTGTTCGACGATGCGTGCTGAGTTCAGTGCCGCGTGGGCAGTGAACTGGTTGAAGTCGAAGTTGCTGTCGTCGTTGGCCTTATCGGCGACCGCGCGCACGATCAGATGCGGAACGCCCAGGGCATCAGCGACCTGCGCGACGGCGCCACCTTCCATCTCCACCACGTGTGCGCCGAGTTCTTCGAACAAGCGGCGTCGAGTCGCATCGCCGTTCACGAACACGTCACCGGTGGCGACGATTCCGGTGGTAGCCCGCGGCGGGTGCCCTCGTCCGCCCGCTTCGGTCGGGAGCACTTCCAGCTCGGCTGATTCGGCTGCGGCGACGGCCAACGCCACCAACTCCGGGTCGCACGTCCAGCCGAACTCGTCGATGGGATTGATGAATGGGAGATGGCTCGGCTGGTACCGCTGCAACCCTTGATCGGTCAGCACTCCCGTGTCGTGTTGCACGACCCGTTCGGCGATCACGACGTCGCCGACATCGAGGGCAGGATCGAGCCCGCCGGCAACACCGGAGAACACCAGCGCCCGAGGGCGCGTGGTCTCGATCAACGACGTGGCGACGAGTGCGGCCGCCACCTTGCCCATTCCTGACAGGGCGAGCACGACGTCGTGTCCACCGAGCGTTCCGCGCCAGGCGGCCTCGCTGGCGAGCGTGATCTGCTCTGGTCGCTCGAAGTCGCCGGTGAGGCGGTCGGCGACCAGGTGGTTGAGCTCGTCTGGTAGGGCGGAGAGGATGGCGATCGGACCCGCCGGATCGGACTTCATCGGAGTGACACTATGCGGGGATGCGCTGCGGCTCGCCGGGTGCTGCCTACGCTGCGGCGATGCGTATCGGGCTCGTGTGCCCCTACAGCCTCAGCGTGCCGGGCGGCGTCCAGGCCCAGGTGTTCGGTATGGCCCGAGAGCTACGGCGGCGAGGGCACGAGACTCGGGTGCTCGGCCCGTGTGACGGCCCCCCTCCGTTTGCGTACGTCACACCGCTCGGTAACTCGCTGCCCACCGCTGCCAACGGGTCGATCGCACCATTGGCGCCGGACCCGCCCGCCGTGCTCCGCACACTGCGGGCGCTCAACGACGAATCGTTCGACGTGCTGCACATCCACGAACCGCTCGCCCCAGGTCCGACGCTGACGAGCGTCGTCGTTCATCCAGCACCCACCGTGGGCACGTTCCATGCGGCCGGCACGTCTGCCAGCTACCGGCTCTTCCGACCAGCGTTGCAGCGCATACTCAGGGGCCTCGATCGACGCGTGGTCGTGAGCAAAGACGCGCTCGAGCTCGTGCGGTCACATCTCGGCGGTGACTACACGGTGCTGTTCAATGGAGTGGAGCTGGAACGGATCCGTCGCACGAAGGCATATGCGGATTCTGTAGCCGCCGGTGGATCACCGGCTGTGTTCTTCTGCGGCCGGCACGAGCACCGCAAAGGGCTCGGCGTGCTCATCGATGCCGTGAAAGACGGTGCGCTGGACGTGCGCGTGTGGATCGCCGGACACGGACCGGAGACCGCCACATTGCGCAACCGCACTGCTGACGACGCCCGGTTCGAGTGGCTCGGTCGAGTGACCGACGACGAGAAATTTGGCCGTTTACGCGCAGCCGACGTGTTCTGCGCGCCGTCGCTCGGCGGGGAATCGTTCGGAGTGGTACTCATCGAGGCGATGGCCGCTGGCACCACGGTGGTGGCCAGCGCGCTCGACGGGTACCAAAACGTGGCAACCGACGGTGTCGATGCGCTGCTCGCCCCGCCAGGCGACGCACTCGCGCTCGCCGTGGCGCTGTCACGAGCAACACGCGATCGCGCGCTCGCCACGGCGCTCCGCCGGGCCGGAGACACCCGCGCGGAAGCGTTCTCGATGCGCGCCCTCGTCGATGCGTACGTCGAGATGTACGGCGACGTGATCGCGGCGACTCGTCGCTGAATGTGCTGCGGGTGCCGTGCGGATCACGGCGGCGCAGGGTGTACCGGGGTGATGAAGTGACGTGTGGCCTGGTCAGTGGGGGTGCCGCTGTGCGGCGGGGGCCCGGCCGTACACTGACCGAGTGACCGTCCTCATCATCGTGCTCGTCGTCGTGGCGGCGCTCGTGATCTACCTGATCGCCGCGTACAACGGGCTCATTCGGAGGCGCAACACGATCGAGAACGCGTGGTCGCAGATCGACGTCCAGCTCAAGCGCCGGCTCGATCTGATTCCCAACCTCGTCGAGACCGTGAAGGGTTATGCAGCCCACGAACGCGAAACACTCGACGCGGTGATCAGCGCCCGCAATGCGGCGATCGATGCGCCCGACACCCCGCACGACCAAGCCAATGCCGACAACATGCTCACCGGTGCCCTGCGCCAGGTGTTCGCCCTCGGCGAGGCGTACCCCGACTTGAAGGCCAACCAGAACTTCCTTGCCCTGCAGGAAGAGCTGACGGCCACCGAGGGTCGGGTGGCCTATGCGCGGCAGTTCTACAACGACAGCGTCCTCGACTACAACAACAAGCTCGAACAGTTCCCGACGGTGCTGTTCGCGCGTGCCCTGCGCTTCGAGCGCCGGGAGTATTTCGAGGCCGACGAGGCGGCGCGCACCGCGCCGACCGTCGAATTCTGATGCACCGCTGACCTGTGTTCGAACTGATCCGATCGAACAAACGGCGGAGCATCGCGCTCGTCGCCGGCTTCATCTTGATCGTCGCGCTGCTCGGCGCATTGATCGGGCTGCTCTTCGGCAATGGGCCGGTGTTCACCATCGTCGCTGTGATCGTCAGCGCAGTCATGGCGTTCGCCTCGTACTGGAAGGCCGACGTGATCGCCTTGCGCGTCAGTCGCGCCCGACCCGCGCCTCCTCAGGAGTATCAACGGCTGCACAACCTGGTCGAAGGTCTGTGTATCGCCAGCGGCCTGCCGAAGCCGGGCGTGTACGTGATCGACGACCCCGCGCCCAACGCGTTCGCGACGGGCCGCAACCCCGAACACGCGGCGATCGCCGTCACGAGCGGGCTGCTCGAAAAGATGAACCGGGTCGAGCTGGAAGGTGTGGTCGCGCACGAACTGTCGCACATTCGCAACTACGACATTCTCGTCTCCACGCTGGCGGTCACGATGGTCGGTTCGGTGGCCTTGATGGCCGACATGACGGTACGGATGATCTGGTGGAACGGCGGCCGGGTCGCTCGCCGCGGCGATCATGCCAACGGGCACAATCCGCTGGCATACGTCGGCTTTCTGGCAGTGATTCTGGCGCCGATCATCGCCAAAGCGATGCAGGCGACGATCTCCCGTCGACGCGAAACCCTCGCCGATCTCAGCGCGGTGCAACTCACTCGTTACCCGCCGGGCCTGATCTCGGCACTGGAGAAACTCCAGGAAGACACGACGGTGACACATTCAGCCAGTACCGCTACGGCACACTTGTGGATCGAACAACCGATGAGCGGGGTGGGTGACGACGGCAAGTTCGGCGGCGTCCACCGGCTCTTCGACACCCACCCTCCCCTTGAAGAACGAATCGCCCTGTTGAGAGAACTCTGATGAATCCAATTCGACCCGCGGCGGCAGTGGCCGCCGCCTCCCTCGTCCTCGTCGCCTGCGGCGGCGGTGGTGACGACAGCGCAGATACCACCGCCGAAACGACGACAGCTCCGACCACCACGGTCGAGGAGACCACCACCACCCGCCGGACCACGACCACTTCGTCGTCGTCGTCGACCACCAGTACGACGCTGCCAGAAATCATCCGTCAGCCGCTCACCGGCGAGCCGATCGACAGTGATGATGACATCGTGCAGCGTGCGGCACTTGCGGTGAAGATCGACAACGCACCGTCTGCGCGGCGCAACCACTCGGGTCTCGGACTCGCCGACGTCGTGTTCGAAGAGATCGTCGAGGCGCAGATCACCCGATTCGCGGCGGTGTTCCATAGCCAAGGCTCCGAACGCGTTGGACCGATCCGTTCGGGCCGCTCGCAAGACGTCGACATCCTCACGTCGTTCCTTGAGCCGCTGTTTGCGTGGAGCGGCGGCAACCCGGGCGTCACCCGCGCGATCAACGAATCGCAACTGATCAACCTCGATCAGGGAGCACCTGGCATGTACCGCGGGTCCGGCCCCGCGCCGCACAACCTGTACAACGACACCGAGTCGTTGTGGGGGGCTACGCCAGAGGGTCATCCAGGTCCGCCGCCCGTCCAGTTCGAGTATCTCCGCCCGGAGGAGGAATTCGACGGGGGAGCGGTCGACGGGTTCGAGCTGAAGATGCGGGCGATCGACGTCGAGTGGACGTGGAACGACGAACTCGGCAAGTTCGAGCGCTCGCAGGAGGGTGGACCGCACTTCGACACGGTGACTGGTGAGCAGATTGCGGCGACCAACGTGATTGTGCTGGTCACGGATTATGAACCAAGCCAGGTCGACGCCCGCAGTCCCGAGGCACAGACGATCGGTGAGGGTCCGCTGTTCGTGTTCAGCGACGGTGAAGTCATCGGTGGTACGTGGAAGCGCGAGTTCAACGGCTTCCCCTTCGAGTTCATGGACGACGACGGCAATCCCATCCCGATCAACGTCGGCAACACATGGGTCGAGTTGGCCGAGTGGACGAACAAGGACACCCCGGACTTCCCACCGACGCCAATCGCCCTGCAGTTCCCGGAGTGACCGATCGCACCACCTGATCTCGCAATCGACATCCTGATCACGCGATCGCTTCAGTACCCTTTGGCGCCATGAGCGACGAGCGCGCCGATACACGCACCAGTGGCACGTTCCCGGTCAAGCGTGGCTTGGCCGAGATGATGAAGGGTGGTGTGATCATGGACGTGGTCACCCCCGGACAGGCCAAGGTCGCAGAAGACGCAGGTGCCGTCGCCGTCATGGCCCTGGAGCGCGTGCCAGCTGACATTCGCCGAGATGGCGGGGTGGCGCGGATGAGTGACCCCGAGATGATCACCGGAATCCAAGATGCAGTGTCGATCCCAGTCATGGCCAAGGCGCGCATCGGCCACTTCGTCGAGGCCCAAATCCTCGAAGCACTGGGCGTCGACTTCATCGACGAGTCCGAGGTGCTCACCCCAGCCGACGAGGCGCATCACATCGATAAGTGGGCCTTCGACGTGCCGTTCGTGTGTGGCGCCACCAACCTCGGAGAGGCGCTACGGCGCATCGCCGAGGGAGCGGCGATGATCCGTTCGAAGGGTGAAGCCGGGACGGGCAACGTCGTCGAGGCGGTCCGGCACCTTCGTTCGATCATCGGCGACATGAAGCGCATCACGCAAGCCGACGGACCCGAGCTGTTCGACTGGGCGAAGCAGCTACAGGCGCCGCTACCACTCGTGCAGGAGATCGCGAACACCGGTGCGCTGCCGGTGCCGCTGTTCTGCGCCGGAGGCATCGCCACGCCCGCAGATGCTGCGCTCGCGATGCAACTCGGCGCCGAAGCGGTGTTTGTCGGTTCCGGCATCTTCAAGTCGGACGATCCTGAGACGCGCGCCAAGGCGATCGTCGAGGCCACGACCCACTTCCGCGATGCGGGCATCCTCGCCAAGGTCAGCCGCGGGCTGGGCGCCCCGATGACCGGCATCGAAATGGACGAGGTCAACCAGCGCTACGCCGAGCGCGGTTGGTAATCCTTCCACGGTGAAGATCGGCGTCCTCGCGCTGCAGGGCGCATTCGAGGCGCACCAGACCCGGTTGACGTCGCTCGGCGTCGAGGCACCGGCGGTGCGCGTGCCCGCTGATCTCGCCGGTCTGGACGGCATCGTGCTCCCGGGTGGCGAGTCCACCACGATGTCACGGCTGTTGCTCACCAGCGGCCTCTTCGAGCCGCTGCGGGACGCCCTCGGCGGCGGCCTGGCCACATTCGGCACGTGCGCGGGGATGATCCTGTGCGCCACCGACGTGCGCGATGGCCGTGATGACCAGGTCGGCTTTGGGATCATCGATCTCACGGTTCGCCGCAACGGCTACGGCCGTCAGCTGCAGAGCTTCGAGGCAGACCTCGATGTGGTCGACCTGGATCGGCCGTTTCACGCCGTCTTCATCCGAGCGCCGCTGGTCGAGGCGGCAGGCGCCGACGTCGAGGTGGTGGCGCGCCACGAGGGGCGGCCTGTCTTGCTCCGCAATCGACGCTGTACGGTGGCTGCGTTCCATCCCGAGTTGACCGACGACGCCCGGCTGCACGAGCGATTCGTCGATTCGATCTGAGAGGCACCGATGTCCGGCCATTCCAAATGGGCAACGATCAAGCACAAGAAGGGCGCCGCCGACAAAGCGCGCGGCAAGCTGTTCGCCAAGCTCGCCCGGCAGATCGAGGTGTCGGCAAAGGCGGGCGGCGACATCGATGCCAATCCGACCTTGCGCACTGCGGTGCAAAAGGCCAAGGCGGCGCGCATGACCAACGACGCCATCGATCGGGCGATCAAGCGGGGCACCGGTGAGGCCGGTGGCGACAGCTACGAGAGCATCATGTACGAGGGCTATGCGCCCGGCGGCGTTGCGCTGATGATCGACGTCCTGACCGATAACCGCAACCGGACGGGCGCCGAGATCCGCGGTGTGTTCACCAAGCTCGGTGGGTCGATGGCCGAACCTGGTGCGGTGAGCTGGCAGTTCGCTCGACGCGGGATCATCGTGACGGCGGGGGGCGTGGACGAGGACATCGTGATGACCGCAGCACTCGAGGCGGGCGCCGACGACGTCATCGACGACGGTTCCGCGTTCCGTGTCGTCACTGACCCCTCGGTCGTGTACGACGTCAAGACCGCGCTCGACGATGCTGGCATCGAGGTCATCTCAGCCGATGCGCCGCTCGTCTCCGACAATCTCGTGCCGGTCACCGATTCAGGTGATGCCCGCTCGGTGCTGCGCGTGATCGAGGCGTTGGAGGACAATGATGACGTGCAGGACGTGTTCTCCAACTTCGACATGGCCGACGACGTGCTCGAGGCGGCGGCATCGTGAGCCGCACCCTCGGAGTCGGCGATCAAGCACCCGATTTCGACCTTCCTGGTACGGGTGACCGCCGATACACGCTGAAGGAGTTCAGTGGCCGCCCGGTGGTGTTGGTGTTCTACCCGGGCGACGACACGCCGGTGTGTACGAAGCAGCTCAACAGCTACAACGACGACCTGTCACAGTTCGACGACCTCAATGCGCAGGTGATCGGGATCAGCGCGCAAGACGTCGACTCGCACGAGAGCTTCTCGAGCAAGCACGGCTTCAACTTCCCGTTGCTCGCGGATACTGACAAGGCCGTCGCCGGGGCCTACGGCACGCTCGGGCCGATCGGGTTTCCTCGTCGCAGCGTGTTCATCATCGACGCGCACGGTGTCGTCCGCTACGCCCACCGGGCGATCGCCGGACTCACCTTCCGCCCCGTTGACGAGCTGGTCGGCGAGCTCGAGAAGATCACCGACTGACGCTCCGTCGGCACCTACACTGCGAACTCATGTTCGCTAACGCGGTCAACGCCAGTCGTGGTCCGGCGGTGCGCGTGCTGGGGATCGATCCAGGTCTCACCCGGTGTGGTTATGCGGTGGTCGACGGGCGCGGTCCCGGCAGCGCTGCGGCGGTGTCGCTCGGCGTGATTCGCACGCCCGCCAGCGACCCGCTGCCGCAACGACTCGCCTCCCTGCGCACGGAGTTCGCCGCGCTCATCGTCGACTTCCGTCCCGACGTGGTGGCGGTCGAGCAGGTGTTCTTCCAAGTCAACGTGCGCACTGCGATGTCGGTCGGCCAGGCCAGCGGCTTGGCGCTTGCAGAGGCCGCACTGGCCGGCTGCCACGTGGTGCAATACGGCCCGAACCAGGTCAAAGACGCGGTCGCGGGATGGGGTGGCGCCGACAAGGCCCAGGTGCAGAAGATGGTGCAGTCACGGCTGCGACTGTCGGCGCCGCCGAAGCCGGCCGATGCCGCCGACGCCGCGGCATTGGCGTTGTGCCACCTGTCGATCTCCCCGGCGCTGGCTGGAGTAGTGCGATGACTGACCGATCGTCGTGCGCCGGAGCGGCGCAATGATCGGTTCGTTGCGTGGCGACGTGCTCGAGCGCGATGCCGACGGCACGGTGCTCATCGAGGTGTCCGGGGTGGGGTACCTCGTGAGTGTCACGAGCCGCACGTTGGCCGAGCTCGAACCGGGGTCCACCGTGTTCCTGCATACCCACCACCACATCCGTGACGACGGCCAGCAGCTGTTCGGGTTTGCGAGCCGTGACGAGCGACGGACGTTTCAGGCGCTCATCGGTACGCACGGCATCGGGCCGGCACTGGCGATGTCGATCCTCGATGTCCACCCGCCGGCGGCGCTTGTCGATCTGGTGGCCACCGGCGACCACGTCGCGCTCACGTTGGTCCCCAAGGTGGGACCGAAGACCGCAAAACGGTTGATCATCGAGTTGCGCGATCGGTTGACCGTGCCAGTGCTCGACGGTGCCGAGGCGACCAGTGATGCTGGGAGCGGATCGGCGGTTGCCGCCGTGCGCGATGCGCTCGCCGGGTTGGGGTACGGCACCGAGGAGATTCGCGACACGTTGCGCGAGCTGCCGAGCGACGCCGACTCCGAGACCCTGTTGCGCGACGCCCTGAAGTCGCTCGGAGCACGCAATGCGTGAGGAGTTTCTCGATCCAGCGGTCGGCGATGACGACGCAGAACTCGATGCCGAAGCGGGGCTGCGACCCCGGGCGCTCGACGAGTTCGTCGGCCAACGCGAGCTGAAAGAACACTTGACCATCGTTCTCGAGGCCGCGCGCCAACGCTCCCAAGCGGTTGATCACCTGCTATTCGCGGGTCCGCCTGGCCTGGGAAAGACCACCCTTGCGGGCATCGTCGCGACCGAGATGGGTGTCCAGCTGCACGTCACCTCCGGGCCTGCCCTCGAGCGGGCCGGTGATCTCGCAGCGATCCTGACCAAGCTCGACGAGGGCGACGTATTGTTCATCGACGAGATCCACCGCCTGTCGCGTGCCGTCGAGGAAATCCTGTATCCGGCGATGGAGGACTTTCAGCTCGACATCGTCGTCGGCAAGGGGCCCGCCGCGTCGAGCATCCGCTTGACGATGCCGCCGTTCACGCTCGTCGGCGCAACCACTCGGACGGGAATGATCACGGGCCCGTTGCGCGACCGGTTCGGCCTTGTCGCCCGCCTCGACTACTACGACAGCGACGAACTGCAGGCAATCGTCGAGCGTGCTGCCGGGATCCTCGATGTGACGATCGACGCCGACGGCGCAGCCCAGATCGCGCGGCGCTCGCGTGGGACGCCGCGTATCGCCAATCGGTTGCTGCGGCGGGTGCGTGACTATGCCGAGGTGCGAGCCGATGGGGCGATCACGGGCGACGTCGCCCACGACGGTCTGGCCTTGTTCGGCGTCGACGATCGCGGGCTCGACAAGGTCGACCGGGCGATCCTCACCGCACTGTGCACGCAGTTCGGCGGCGGGCCCGTCGGACTGTCGACGCTGGCGATCAGCGTCGGCGAGCAACCCGAAACCGTCGAAGATGTGTACGAGCCGTTCCTCATCACCCAGGGCATGCTCGCTCGCACGCCGCGTGGTCGGGTGGCGCTGGTTGCGTCGTACGAACATCTCGGCCTGACGCCGCCACCATCGGCGTCCCCGTCGAGCTTGTTCGACTGACCGTGCACATCGACGAATTCGACTACGAACTGCCCGACGAGCGCATCGCCCAAACCCCGATCGAGCCTCGCGATGCGGCCCGGCTTCTCGTGGACCGAGGTGCCGACGTACCCGACCATCGGCACGTGCGTGATTTGCCCGAGCTGCTGGATGCGGGCGATGTCGTGGTGTTGAACGAGACGCGCGTGATCCCGGCGCGGTTGCGCCTGCGACGGGTGACCGGCGGCGCTGTCGAGGTACTGCTCCTCGAGCCAACCGATGAGCGTCGTCGCCGCTGGGAAGCGCTCGTGCGCCCCGGGGGGAAGCTCGCCGTGGGGGAGCGGTTGCTTGCGGAGTCCACGCGCACGCATGCGGTGGGCGCGCCAGTGGTGGAGATGGGTGAGCGCACTGCGGCAGGCGACACATTTGTGGTTGAGCTGCTGCCCGACGGCGACCCGCTGATGCTGTTGGAGGAGCTCGGAGAGATGCCACTGCCGCCGTACATCCACGAACGGCTGGCCGACCCCGCCCGCTATCAAACCGTGTTCGCCAGCGAACCTGGCTCTGCCGCTGCGCCGACCGCTGGCCTGCACATCACGCCTGAACTGCTCGATCGGCTGGCTGTCGCCGGCATCTCGGTGGCCACCGTCGAGCTAGTGGTCGGTCTCGACACGTTCCAACCGATCAGTGCCGAGAACCCACTCGATCACCCGATGCACACCGAGCGTTACCGGGTGCCACAGGTGACGTGGGACGAATGCCGTGGCGCCCGTGCCCGTGGCTGCCGTGTGGTGGCCATCGGGACCACGGCGGTGCGGGCGCTCGAATCGGCGGCGGCCCGCAGCGACCTGGCGGGCCGGACCGATCTGTTCATCCACCGCGGGTTCGGCTGGCAGATGGTCGACGTGTTGCTGACCAACTTCCATCTCCCGCGGACGACGCTGCTCATGATGATCGACGCCTTCGTCGGGCCCCGATGGCGCGATCTCTACGCCACCGCGCTCGACGAGCAGTACCGCTTCTTGTCGTTCGGCGACGCGATGTTGCTCGACCGCACGGCGTGACGGTGGTGTCTGACACCGCGTAACGCCCTGAAAAGCATATTTAGAAGTTGCATTTACTTGCGCAAAAAAGATGTTTACTTGACCCGTATTCTCACATACATTCTCTTATAATTGGTCTTTACGAAGCCAGGATCTGTCTGTCCAAGGAAGGATATGATATCTCGGGCTGTACATAAGATAGAAGCAAACGGTCGAAAGATGAAAGACCTTTGAGCTTTTGGCTTGATTTTAAAACAGATTGCTATTTCATATGGTGTAAGATGACTTACGATTAAGACCTGAAAGAAATCCCTTCGACTGGCCTGGAAGCCATCTTGGTTCTTCTTCACCAATGACTTAGGGGGGATATGAAAATTCAATTGCGCGCATTCTAACCCAGAAACAACTTGTTGAAACTTGAAGC
>JBCCVW010000146.1:0-12132 GCA_039194665.1 Actinomycetota bacterium
AGCAGGCCGAGCGCCACACCGGGGAGCGCGTTGAGGGTCATGTCGAGCGCGCCTGGGCGGGTGCCGGTGCGCAGTCCCGATCGGAGTTCGCTCTCTGAGTATTCGAGGCCGAGTGTGAACAGCAAGAGGAGCACACCGAGCTCCGATGCGATCTCGATGAACTCGATCGAGTCTTCCAGCTGTGAGATCCCACCCTCGCCGAGACCCAAACCGGCGATGAGGTAGAACGGCACGGCGGTCAGGCCGAGCCATCCGGCGAACCGAGCGAGCAACGCCAGGCCGAGTGTGACCGCGCCGATCTCGACGAAGGCCAGCGCAACATCGGCGCTCCCAGCGGCGATCAGCACGCCGCGTCGCCTCTCGGCAAGGTGTGCATAACGGCGATCAGGAGCGGAGGATCTCGCGCACGCGCACCAGGCCCTCGTTGGTGCCGACGGCGACGATCACATCGCCAGCGTGCATCGCTTGATCGGGGCCCGGTGCTGGAATCGTCTTTTCGCCGCGGATCACGGCCACGATCGACGCCCCCGTACGCGTGCGGTACTCGCCGTCGCCAATGGTTTTCCCGTCCATGGCCGACCCCTCGGGCATCTCCATCCACTCGATCGACAGGCCCTCGATCTCCTCGCGCACGACGGCGTCGACTTCCTCGGTGACCCGACTGGCGCCGAGGAGTTCGCCGATCGTGCGCGTGTCGGCCGCCGACATACTCAACATCCAGCGGCAGGCGTCCGGATCGTCGCGGTCGTACACCAACAGCTCGCGGCGGCCATCGCGATGGACGAGCACACCCACGTGCTCGCCGTCGTCGGTGGTGAACTCGTGGCGTACTCCGACGCCGGGCAGCTTGGTCTCGCGGACGTCGGCCATGGGGGCATTGTGCCACCGGTCGGCGCGCTGTCGCACAGCGTCGGCCTGACGTGCCGCCAGTAGCCTCGGCCGCATGAGCGAGGGCAACGACGGGTCGGGTACCACGAACACTTCGGTCGACGTGAAGCCGCGCTCGCGCGACGTCACCGACGGCATGCAGAAGGCGCCGTCGAGGGCGATGTTGCGGGCGGTCGGCATGGGCGACGAGGATTGGGTGAAGCCACAGATCGGGATCGCCTCGTCGTGGAACGAGGTGACCCCGTGCAATGTCACGCTGCGCAAGCTCGCCCACCATGCCAAACAGGGCGTGTTCGAGGCGGGAGGCTTCCCCCTCGAGTTCGGGACCATCACAGTGAGCGACGGCATTTCGATGGGCCACGAAGGGATGCGGGCATCGCTCGTGTCGCGCGAGGTCATCACCGACTCGGTCGAGACGGTCGTTCACGCCGAGCGATTCGACGGGTTCGTCGGACTGGCCGGCTGCGACAAGTCGATTCCCGCGATGCTGATGGCGGCGGCCCGCCTCGACCTCCCCAGCGTGTTCGTCTACAACGGATCGATCCTGCCCGGCGAGCACAACGGGCAATCGCTCGACATCACCAGTGTGTTCGAAGCCGTTGGCGCGCACGCAGCCGGGACGATCGACGATGCCGAACTCGACGCCATCGAACGCAAGGCTTGTCCCGGCGAGGGGGCGTGTGGCGGGATGTTCACCGCCAACACCATGAGCTCGATCGCCGAGGCGCTCGGCCTCAGTCTGCCCGGGACGGCGTCGCCGCCGGCGGTGGACGGTCGGCGTGAGTCGGACGCACGCCGGTCGGGTGAGGCCGTCGTGAACATGCTCCGCCTTGGCATCCGGCCGCGGCAGATCATGACCAAGCAGGCCTTCGAGAACGCCATTGCGGTGACCTCGGCACTCGGCGGCTCGACCAACGCGGTGCTCCATCTGCTGGCGATCGCCCACGAAGCCGGGGTCGAGTTGGAGCTCGAGGACTTCAACCGTGTCGCCGCGCGCGTGCCGCACGTGGCCGACATGAAGCCGGGTGGCAAGTTTCACATGACCGACCTCGACAACGTCGGTGGTGTGCCTGTGGTGTTGAAAATGTTGCTCGACGAGGGCCTACTGCACGGCGATGCATTGACCGTGACGGGGAAGACGATGGCGGAGAACCTCGCTGAAGTCGACCCTCCTGCTCCTGACGGTGTCGTCGTCTATCCCATCGATCAACCACTCCATCGCGAGGGTGGGATCAACGTGCTCCGCGGGTCGCTTGCCCCCAAGGGCGCGGTGGTCAAGGTCGCGGGCCTACACGATCACCAGCAGGAGTTCGAGGGGCCGGCGCGTGTGTTCGACGACGAATCCGAGGCGATGGATGCGATCCTCGCTGGCTCGATCGAGCCGGGGACCGTGCTCGTGATCCGGTACGAAGGTCCGAAGGGTGGCCCGGGGATGCGCGAGATGTTGGCGATCACCGGTGCGCTCAAGGGCGCCGGTCGAGGCAGCGACTGCGCCCTGATCACCGACGGACGGTTCTCGGGTGGCACGTGGGGGTTCTGCATCGGCCACGTGGCCCCTGAGGCGACCGACGGCGGCCCGATCGCGTTCGTGCGCGACGGCGATCGCATCCGCATCAGCGTGCCGAACTCGTCGCTCGACCTGCTCGTCGACGACGCTGAACTCGCCGCCCGCCGCGATGGTTGGACCCCGAACCCGGCTCGGTACACCTCGGGTGTGCTCGGCAAGTACGCACGTCTGGTGCAGGGCGCCGAGACCGGCGCGGTCACCAACGTGATCTGAGTCGCGCGCACATGGAACGGGTTCGCAGCTTCGGAGCAACGGTCGTCGGCTGGTTGGTCGTCGCGCTCTTGCTGGTGCTCGCCTTCCGGCTGTTCTTCTCGGTGTTCGGGTTCCTGATCCAGATGCTGCTGATCCTGGTGGTGCTCGTCGGCTTGATCTACCTGTACATCCGCCTCAAAGCGGGCCCGCCGGACACGCCATAGTGCGGTGTGACGCTGGTGTCTGACACCAGCGTTACACGTCAGTCGACGAGGGCTTGGTACACGAGC
This sequence comes from Actinomycetota bacterium, assembly GCA_039194665.1. Lineage (GTDB taxonomy): Bacteria > Actinomycetota > Acidimicrobiia > Acidimicrobiales > Ilumatobacteraceae > JABSQH01. The sequence goes on from JBCCVW010000146.1 coordinate 2,938, forward strand.
GTTTTGAACTCGGGCCGAATCGGGTGGGTCGACGAGGGCAATAGCTGGGTGAGAAACACGGCCACGATCTCGTCGACCGGGTCGATCCAGAATGCGGTCGACGCGGCCCCGCCCCAGGCGTACTCGCCCGGATTGTCGAGCACCTTGTTGTGTACCGGGTCCATCGTGACCGAGAATCCAAGCCCGAACCCGACACCGTCGAAACTCGATTCGGCGAACAACGGCCGCCCGTACTGTTCGAGGTCGGCGTTGCCGGGTAAGTGGTTCTGGGCCATGAAGTCGACGGTGCGCGTGCCGAGCAACCGCGTTCCGTCGAGTTCGCCTCCGTTGAGCAACATGTGGCAGAACCGGAAGTAGTCGGCGGCCGTGCCGCACAACCCGCCGCCGCCGCTCAGCATGGCCGGCTCGGAGCTGTTCACCCGATCGAGTCCGCCGGGAGCCGGCACGGCCTGGCGGGTGCCGGGCATCGGCACGTACAGCGATGCGAGACGGTCGCGCTGCTCGGCCGGTACGTGAAAGCCGGTATCGGTCATTCCGAGGGGTTCGAAGATGCGCTCGGCGAAGAACTCGGCGAGCGACTGGCCCGAGATCACCTCGACCAGCCGTCCGAGCACGTCGGTGGACACGCCGTAGAGCCACTCCTTGCCCGGATGGAACGCCAGCGGCAGCGACGCCCACCGTTCACAACAGCCAGCGAGGTCGAGATCCGGCGGAGCACCCCACTCGAAGCCGGCCTCGCGATAGAGCGCGTCGGTGACGTGACTGTTGTGGAACCCGTACGTGAGGCCCGACGTGTGCGTGAGCAGATGCCACACCTGGATCGGTTCGGTCGCCGGCTCGGTGATCGGAGCGACCGATGATCCGCCGCGAAACACGCGCATGTCGGCGAACTCGGGCAACCAGCGCTTGATCGGGTCCTTGAGCTGGAATGCACCTTCTTCGTGCAGCATCATCGCGGCGACCGACGTGATGGGCTTGGTCATCGAGAAGAGCCGCACGATCGAGTCCGGCGCAAACGGTGCACCGCTCTCGGCGTCGCGATTGCCGTACGTGGCGTGGTGCACCACCTCCCCGCGACGGCTCACCGCGAGTTGCCAGCCGACGAGTCGCCCATGGTCGACGTACTGCGCGAAGTGCTGGTCGATGCGCCGCAGTCGCTCGGCATCGAACCCGAGCTCGGCAGGGTCTCGTTCGATCGTCGGAGTGGCCGAGGCAGCGGCGGGAGGAGGCGTGTCGGTGGCGGTCATCGAGGCAGAGCTTGCCAAACGCGGCCTGGTAGCGGGCGAGCCGAACGGCCGTCGTTGCGTTGCTGTCGTTGCCGTCGTCGTCATCGAGCGTCGAGGCGAACCTCGACGCGCCCGATGGTGATCGGTACGTTGCGCACATGAGCGACGTGCCACCTCCACCCGTTCCGTCGGCATCCCCGCCGCCACCGGTGCCGCCCCCACCGCCAGCGATCGGCAAGCGGCGTTCGATCGGGCTCGTGATCCTGTTGTCGATCGTCACGTTCGGCATCTGGACCGTGGTGTGGTCGTATCAGAACGGCGACGAGCTGAAGCGCTACTCCAGCCGCGGTATCGGCGGCGTCGGGTACCTGTTCATCACACTCCTCATCGCGCCCGCCACGATGTTCCTCATGGCGAGCGAGGTCGAGCAGATCTACCGCAACGAGGGTCGCGAGCCGCGCATCACCACCCTGTGGGGTCTGTGGTTCCTGCTGCCGTTGATCGGCAACATCATCTGGTACGTCCGCATCCAACGGGCGATCAACGAGTTGTGGCGGATCCACGGCGCCGCGGGTTCCGCTGGGCTGTAAGCGCTATCCCACCGCAGCAAGCAGCTTCTTCGGCGTGTCCTTCGGGCTGATCTTGGGCCACGCTTCGACGATCTTGCCGTTCGGGCCGACGAGGAACGCGGAGCGCTGTACGCCCATGTACTTCCTGCCGTACATCGACTTCTCGGTCCACACGCCGTACTTGTCGGCGACGGTGTGCTCAGGGTCGGAGAGCAGCGTGAAGCCGAGGCCGTATTTGTCGTCGAACTTGGCGAGCTTGGCTGGTTGATCCGGGCTGATCCCGACGATGGCGGTGTCGCCGACAGTGTCGGCGATGTCGCGCAGCCCGCACGCCTGGGTAGTGCAACCGGGGGTGTCGGCCTTCGGGTAGAAGTAGACGAGCACGTGGCGGCCCTTGAACGTCGAGAGGCGCAACTTGTCGCCGTGCTGATCGGAGAGGTGGAACGCCGGCGCGCGGTCGCCAGCGGCAGGGGTCGTGGTGTCGGCCATCGTGCGGGAGGCTACTGAGCGGCCACGGGCGTGGACTCGTCCGTGCGTCGCGGTCGCTCGACCAGCGCCGCGATCGCCCGCCAACCGACCAGGAACACGCCCAGGAACGCCGTCGCCACGATGACGAACGAGGTGGCCGTGCCGTCGTCGAACACGAACCGCCGCAGCACCATCCCGACGCCGACAACGAGAGGCCACACGATCAGACCCGTGCGGAGAGCAATGGGACGCTTCCACGCCTGGGCGACGATCCACGCCGTGGCCAGCGCGATCACGAACGGAGCGGCGGTCTCGACGAGTCCGCTCACGGCCGGATCCTGATCGTGATTGCGGCGTCCGATGGCAACGAACAACACGACGAACGCCGTATCGAGTCCGGCGGCCAGAGCCAGGCGACGATCCATGGCCCTCAGTGTGCCAGCGGGTGAAGCGGTCGTCGCTTCGTGTGCTCGCACAGAACGGTGACCGCCGGGTGGATCAGCCCTCGGCCGAGAAGCCTCCCAATGCGCCGCGATAGAACACCAGCGGAAGCGGTGGCTCGCCATCGTGATTGGCGTCGGCGTCGAGGGCGATGACGCGGCCGAGCACGAAGTGGTGGTCGCCCATCGTGTGCACGTCTTCGATCGTGCAGTCGATCCAGGCGACGGCGCGGTCGAGTACTGGTGAGCCCGACGGCGCGGCGTGCCACTTCACGCCGTCGAAGCGAGTCGCCTCGGTGCCGCTCTTGGCGAACTTCCAGCACAGGTCGCTCTGCTGGTCGCTGAGTACGTTGACGCAGAAGCTCTTGGTGCCCTCCATGGCGATCCAGGTTTCCGAGCCGACTTGCGGCAGGAATCCGACGAGCGGTGGATCGAGCGACACCGACGTGAACGAGCCGATCGTGAACCCGTGCGGTCGGTCCTCGGTGATCGCCGTGACCACCGTGACGCCGGTCGGGAAGTGACCCATCACCGTGCGGAAGTGGGCCGAATCGAACTCGTGGCTCTCGTCGCTCATCGGAGCCAACTGTACGCTCACGGCGATGGGCGAAGGCACGTCGTCGGTCGACGCCAAGACAGCGCTTCGCCGGGATCTGCGCGCCGTGCGCCGAGCATTGCCGGATCGTCCCGAGCGTTCAGAACGGATCCGGCAGGTGCTGACGACGCTCGAGTCGGTTGTCCGCGCCAGACGCGTGCTCGTGTTCTCGACCATCGTTGGCGAACCGGAAATGGCCGGAGTTGTCGAGGATCTGCAGCGCGGTGGCGCAGAGGTTGGCCGACCGGAGGACGAGTTCCCGCCAACGTGGCCCGAGGTCGTGATCGCGCCGGGCCTTGCCTTCACTCCTGCGGGCGCACGGCTCGGTCAAGGCGGAGGTTGGTACGACCGTTTCCTGGCCGACGTGAGTCCAGGGTGCACCACGATCGGCGTGTGTTTTCGCGAGCAGGTGCTCGACGATCTGCCGATCGAGCCGCACGACATCGCGGTCGACATCGTGGTGACCGATCGTGGTGTCGTTCACTCTGCCGGCTGATGGAGCTCGATGGTGTTGCCCGATGGATCCTGCAGGAACGACTGACGGCCGGTGCCAACAGTTCGAGGATCGCTGACCTCCACGCCGTGCTGGCGCACGTGGTCGATCGCTCCGTCGAGGTCGGCGACGGCAACGGCGTAGTGCTGCCCATGGTTGTCGGGGACGCGCATCTCGAGCAGATGCACCTGCTGGTCACCAACATCGAGCCATGCACCGGCGAAACCGAGGTCCGGCCGATCGGCGCGGACATCGAAACCGAGTACTGAGGTGTAGAACTCGACGGCTTCCGCGGTGTCGCGCACGTTGATCGACACATGGTGAATGCCGCGCAGTTCCATACTCAAACGGTACTGCCCTGAGCCGTGCTCGTTGCCGGTCGCCGCAGTGCAGCGACGAGGTCGTCCACGACGGGCTGCCGCACGGTGCCGTCGCGTCTCGCAGCGACCAGTTCACGACGGAGCAACGAATGCACTTCAACGAGGTTCGCAGCACCGTGGTCGGCCTGGGCGCGGGGGAGCGCAGTCCATCCGGTGCCAAGGCGGACCATTTCACGCAACACGTCGGGCTGGTGGCTCTCGGCCACGACATCGATCGGTGCGCCGAGCCGGCGAAGCTCGTTGGTGATTGCCTCACGGGTGTGTGAACCCTCGGGAAAGAGGACCCACGGTCCCCACCGCTCCGGCGAGCCCGGCCGCGTGCCGGGCGGCGCATAGACGGCCACATCGTCGATCAACAACGGCTCGGTGATGATTCCCGGAATCGGCGTCGGGGGAGCGACGCAGATCACCACGTCGAGGTCGCCGGCCACGAGCAGCTCGAGCAGCGGAGCGGACGGTTCTACACGGAGCCGCAACTCGATGTCGGTGCGTTCGGCACGGAAGCGCCGCAGATGATCGCCGTAGTGAACGATCGCTGCGGCGTCGATCATGCCGAGGCGAAGCCGCCCGGCCGTTCCGGTTCGGAGGCGTTCGGCCCAGTTGGCGAGATCGCCGGTGAGCGCGAGCACGTGACGCGCATGGGTGAGCACCGGTGCTGCGTCGTCGCGCAGCCGTCGGCGCCGGCCGTCGCGTTCGAAGAGATCGACATCGAGCCGTCGTTCGAGTTCCGCAATGCCCTGGGACAGTGCCGAGCCGCTGACGCCGACGCGCTGGGCGGCCTCGGCCCAGGTCCCAGTGTCGGCGATCGCCACGAGGTATTCGAACTGGCGAATCGTCAGATCGGGGAGCGCGCCCACGGCGTGCATATTAGTTCAGATGTTCTTCACTAAGGCACGTGCCCGATTGGTGTTGCTTATCATTGCCGCCTATGACCGCTCGACAGATCGCTCCCGCCGCCGGCAAGCTCGGTGTGCTCACGCCCGGCATGGGTGCCGTGGCCTCCACGTTCATCGCCGGCGTGATCGCCGCCCGCCAAGGCCTGACCGCGCCAATCGGCTCGATCAGTCAGATGGCGCACATCCGGCTCGGCACGAAAGACGAGAACCGCAACCCGCTGATCCGCGAGTTCGTTCCGCTGGCTGAACTGGACGATCTCGTGTTCGGTGGTTGGGACCCGATCTCGCCGAACGCGCTCGAGGCGGCCAAGACCGCCGGCGTGCTGGAGGGCGACGATCTCACCGCGATCTCGAGCGATCTCGAGAGCATCGTGCCGATGGATGCCGTGTTCGACCAGCGGTGGGTGTCGAAGCTCGACGGAGTACGCGTGAAGGACCTCCCCAACAAGTGGGACCAGGCGATGGCCCTCATCGACGACATCGCCTCGTTCAAGGAGGCCAACGGTTGCGACCGCTTGGTGATGGTGTGGTGCGGGTCCACGGAGGCCTACCAGGAGCCGTCGGCGGTGCACGCATCGGTTGCCGCGTTCGAGCAGGGGTTGCGCAACGACGACGAGAACATCTCGCCCAGCCAGATCTACGCCTACGCCGCGTTGCAGTCCGACGTGCCGTTCGCGAATGGTGCGCCGAACCTGTCGGTCGACCTCGACTGCATGATCGAACTGTCGAAGTCGCGTGGCGTGCCGATCGCCGGCAAGGACTTCAAGACCGGCCAAACCCTGATGAAGACCTTGCTCGCTCCTGGCTTCAAGGCGCGGATGCTCGGCATGCGCGGCTGGTACTCGACCAACATTCTCGGCAACCGCGACGGCGAGGTGCTCGACGACCCCGAGAACTTCAAGTCGAAGGAAGTCTCCAAGCTCGGCGTGCTCGACACGATCCTGCAGCCGGAGGTGTACCCCGACCTGTACGGCGAGATCGACCACGTGGTGCGGATCAACTACTACCCACCGCGTGGTGACAACAAAGAGGGGTGGGACAACATCGACATCTTCGGGTGGTTGGGCTACCCGATGCAGATCAAGGTCGACTTCTTGTGCCGCGACTCGATCCTCGCCGCGCCGATCGTGCTCGATCTGGCGCTGTTCATGGACCTCGCTGCGCGCGCCGGCGAGTCGGGCGTCCAGGAATGGTTGAGCTTCTACCTCAAGGCGCCGCAGGCCGCCGGGGAGTCGCCCGCCGAGCACGACTTGTTCATCCAGCAGACCAAGCTGAAGAACACCTTGCGCGAATGGATGGGCGAGTCGCCCGTCACCCACTCAGAAGCTGGTTAGGTACAGCAACACAAGGCAGCCGCTCGGGTGAGTTGCTCGCGCGGGCGGTGTGCACTGCTCGACGTGTGACATATCGTCGACGCATGACGCTGACACTCGGCAATGCCCTGCTCGGCACCACGTCGCCCGACACGGTCAACTACACGATCGATGGCCCGCGCCATCGACTGCTGATGGACCCGTTTCCACGGCGGGCGCGTGCCGAGATCGATGGGGTCACGCTGTTCGACACCGTCGACGGGCAACTCGTGCACGAGAGCAACATCCCGCCGGTGCTGTACGTGCCGGTCGGCGACGTCGACATGGCCCTGCTCGAACCGACCGACCACAGCACGCACTGCCCATTCAAAGGTGATGCGTCGTACTGGTCAGTGCGGGTCGGTGAGCGGCTCGTCGAGAACGCCTTCTGGGGGTACCTCTCGCCGCTCCCCGAAGCACCATGGCTCGAGGGATATGTGGCGCCGTACTTCCAGAAGATGGACCGTTGGTTCGACGAGGACACCGAGGTGTTCGGACACCTTCGCGACCCGTTTCACCGCGTTGACGCCCGGCCGACGAGTCGACCGGTCACCGTGCGCCTGAACGGCGACATCATCGCCGAGTCGACCAACGCGGTGATCGTCTCCGAGACCGGGTTGGCGAACCGTTGGTACATCCCCCGGAGCGATGTGCGCATCGACCTCGTTGCGACCGACACGACCACCCACTGCCCGTACAAGGGACAGAGCACCTACTGGTCGGCCGCTGGTATCGACGACCTCGCCTGGTCGTATGAAGAACCGTTCGACGGCCTCACGCCGATCGCCGGGCGAGTGAGCTTCGACGACGGCCATGACGGTCTGATCATCACCGCCTAACACCTGCTCTGTCGACCAATTGCGACACGGTAGGTTCGGCGACGTGACGGCAATCGTGATGGACGGCAAGGCGCTGCGCGACGAGATCGTCGTCGAGCTCAAAGCGAAGATCGACGCAGCGGGATCGCCGGCGATCACGCTGGCGACCGTGCTCGTCGGCGATGACGGCCCGAGCCAGCGGTACGTACGCAGCAAGCGCAAGAAAGCCGAAGAGGCGGGGATGGTCTCGCGTCACACCGACCTCCCGGCGACGTCGACCCAGGCTGAAATCGAATCGGTGGTGAACGAGCTTGCGGCCGATCCCGATGTGAACGGGATCCTCGTCCAGTTGCCGCTGCCGGATGGCCGTGACGAAGAAGCGGTGATCGATCTGATCCCGCCCGAAAAGGACGTCGACGGCCTCACCGAACGATCGATGGGTCGCCTCGTACGCGGACGCCCTGGCCTGGTCGGGTGCACGCCGACCGGCGTGATGCGGCTGTTGGAGCGTTATGACGTGCCGGTCAGCGGCACACGCGCCGTGGTGATCGGGCGTTCGACGTTGGTCGGCTTACCGCTGGCCTTGCTCCTCGCCCGCAAGGGCGTCGACGCCACCGTGACACTCGCCCACTCGCGTACTGCCGATATGGCTGCGGTGGTCCGCGAGTCCGACATCGTCGTCGGCGCAGCGGGTCAGGCCGGCATGATCACCGGCGACATCGTCAAGCCCGGAGCGGCAGTGATCGATGTCGGTATCTCGCGCACCGACGCCGGCATCGTTGGCGACGTCGATCAGGACAGCGTGGCGCCGGTGGCGGGATGGCTGACGCCGATGCCCGGCGGCACGGGCCCGATGACCATCGCATCGCTGCTCGACAACACCTACGCTGCTGCCCAACTCCAAGGCATCGTCGGGGCGTAGCGTGAGACGTCTGAGGTCTGACCCCAGCTGTCACACCCGGGTTGACCGTTCGTGTTGCGGCCGCTGGCGTGACGGGTCGGATTGGCCCCTCGGGTTGCGGCCGCTGGCGTGACGGGTCGGATTGGCCCCGCGGGTTGACGCGTGTGCTCGCGGCTGGCACACTGATGGACGTGAGCACCGGCCTCCGCGCCCTTGTAGTACTCATCCGGTAGCACGCCGGCCACCTCGCCGCGCGTGCTCACGACCTCCCAGCCGGGAGGTCGTTTGCGTTTTCGGCACCGATTCCACTGAGCCCACGATTTCTCGATCTCCACACGAAAGGCACCGACATGACTGCAGCGAGCTCCGACCCCGGCGCTTCTCCGATCACTGGCGCCGAAGCGCTGATCCGATCGCTCGAACACGAGCAGGTCGAGTTGATCTTCGGCTACCCCGGCGGGTGCATCCTCCCGGCCTACGACCCGCTGGTCGATAGTCCAATCCGCCACATCCTCGTGCGTCACGAACAAGGTGCTGGGCACATGGCTGAGGGCTACGCCCACGTCACCGGCAAGCCGGGCGTGGCGATGGTCACCTCCGGACCCGCTGCGACCAACCTGGTGACACCACTCATGGACGCCTACATGGACTCGGTGCCGATGGTTGGCATCACCGGCCAGGTGCCCACCGCGGCGATCGGCAGCGACGCCTTCCAGGAGTGCGACACGGTCGGCATCACCCGCTCGTGCACCAAGCACAACGAGCTGGTGATGTCGCCTCACGACATTCCGATGGCCATCCGCCAGGCGTTCCACATCGCTCGCACCGGCCGGCCCGGACCAACGCTCGTCGACCTCCCCAAAGACGTGCTGCAAGCGGAGATGAACTGGTACTGGCCGAGCGACGACGAAGTGCTGTCGTCACTCCCCGGTTATCGGCCCAATGTGAAAGGTCATCCGCGGATGATCAAGCAGGCGGCGCAGATGATCCTGGAAGCCGAGCGCCCGGTGATCTACGCCGGCGGCGGCATCTTGAAGGCGCGCGCCGCCGAGGCGCT
>JBCCVW010000147.1:0-11960 GCA_039194665.1 Actinomycetota bacterium
CAACGAAGTGATGAAGACGATCATCGCCAAAGACGTCGTCGGCTGACCACCACGTGGGGCGCGCTTGCGTGACACCGTCAATCGGATAGTGCGACCACGCCTCGTGGCTGGCACACTGGAGCGCCCCGAGGCGCAGCCTCGGAACATGGTGGTCATAGCTCAATAGGTAGAGCACCAGGTTGTGATCCTGGCGGTTGGGGGTTCAAGTCCCCTTGGCCACCCCAGAGAGCGGGCCAGCGGCCCGTTCAGCGCAGGGCCGACGGGGTGTCGAGCGCAGTGCCGCTCGGTACCCTGTCGGACCGCTCGCTTCTCTAGCTCAACGGCAGAGCAGTGGACTCTTAATCCATTGGTTCTGGGTTCGAATCCCAGGGGAAGCACTGACGTGTGACAGTTGGGGTCAGACCCCTCGTGTCGCCCGAGTTCGTCGGCTCACCGGCTCCAGCGGTGGTCATCGCGGTAGCGGCCCACTGCCAGCGGAGTGGACCACTGGCGGCGCTGGCGCAAGCTTGCCGTGGCGAACACGGTGATGCTGGCGAGCACGATCGCCGCGAGCGCGACGCCGAGGGTGAGGGCGCGGTTGTGCTGGGCGAGTCGAGGAAAGACGCCCATCCACGTCGTGTCGGAGATCGCTGGCAAGACCGTCAGCGGTGTGAGGTAGCCGAAGACGACGAGGAAGATCGCGAGCGCCCCCAACCCGGCGCCGAAGGCAAAGCTGATCTCCCCCCGCTCGGGGCGTACGACGACTGCTGCGATGAGCAGGATCACCCCACTCACCGCGGCGCCGATCGACACCCAGAATGCACCGGTCTGCACCACCGAGAGCGTGCCCACCTCTTGTACCGGCAGCGTGATCGGCGGCATCTCACCGACCCGCTCGTCGCGCACGATCACCACCTGCTCCTCAGCGCTGACCTGCACCGGATCCGTCCGCTCGCCGATCAACCGTTCGTGTCCCGAGGCGACCAGCTGACTCATCAACGCTGCGCCATCGGGGATACGGGCGAGCTGTTCGATGAACTCCTTGAGCTGCGTCGGCGACTGATTGAGCGTTGGTGCGTCGGCGCTGGCGATCACGGTGGCGATCTCGCCGCGGATGCCGGAGTCGTCGAGAATCGCCAGGCTGGTCGATGTGTCGTCCACGGGCGTGAAGGCGACGCGGCCGAACCACCACAGGCTGATGGCGAGCGCGAACAGGACCATCGAGATCAGCAGGAGCAGCCCGCCGGGTGAACGCCGCACCGCACAAGTGTGACAAAGACGGCGAGTCTGACAAATACCGGCCCTAGTCTGCGGTCGTGACCCGCCCGCACCTGGCTCGGATGCTCGTGCGCGGAGCGCGCCGTCGCTGTCCATGGTGTGGCGGCCGCGGCGGATTCTTCTCGTCGTATTTCACGAAGACGCCGTCGTGTCGCACGTGTTCGTTGCAGTGGCGGCGCGGTGACGTCGGTTTCGAGCTCGGCGCAGCGGCGATGGCCGCAATCATCACGCTCGGCCCGCTGATCTTGGCGCTGCTCGGCTTGGTGATCATCACGTGGCCGGAGATCGACGTGGTGCTGCTGTTCATCGTCCTCGGTGTTGGTGCCGTGCTGCTGCCGTTCGTCATGTATCCGCGGGCGTACCTGATGTGGCAGGCCATCGACCTCGTGATGCGGCCGGTGCAGCCGACCGATTTCGTGCTCGACGCAGAGCCAGACGTTGCGACCGACCCAACCAACGACGTTCGTCGTGGGGATGCTTGAGCGAACAGTCGTTCGTTCATTACACTGCTGTCATTCGCCCAGTCCGACTACCCACGAACCGTTCCCACGTCGCTGTCGATCCGCCCGATCGGCGCTGTGACACCCCCTCTCTACGGTGACGTTCGACCATCTCTTCTGGTCACCGCCGTCCTACGAAAGCGAGATCCACGATGAGCACGAGCAGCAACTCCGACCGCGACAAAGCACTCGACATGGCGCTGAGCCAGATCGACAAGCAGTTCGGCAAGGGCGCCATCATGAAGATGGGCGACCGCACGAACATGAAGATCGAAACCGTGCCCACCGGGGCGCTGTCGCTCGATCTGGCGCTTGGCGTCGGTGGCCTCCCGCGTGGACGGATCACCGAGATCTACGGCCCGGAATCGTCGGGTAAGTCCACGCTGGCGATGCACGTCGTCGCCGAGGCGCAGCGCAACGGTGGGGTGTGTGCCTACATCGACGCTGAGCACGCGATGGACCCGGTGTACGCCGCGGCGATCGGCGTCGACGTCGATCAGCTGCTGATCTCCCAGCCCGACACCGGCGAGCAGGCGCTGGAGATCGCCGACATGCTCACCCGCTCTGGAGCGATCGACGTGCTCGTGGTCGACTCCGTCGCTGCGCTCACGCCGCGCGCCGAGATCGAGGGCGAGATGGGCGACAGTCACGTCGGGTTGCAGGCGCGGCTGATGAGCCAGGCGCTGCGCAAGCTCACCGGCAACCTCAACAAAACCCGCACGATCGCCGTGTTCATCAACCAACTGCGCGAGAAAATTGGCGTGATGTTCGGCTCGCCCGAGACCACTCCCGGCGGGCGGGCACTCAAGTTCTACTCGTCGGTGCGTCTCGATATCCGCCGCATCGAGTCGCTGAAAGACGGTGCCGAAGTGGTCGGCAACCGCACCCGCGTGAAGGTCGTGAAGAACAAGGTGTCGCCGCCGTTCAAGCAGGCCGAATTCGACATCATGTACGGCCAGGGGATCAGCCGTGAAGGGTCGCTCATCGATATGTCGGTCGATCTCGGCATCGTCAAGAAATCGGGTGCCTGGTTCACCTACGAAGGTGAGCAACTCGGGCAGGGCCGCGAGAAGGCCAAGGACTTCTTGCGCACCCATCCCGAGGTCACGATGGAAATCAGCGACAAGGTGCTGATCGCCTCGGGTCTCAAGGAAGACCCGAACGCACCTGCCGACGACGACGCTGCCTCCGACGAGTGGAGTGACGCCGACGACGCTCCCATCGAGCTCGACTGATGGCTGCTGATCCGGTCGCAGTGCCGCCGCGCATCTCGATCATCACGCTCGGTGTTGCCGATCTCGGTGCGGCAACGGCGTTCTACGAGTCGCTCGGCTGGACGCGGTCGCCGGCATCGGTCGAGTTGATGACCCTGTTCACGATGCAGGGCTCGATCCTCGGGCTGTACGAGTGGGGTGCGCTCGCCGACGACGCCGGCGTGCCCGCCGAGGGCGATGGCTTTCGCGGCGTGGCCTTGGCGTTGAATTGCGCATCCGAGGTCGAGGTCGACGCGGTGTTCGCAGCCTGGGTGGCCGCGGGAGCCGTCGCCAAGAAGGAGCCGCACAAGGCGTTCTGGGGTGGCTACTCGTCGTACGTTGCCGACCCCGACGGGCACCTGTGGGAGATCGCCTACAACCCCTACGCGCGCCTCGACGACAACGGCATCCTGCGCATCGATTAGTTGAACGTCGAGCCGCCGGGCTGGAAGATCATGAGCCAGAGGGCGACGACGAGCAGCAGATGCGTGATGCCGATGCCGGCGGCCATCTTGCTGCGCGCGCTGTCACCGTCGTCGTTCAGCGCCGGACGGATCAGAAACCAGCTGACGAGCGTCATCGCCAGCCAGATCACGATCGAGATCGACATCCACCACGTCTCGGCGATGTTGTACTCGCCAATTCCCGCCATCCCCATCCCGAGCACCCACAACAACACCAGGGCCGGGAACACGAGCCGCATGTGGAGCGCGGCGATGGCGGTGATTTCGCCGGCTCGTTGCAGCCGCGGATACACGAACAGCGGCCCGAACGCGACGATGGCGGCGATCACATGCAGTAGGCCGAACACCTGGTAGGTGTCCGAGATCGGGAGGACGGCGAGCACTCGCGGGACGATATCGGCAATAGGCTCGACGCTCGTGTCCAGCACGAGCAGCTCCGATGACGCACGGCGTTACGTCGTGCGCACCTACGGCTGCCAGATGAACGAACACGATTCCGAGCGCATCGCCGGCCTCCTCGAAGCCGACGGACTCGTCGCCGCCGACTCCGACGACGACGCCGACGTGATCGTGCTCAACACCTGCTGCATCCGGGAGAACGCCGACAACAAGCTGTACGGAAATCTCGGACATCTGAAGACCTGGAAGGCGGCCCGCGATGGCCGTCAGATCGTCGTGTCGGGGTGCCTTGCCCAGAAAGACCGCGATCACGTTGCCGCCCGCGCCGGACACGTCGACGTCGTCATGGGCACACATAACGTGCACCGCGCCGCCGAATTGCTCGAGGCTGCTCGAACGAGTGCGGCACCGATCACCGAGATCCTCGACGCCGCGGTGGTCGACGATCACGCGATGTTCCCCTCGGCGTTGCCCGTGCGTCGCGAGTCGTCGTACAACGCGTGGGTGACCATCCAGATCGGGTGCGACAACAACTGTGCGTTCTGCATCGTGCCCGCTGTCCGCGGGGAGGAGATGAGCCGTCCGTTCGATCAGATCGTCGACGAGATCTGCGAGCTCGCCGCCCAGGGAGTCACCGAGGTCACGCTGCTCGGACAGAACGTCAACAGCTATGGCCGCGATTTGCAGCTCGCCGCCCGCCGCGCCGGCGACGCATCGGCAACGCTGCGACCCTTGTTCGCCGACTTGCTGCGCGCAGTCGGTGCGATCGACGGCATCCGCCGTGTGCGCTACACGAGCCCACACCCGAAGGACATGCGCACCGAGACGTTCGCGGCAATGGCGGAGAGCGCGGCGGTGTGCGAGCACCTGCACTACCCGCTGCAGGCAGGCAGCGACCGCGTGCTTGCTGCGATGCACCGTGGGTACACCGCCGAGCGCTACCTCGACCGGCTGGCGGCCGCCCGGCAGACGGTGCCCGACCTTGCGGTGACCACCGACATCATCGTCGGCTTCCCCGGTGAAACCGACGACGACTTCGAAGCCACGATGGATGTCGCGGCCGCTGCTGAGTTCGACGACGCGTACACGTTCATCTTCTCGCCGAGGCCCGGCACCGAGGCCGCCGACATGGCCGATCTCGCGGTGGACCCCGGCGTCGCCAGCGAGCGCTTTGCCCGGCTGCGGACCGTGATCGAGCGGTCGGCGTTGCAACGCAACGAGGCCCGCGAGGGGCGGGTCGAAGAGGTGCTCGTGGAGGGCCCCAGCAAGCGCAACCCCGACGTGATCTCCGGTCGCACGCGGCAGCACAAGTTGGTCCACTTCCGCCCACCATCGGGCGGCCTGCGCACTGGTAGCTACGCCACGGTCGAAGTCACCCGCGGAGCGCCCCACTTTCTCGAGGGTCGTTTCGTGGAGCTGCTCGCCGAACCGACCCACCGCACGCGGATCCCGGTCGCTGCGGGATGAGCCGCTGACCGACGTGGTGGATCGGTAGCTTGCCCATCATGGACGAGGCCGACGCGCGGCTCGCCGAGTATCGGGCGAGTATCGACAACATCGATGCGGCCCTTGTGCATCTGCTCGCCGAGCGGTTCAAGGTGACCCAGGCCGTCGGCCGCTACAAGGCCAGCGCAGGGCTGCCGCCAGCCGATCCGACACGCGAGCAGGAACAGATCGAACGGCTCCGCCGCCTGGCCGAACGCTCCGGCCTCGATCCGGCGTTCAGCGAGGCGTTTCTGCGCTTCATCGTCGCCGAGGTGATCCAGCACCACCGACGCATCGCCGAGGGCGACACGCCGTAGCGACGGTGACACGGACGATGGCAACGCAGACGCGGGCGACGCGCGTCGCCGTCGTCGGCGCGACGGCCTCGGGCAAGTCGCAGCTCGCCATGGCCGCTGCACGCGAGCTCGGCGATGTCGACCTCGTGTCGGTCGACTCGATGCAGGTGTATCGGGGGATGGACATCGGCACCGCCAAGGCCAGCCAAGGTGACCGGGAGGCCGTACCGCATCACTGCATCGATCTCGTCGAGCCCTATGAGGAGTTCACCGTTGCTCGGTTCCAGCACGCGGCGAATTTGGCGGCCGACGAGGTCGAGGCGGCCGCTCGCCGTGTGGTCTACGTCGGCGGCACCGGCTTGTACCACCGAGCCGTCATCGATCGGTTCGATCTGCCGGGCGAGTTCCCTGAGGCGCGCGCCGCCGTTCGTGCCGAACTCGAACGCGATGGCCTCGACGCCGCCTATCGCCGCCTCGAGCGAGCGGATCCTGCGGCTGCGGCGCGTGTCGAGCCGGGCAACGAACGGCGCATCGCCCGGGCGCTCGAGGTGATCGACGGAGCGGGCCGGCCGTTCAGTTCGTTTGGGCCGGGCGTGGATCACTATCCCGAGTCGCCGACCATTCAGGTCGGTCTGCGGTGGTCGCGTGCACGCCTGGCCGAACGTATCGAGCAGCGCGTGCACGCCATGGTCGACGCCGGCCTGGTTGCGGAGGTTGAGGGATTGCTCGCTGCCGGACTCTCGCGGACTGCGGGGCACGCGCTCGGCTACAAGGAGCTGCGTCGTCATTTGGAAGGCGCAACCTCCCTCGATGCAGCGATCGACGCAACCATCACGCGGACGCGCCAGTTCGCCACCCGGCAAGACCGATGGTTCCGTCGAGATCCCCGCGTACGCTGGGTCGACGCCGAGCCCGATCCGGTAGCAGCTGCGCTACCGGCGGTACTCGACGCACTCCGTCGATGAGCACGATCACCCTCACCAAGCACCATGGTCTCGGCAACGACTTCCTCGTCGCCGTCGACAACGGCGAACTCGCCGGCACCGACGTGCCGGCGCTTGCTCGCGCGTGGTGTCATCGGCGCACCGGAGTGGGTGCCGATGGCCTGCTGATCGCCACCGACGCTCAGGGCTACGACGCCCGCATGACTCTGTACAACGCCGACGGATCACGCGCCGAAATGAGTGGCAACGGGATCCGCTGCTTCGCCCAGGCGCTGGCCGGTCGTCACGCCACCGAGGTCGAGCTGCTCGTGCGCACCGACGTGGGCGATCGGCGCCTCGAACTGCAGGGCACCGACGACCCCGACACCGTCGACGTGCGGGTCGAGATGGGCGATGTCAGCGCCCTACCGGAGCCAACTGGCTGGTCGGCGCTGGGGTGCCACCCCGATCGGCCCGTCGCTCACCTGAGTGTGGGTAATCCGCACTCCGTGGTCGGCGTCGACGACGTGGCCGTCGTCGACCTCGCTGCACTCGGTGGGCAGGTCCCGCACGTCAACCTGGAGATCATCGAACCCGGTCCGGAACCCGAGGCCGTCACGATGCGCGTCCACGAGCGCGGCGTCGGCATCACCGAAGCGTGTGGCACTGGCGCGGTTGCCGCGGCCTACGCCGCCCGGTCGTGGGGCCTCGTCGCATCGCAACACCCAGAGGTGATCGTGCACATGGACGGCGGGCGAGCCACGGTTGGCTTCGACGCCGATGTCACAACCCGCGCGGTGCTGACGGGCCCGGCGACCTATGTTGCATCGATCGAGGTCGACCTGCACTGATGAACCGCCCCTACGACGAGGCCCTTGCGGGCACGCTGATCGACCGGACAATCCGTGAGAAGATCATCCTCGTCAGCGTCGCCGACCCTGCAGCCACCGACGAGGAAGTCGATGCGGCGCTCGCCGAGTTGGCGCTGCTCGTAGACACCGCCGGCGCCGATGTCGTCGGCGAAGTGGTGCAACGGCGTGATGCCCCCGATCACACCTGGTACATCGGCAAGGGCAAGGCTGAGGAACTGAAGACGTTGGCGCTCGCCGTCGACGCCGACACGGTCGTGTTCGACAACGAGCTGAGCCCCGCTCAGCAGTTCAATCTGGAGAAGTTGCTCGGCCGGACGGCGATCGACCGCACAGCGGTGATCCTCGACATCTTCGGCCAGAACGCACGAACGCAAGAGGGCAAGGCGCAAGTCGAGTTGGCACTGCTGCGCTATCGCCTCCCACGGTTGCGCCGCGGACGAGGCGCCAAACTGAGCCAGCAGCGTGGCGGCGTGGGTGCCCGGTTTGGTGGTGGCGAGACGAAGATCGAGACCGATCGCCGACGGATCATGCGCCGCATCAACCGTCTCGAGCGCGATCTCGCTGCGCTGGGTGACACCCGTGCGTTGCAGCGCAAGGGCCGGTCGCGCAGCGGTCTGGCATCGGTGGCCATCGTCGGGTACACCAACGCGGGAAAGTCCACGTTGCTCAACCAGCTGACCTCGTCGGGCGTGCTCACCGAGGATCGGTTGTTCGCCACGCTCGACCCGACCACCCGCCGCCTCGCGCTGCCCGGGGGTGAGCCGGTGCTGCTCTCCGACACCGTCGGATTCATCCGCAACCTGCCGCACGGGTTGGTCGAGTCGTTCAAAGGCACGCTCGAGGTCGCAGCGATGGCCGACTATCTCGTGCACGTCGTCGATGCGTCGGCCCCCGACCCCGAGGCGCAGATCGATGCCGTACGCGAGGTGCTCGCCGACATCGACGCCGACGGCGTCCCCGAGCTGCTCGTGTTCAACAAGGCCGACATCGAACCCGGAGTGGCCAAGCAACTCGTGCTGGACCACCCGGGCTCCGTTGCCGTGAGCGCCACCGCAGGTGACGGCGTCGACGTGTTCCTGCGGACGTTGTCCGACCGACTGCGCTCGTTGAGCACGGTGCACGAACTCGTCGTGCCATACGCGCGCGGCGACGTGCTCGCCGCAGTGCACCGCGAAGGTGAGGTGGTCTCGATCACCGATGGCACCGACGCATGGACGATCCGGGCACGCCTGTCGGATGCGTCGGCCGGACGTCTGGCCGAGTTCGGCACCGGCGTGACCGAGCCATCAGGCGGCCAGCCGTGACGCCACCGGCTGCGCGTCAGCCCTTCGAGCCACCCCCGTACCCGTACGACCGACTCGCTGACGTGGCGACGATCGCCGCAGCGCACCCGGGCGGGGCCGTCGATCTCTCGGTGGGCACCCCGTTCGATCCGCCCGACCCGATGGTGCTCGCTGCGTTGGCCGGCGCCGACGACGCACACCGGTATCCGGCGAGCGTCGGTCTGCCGCCGCTGCTCGACGCGGCTGCTCGGTGGATGCATCGGCGGTTCGACATCGATGTTCCGACCGCCCAGATCGGTGCAGCGATCGGCGCCAAGGAGTTCGTCGCCTCGTTGCCGTCGCTGCTCGCACTGCGGCAGCCAGATCGCGACACCGTGTTGTACCCGGCCATCTCGTATCCGAGCTACGAGATGGGCGCCACGCTCGCCTCCTGCCGCGCCGTGGGCATCCCGGCGCGTTCCGACGGAACGCTCGACCTCGCCGCCATCGACCCCGCCGACGCGGCCAACGCGCTCGTGCTGTGGGTCAACAGCCCGGCCAACCCGACCGGCGCCGTCGATGATCTCGGCGCCGCAGCCGACTGGGGGCGCACCCATGGCGTGCCGGTGTTCTCCGACGAGTGTTACATCGAGTTCACCTGGACGGACCGTGGCCGGTCGATCCTCGAACACGGCACCGACGGCGTCGTCGCCGTGCACTCGCTGTCCAAGCGCTCGAACCTCGCCGGCCTGCGCGTCGCCTTCTACGCCGGTGACGCATCGCTGGTGCAGTATCTCCGAGAGGTGCGCAAGCACGGCGGCATGATGATGCCGGGTCCGGCGCAAGCCGCCGGCGCCGTGGCTCTCGACGACGATGCGCACGTCGAACTGCAGCGCGAGCGGTACCACCGCCGGTTGACATTGCTCGCCAATGCCCTCACTGCCTGGAGCGGCAGTCGAGTCGAGCTGCCTGCCGGCGGGTTCTACCTGTGGGTGCCGACGGGCGACACCGACGGCTGGGGTTTCGCCGAACGACTCGCCGCCGATGCCGGCGCGATCGTCAGCCCCGGCGAGTTCTACGGAACAGCAGGGGAGCGGTTCGTACGCATTGCGGTTGTGCAACCCGACGATCGGCTGACGCTGGTCGCCGAGCGGCTGGGCGTTGCGTCATGAGACAGCGCTTGGTGCTACTGGGCCTCACGGTGGCCGTCGTCGGCCTTTCCCTCGGCGGTCTGCTGTGGTGGATGGCCAACGAGCGTGCCGATGACGGGGTCGACGTGTTGGCTCGTGCTCCGGCAGGGTGCGATACCACGCTCGACTTCGATCGTGCAGGCGACTACCTCGTGTTCGTCGAGACCAGTGGTCGATTCGACGATGTCCCTGGCGACTGCGATGGTCCCAGCGGGAGCTTCGACGTCGACGAGTCGACCGCGGTCGATCTCGTGTTGTTCGACCCCGAAGGCGCCGAGGTCGACATCGACGAGACCACGGGTGTCACCTACGACCGACTGGGCCGCCGCGGCGCACAGATCGGGCAGATCTCGGTGACGACGCCGGGTGATCACGTGCTGCGCGTCGAGGCCACGACTGGGGTCAACGTGGCGGTTGGTGGCGACCCGGGAACATGGGTCGGGCTGGTCCGCTTGTCGGCGGTCATCGTCGCTGCGCTCGGCCTCATCGGGGGCGGGGCGCTGCTCTTGCGGGCAACCCGACCCGACGAGCCCGAACCGGTCGACGACGAACCGTGGCGCCCGAGCGGCGAGCCATGGCCCCAGCGACCCCCCGGTGCGCCGACGCCGCCACCGACCACCGGTGCACCCGGCGTTGCCCGGCCGCAACGGCCGCCCTCCGCGATCCCGGGCCAGCCGCATCTCCCCGGTGCACCGCCGTCGCCGTCGCCGTGGGCCCCGCCGGAACAGTCAGGGCAGTAGCGCCGCCGAGCGATGAGCGAAACCACCAGACGTGTGGGTTTCACTCACCGGTGTTGAGGCGTGTCCCGCAACGATGAGCGAAACCGCAGGATGGGTGGGTTTCACTCACCGGTATTGGTGTGGGTCCCGCAACGATGAGCGACACCACCAGATGTGCGGGTTTCACTCACCGATGCGGGTGTGAACTCAGTAGCGGCGCATCACCGTGACGACGCGACCGAAGATCTCCACCTCGTCGGCGGTGAACTGCATCGGCTCCATCGTCGGGTTGGCAGGCGTGAGCGTGACCTCGGCGCCCGATCGGGTGTAGGTCTTCACCGTCGCCTCGCCACCCGGAATGCCCGCAACGACGATGTCGCCGTTGTCGGGATGCAGGATCTGCATGGCCACCACGAAGTCGCCGTCGAGAATCCCGAGATCGATCATCGAATCGCCACGAACGCGCAACATGAACAGTTCGCCATCGCCTGCGAAGTCGACCGGCACCGGCAAGAGCTCTTCGACGTTCTCTTCGGCGAGCACGTCGGTGCCGGCAGCGACATCACCGACGAGTGGGACGTGGCGCACCGGGCGACGCTCGAGCATTGCGCCGCTGTTGGGGTCGTAGCGCACCTCGATCGCCCGCGGCTTACTCGGGTCGCGCCGCAGGTACCCCAGTCGCTGCAGCGTGTTGAGGTGGGTGTGCACGGTGGACGGCGACGTCAACCCGACCGCATCGCCGATCTCGCGCACCGACGGTGGGTAGCCACGCTCGCGGATCTGCGACTCGATGTAGTCGAGGATCTCGCGCTGGCGGCGGCTGATGTTCGGCGACATGGGAACATGCTATGGGGCTCACCGAAGAGTGTCAAACATCTGTACAGCTCGGCGCACCGGGGAAACATTCGTTCGAGATCGAGGTTGACAACGTGTGTTCGTTCCCGGCACACTACCGAACGTGCGTTCCTCGAACTTCCGTTCCCATCACGAACACGGCCGTCCATCACCCCCCGGTGGGCGTCCGGCGCGCCGTGCAGGAGCGTCGAGCGGTCCGAACTACGCACTTCGGCGCATCGTCGCCGCAACGCTGGCCATTGCCGTCCTGCTGGCGATCGGCAGCGTTGCTTTGTCGCTGGCCGGTCTCGGGAGCCAACCTGCCGTGGCCTCCGAGACCGGCTCGGCGGCCGCCTACGTCGCACGTTCGCACCTCGCCCAACCCGGCGACACGTTGTGGTCGATCGCCGCCGAGCATCGCGCAGCGACCGATATCGTGAGCTATGTCGATCGGCTGATCGACCTCAACGGAGGAACGCGCATCGACATCGGTCAGGCGGTCCTCC
>JBCCVW010000148.1:0-11940 GCA_039194665.1 Actinomycetota bacterium
CGACTGCTTGGGGCCGGTGCTCACGCGGGCACAGCTGCTGCACGTTCTATTCGGCTCCACGGCGCTGCTGGGGGCGGCGGTGGGGGGCGTTCTCGGCGACGACGACCCCCTTGCCCTGTTTCGCGAGCGCCGCGCGCACGTCGACGACGTGCGTTGGACACCGGCCGATGTGGCGTTGCTCGACGATGCCCGCGATGCGCTGGGCCCCAAGCCGGGTAAACACGCCGAGCTCGAGGAGATCCGCACGTACGGACACATCGTGATCGACGAGGTGCAAGATCTCACCCCGATGCAGCTCAAGATGGCCACACGGCGGAGCCTCAACGGCGCGATGACCATCGTCGGCGACATCGCCCAGGCGACTGGGCCCTTGGCCCCCGACGACTGGGACGACGTGTTGGCGCACCTGCCCGATCGCAAGCCGGCACGGGTGATCGGGTTGTCGGTTGGTTACCGCATCCCGTCGCAAATCATGGAGTTGGCCAACCGGGTCATGGCGGTGGCAACGCCCAACCTGCGGGCACCGCGTTCGGTCCGCGTTGGCGACGCTGCGCCGACCGTCTCGACGGCCGCCAGCGGCGAGCTGCTGGGCCCCACGGTGGCCAGCGAAGTCCAGGCGCTCCTCGACGAGCTGCCGGGCGCCAGTATCGGCGTTGTGGCGCCCGACGGGCTGATCCCCGAGCTGTCGGGATGTCTCACCGATGCGGGTATCAATCACGGCTCGGCTACCCGCACCGGTCTCGAAGCCGGGGTGACGATGGTGCCGATCAGCGTGGTCAAGGGTCTCGAGCTCGACGGCGTCGTTGTCGTCGAGCCGACGCGCATCGTGAGCGACAGCACGCACGGCATGCGCGCGCTGTACGTGGCCTTGACCCGTTCGACACAGCGGCTCACCGTGGTGCACGCCGAGCCCTTGCCGGCGCCGTTGCACTGACGGAACCAGCGAACGCAGGGCAGGTGGCCGCGCTAGCTGTGGTAGTCCGCCGCGAGATTCGACAACAGCTGCGCGGCCTTGTTGGCGTCGCCCGGGCGGTTGCGGGCGACTGCCGTGCGCGCCAGCTCGATCGCTGCCGCGTACCCCTCGGCGAACGATTCGTTCTCAGCGCTCAGCGTTGATTCCACGGTGGCGTAGATCACCTCGATCTCAGCCAGCGTTGCGTCCTCGTCGCCGTCGTCGCCGATCTCTGTGGTCAGCCGTTGCGCGCTCAAGGCGATCGCCGCGAGCGCATCGGAGGTGTCATCGGGCACCGGCAGCGCGGTGGTTGCGGGCACGTCGACCGTGACCGTTGAGTCGGCGCTCTCTTCGAACGTGGTTGCGCAACCGGCGCCGGTGAGGGCAACGATGAGTACCGCGGCGAGGCCGCGGATCACGCAGTGACCAGGATCCGTTCGCTGGCGAAGGAGCCGACGCCGACGAACTTGCCGTCGATCTCCACGGTGAGGGTGCCGTCGGGAGAGGCCGCGGTGACCGTGCCGGTCATCCCCGGCCGGATCGCCGACTCTTCGAGGAACTCGAGCAAACCTGGCGCGAACTCCAGCTCTTCGGTGATCCGGCGAACCGTGAATCCATCGCCGACGATGATGTCGGCCAGTGGCTCGGCGTCGGGTGCCTCGTAGTCCGATCCCGGAATGGGATTGCCATGCGGGCACGTGGTTGGTTCGCCGAGCAATTCGTTCATCGCACTCTCGACGGAGTCGCTCATGACGTGTTCCCAACGGCCGGCTTCGTGGTGGGCTTCAGCCCACGGCAGCTTCAACACGTCGGTGAGGAACCGCTCGGCGAGCCGGTGTCGCCGCACGACACGTTCGGCGAGCTGCTGGCCGTCGGACGTGAGTTCGATGCCGTCGCCGACGGTGATCAGCCCTTCGCTCTCGAGCCGTTTCATCATTTCGCTCACCGCAGGCCGGCTCACCTGGAGCCGCTCGGCAATACGCGCCTGGATGACGTCGACGTCGTCTTCGCGGAGCTCGTAGATGCACTCGCAGTACTCCTCGAAGGCTGGATGGTGCTCCCCGGGATTCGGCATACCTCCACTCTACCGAATCGGGGATTCGGTAGAGCGTGCCGTGCGCTACCGTCGCCGGCGATGTTGCTGCGCTGAGTCCGTCCCGCCCGTCGTTGCCCCGGAGGTTCGCTCATGCCCGCATCACTGCTCGCCCATCACCTCACCGCCGCGCGTGGTGCCCTCGTGCTCGTCGACGTCGATGTCGCCCTGCACCCGGGTGACCGCGTCGGGCTGATCGGCCCCAACGGCGTCGGCAAGTCGACGCTGTTGGCGCTACTCGCCGGGTCGACACTCGACGGGTTGACGCTCGACGGTGGCCGCATCGAGCGTCGTCCGGCCGACGCCACGGTGGGACTACTCGCCCAGGAGCCACCGCGATCGCCGCACGAGACGGCGCTCGACCAGCTACGACGGCGAACCGGTGTGGCGGATGCGCAGCACGCACTCGACCGTTCGACAACTGCACTCGCCGAGGGGGCGGCGGGTGCAGAACACGACTACGAACAGGCCCTCGATCGCTGGACGCGGCTCGGAGCGGCCGACTTTGATGAGCGGGCCGGCGCGCAGTGGGCTGATCTCGGCCTCGATCGGCGGCTGCTCGACCAACCAACCGCCACCCTGTCCGGCGGAGAAGCGGCGCGATGCCAGCTGGCGGGGACGTTGCTGGCGCGCTTCGACATCGTGCTACTCGACGAACCGACCAACGATCTCGATGCCGAGTCGCTCGACCGACTCGAACGGTGGCTGATCGGCCTCGATGCCCCGACGCTCATCGTCAGCCACGACCGGGCGCTCCTCGAAGCGGTGGTGACCGGGGTGATCGAGCTCGACGAGCACGAGCATCGCGCTGCACGGTTCGACGGCGGGTGGCAGGCGTACCGCGACGAACGGGCCAATCGTCGACGGATGGCTCAGCAGCGGTACGACCGCTACGCCGAGCAGAAGCGGAACCTACAGGCGCGCGCCCAGCGTGAGCGCGAGTGGGCCACCCAGGGGCGGGCCCGAGTGCGCCGATCGGACGAGCCAGACAAGAACATCCGAGCGTTCAAGATCGCCCAGACCGAGCAACTCGCCGGGCGTGCCGCGCGCACCGAGCGGGCGATCGAACGGCTCGAAGCGGTCGACGAACCGCGCGATGGCTGGGAGCTCCGGCTGGATGTTCCCGCAGCGCCGCGCAGTGGCGACGTGGTGGCCGCGGCGGAAGGTCTTGTGGTGCGGCGCGGCGACTTCACGCTCGGTCCGATCGATCTCGACGTGCGATGGGGCGATCGCATCGCCCTCCTCGGGGCCAACGGCAGCGGGAAGACGACGCTCATCGAAGCACTGCTCGGACGTCTCGAGCCCAACGCAGGCACGGCGCGGTTGGGCTCCAGTGTGGTCGTCGGCGAGATCGGTCAGTCGCGCGACGGCCTCCGCGGGCGCGGCACGGTGTTGGCGACCTTCGTCGCGCGTGCCGCGGAGCGGGGCCGACCGATGACCGACGTGGAGGCGCGCACGTTGTTGGCCAAGTTCGGCGTCGGCGCCGATCACGTCGAGCGACCGATCGACGCCGTCTCACCAGGAGAGCGCACGCGAATCGCGCTCGCGCTCCTCCAAGCGGTGGGTGCCAACACGCTGGTACTCGACGAGCCGACCAACCACCTCGATCTCCCAGCGATCGAGCAGCTGGAAGGCGTGCTCGACACGTTCCGCGGCACGTCGTTGCTCGTCACCCACGATCGGCGGCTCCTCGATCGATACCCCTCCACGAGAACGATCGAGCTGGCCGCCGGCCAGATCGTGCCATCGCGATGAAAGTGTCGCACACGATGGGCGCACGGTGAACGGGATCACCCCCGGAAACGTGAGCAGGACGGGAACTGATCGCCGCCCACTGTCGACCTGTCTCGACGTGAACACATCCCACCCTTCCCCCTCGACCACGCGTCGCAGCCGCCGGCTTGTGCTGGCGCCGCTGGCGATCGGTGCACTTGCTGCTGGCCTCGTGGCCTGCGGTGACGACGACGACACCGCGTCGGCCGACGACATCACCATCGTCGACGCGTGGGTGCGCGAGCCCGCCAGCGGTCAAGTGACCTCGGCTGCCTACGGCACGATCACCAATGGTGGTGACGAAGAGATCACTCTTGTGGGCGCGTCGGCGCCGATCGATGCGACGATCGAGATCCACGAGACGCTGATGAACGACGACGGAGAGATGTCGATGCAGGAGCGGGAGAACGGGTTTTCCATCGCCGCCGGCGACACGTTCACTCTCGAGCCCGGCGGGCCGCACGTGATGTTCCTCGACATCGAGCCCACTGAGATCGTCGACACGATCGAGGTGACCTACATCTTCGACAACGGCGCCGAAGTGACCGTGCCGGCTGAGGTGCGCGTGCTCCAGGGTGGTGCCATGGACGACATGGACCACGGCGACATGGACCACTCTGACGAGGACCATGATGGTCACGACCACGACGACATGGATCACGACGACATGGATCACGACGACTCGTCGAGCTGACCGCTGAGTGGGCCTACGGTGGAGCGATCGCCGACGCATCGTCATCGTTCGCCGTACGTCCTGCGGGCCTCGCTGATCTCGACTCGATCGCGGAGTTGACCGCCCGACGTCGCCGCGCCCTCGCCACGTGGAGTCCACAATGGTGGGCGCCGGCGAACGGCGCCGACGATCTCCACGTCATGTGGCTCCGCTACCTGATCGAGCACCGGTCCGGTGCGTTGCGCGTCATCAACCGTGGCGCTGACGCCGCTCAGCGGGGTCAGGTGGTCGGGTGCCTGGGGGTGACGCCGCAGATCGGCCAGTGTTTCATCGACGACCTCGCCGCCGACGACGGCACGCCGTGGTCGGCGATGGCTCGCTCGATCGTCGATCAGGTTCCGGAACGGCCAGCGGCGGTCGCCGTGCCGACTGCGGATCACGCCCTCGCCGACGCCCTCGCTGCTGCGGGCGCCGCAGTGGTGTCGGCGTACTGGATTCGCCCCGCCGCCGCAGGTCATTCGGCCGTGCAGGCACTCGATGCCTCGGTCGTCGACCTGCCGCGACCGGTACACACCTTCGGCGGCGCACCGTTCGACCCAGACGCCCCGAACGGGTTCGGGTTCACCACCGATGCGGGATCGGTCGTTGGGTTGGCGTCGGTGGCCGCGCCGCCGGTGTACGACCCGGGTGGCGCTGTCACGCTCGTCGACCTCGTCGCTGGCGACGACCTCGCAGCGCTACTCGACAGCACCCTCGCCGCCGCCGCCGAACGCGGGGACGTGTTGGTGACGGTGGTGTGCGCCGAAACGAATGTCTCGTTGCGCCGGGGATTGGCTGCCGCAGATTTCACCCGCACGGTCGATATCTACCGCCTGCCCTGAGGCGAGGAGCGTTCCGGCTTTGTGTCGGCGCACATCGCCGCGCCACCGATGTCCGCTGACATGAAGCGGGTGACCATCGCCGTGGATCGCGCGTGACACCGTGTCGGTAGCGTCGAGGTATCGCTGATCATCCGGTACTCGAGGCGTTCTCGCCGGCGGTGCGCGAGTGGTTCGCGTCGTCGTTCCCCGCACCGACGCCGCCCCAGGTACAGGGGTGGCCGCACATCGCTGGCGGCGAACACACGCTGATCTGTGCACCAACGGGATCAGGCAAAACACTCACTGCCTTCCTTGCATCGATCGACGCGCTGACCACCACCGAACCACCCGCCGAGCGTGAACGTCGCACCCGTGTGCTGTACATCTCGCCGCTGCGTGCGCTCGCCTTCGACATCGAGAAGAACTTGCGTGCCCCACTCGCGGGTATCGGGTTGGCCGCCGAGCGACTCGGCGAACCGTTCGTTGTGCCCGAGGTGGCCATGCGCACCGGCGACACATCAGCGTCCGATCGTCAGAAACTCATCCGTCGTCCACCCGATCTGCTGATCACCACACCCGAGTCGCTGTATCTGATGTGCACATCGTCAGCGCGCGACACATTGGCGGGCGTCGAGACGGTCATCGTCGACGAGATCCATGCGATGGCCGCCACCAAACGCGGCGCTCACCTGTCGCTCACGTTGGAACGACTCGACGAGATCGTCGCTGCGGCCAACCCCGATAGTGAACGTGCCTCGCCGCAACGCATCGGGCTGTCGGCCACACAACGGCCACTCGAAGAGATCGCCGAATTCCTCGGCGGCTACTCGGCGCCGGGCGAGAAGCGCCCGGTGCGCATCGTCGATGCCGGAATCCGCAAAGAGCTCGAGGTCGAGGTGGTGATTCCGGTCGACGACATGGCGTCGCTCGGCCAACCGACCGGGGAGCTGACCGCCGGACCGGCGACGACGGCGCTCACCGAGCGCCGCACATCGATCTGGCCGAGCATCTACCCCGAGGTGCTCGATCGGATCCTCGCCCATCGCTCCACGATCATCTTCTGCAACGCCCGACGCGCCGCCGAACGCTTGGCGGCCAAACTCAACGAACTCCACGAAGAACGCCTGGCTGCCGAACGCGGTGATGCGGAAGACGAACCAGCGCCCGACGAGTCCTCCGAGCCGCTCGAGCTCGTTCGCGCGCATCATGGATCGCTCGCGCGCGAGCAGAGAGTGGTGATCGAGGATCAGCTCAAGCGCGGGGAGTTGCGGGCCATCGTGGCCACGTCGTCATTGGAGTTGGGCATCGACATGGGGGCCGTCGACCTGGTGGTGCAGGTCGAGTCACCGGGCGCCGTCAGTCGCGGGATGCAGCGGATCGGGCGCGCCGGGCACCAGGTGGGCGAGGCGTCTCGGGGGTCGATCTTCCCCAAGCACCGCAGCGACCTGGTCGAGGCGGCCGTGGTGACGCGGCGAATGGTCGACGGAGAGATCGAGTCCACTCGCTTCTTGCGCAACCCGCTCGACGTGCTCGCCCAGCAGGTCGTGGCCCACGTCGCGGCGGTCGACGAATGCGCGGTGTCCGAGGTGGTCGCACTGGTACGACGGAGTGCCAACTTCGCCGAGATCTCCGACGAGTTGATCGGCAACGTGCTCGACCTGCTCGCCGGTCGGTATCCCAGCGATGAATTCTCCGAGCTGCGGCCCCGCCTGGTGTGGGATCGGGTGAACGACCGCGTGCGCGCCCGCGACGGTGCCAAGCGGTTGGCGGTCACCTCTGGCGGCACCATCCCCGACCGCGGGTTGTTCGGCGTGTTCCTTCCCGACGGCACAAGAGTCGGTGAACTCGACGAGGAGATGGTGTACGAGTCGCGCCCTGGCGAGACGTTCGTGCTCGGCGCATCCACGTGGCGCATCGAAGACATCACCTTCGAGCGCGTCACGGTGTCGCCCGCGCCAGGTCAACCGGGCAAGATGCCGTTCTGGCATGGCGACCGTCCCGGCCGACCGCTCGAGCTGGGTCGGGCCCTCGGCGGGTTCGTGCGCGAGATGCGCGGGCTCGATCACGACGCAGCCAGCGCCCGTTTGCAAGAGCACTACGCGCTCGACGAGCGAGCGGCCAACAACCTCCTGGCATATCTCATCGACCAGGTCGCGGCGACCGGTGCCGTGCCGGACGATCGCACCGTGGTGGTCGAGCGGTTCCGCGATGAGATCGGCGACTGGCGGGTGTGCATTCTCAGCCCGTTCGGCACGCCGGTGCACGCGCCGTGGGCGATGGCCATCGAACGCAAGTTGGCCGATGCCTACGACATGCCGGTGGAAACCATGTGGGGCGATGACGGCATTGTCATCCGGTTGCCTGAGGCTGCCGACGAGTTGCCGCTCGATGCGCTGATGATCGACCCCGACGAGATCGACGAACTCGTCGTCGCGACGCTGCCGCAGACCGCACTGTTCTCGGCGCGCTTTCGCGAGTGTGCGGGTCGAGCGCTGCTGTTGCCGCGCCGCCGCCCCGACAAGCGCACACCGCTGTGGCAACAGCGTCAACGCGCCGCCGACTTGCTCAGTGTCGCCGCCAAGTACCCGACGTTTCCGATCCTGCTCGAAGCGTCGCGCGAGTGCGTGCAGGACGTGTTCGACGTACCGGCGCTGCGCGAGGTGTTGGGGCAGCTGCAATCGCGTCAGGTGCGGGTGGTGACGGTGGAGACCGGTTCGGCGAGCCCGATGGCGTCGAGCCTGTTGTTCAACTGGATCGCCGCATACATGTACGAAGGCGATGCGCCGCTGGCGGAACGTCGTGCTGCTGCGCTGGCGCTCGACCGCGATCTGCTCCGCGATCTGCTCGGCGCCGAAGAGCTGCGCGAGCTGCTCGACCCAGACGTGCTGGCCGATGTGGAACTGCAGCTGCAGTGTCTCTCCGACGGCCGTCGGGCGCGTTCGGCAGACGAGTTGCACGACGTGTTGCGCCGTGTGGGCGAGCTCACCGCCGCCGAGATCGACCTGCGCTGCGAAGGTGGCGACGGCGCCACGTGGCTGACCGAGTTGATCGCCGAGAAGCGGGCGATCGAGATCGGCATCGGCGCGGAGACGCGTTACGCAGCCGCCGAGGATGCGGCCCGCTACCGCGACGCGCTCGGCTGCAACATCCCGATCGGGCTGCCGATCGCCTTCACCGATCCCGTGACCAGGCCGCTCGAGGCGTTGGCCGCGCGCTTCGCCGCAACCCATGGGCCGTTCGTCACCGCCGATGTCGCCGCCCGGTTCGCTCTCGCTCCCGAGCGAGTGGCCGGCGTGCTCGCCGCACTCGAAGGCGAGGGCCGGATCGTGATCGGCGAGTTCCGGCCCGACGGGGTCACCCGCGAGTACTGCGAGGTCGACGTGCTGCGCCGACTGCGCCGTCGGTCGCTGGCCGCGCTGCGCCGCGAGGTCGAGCCGGTCGAACAGGATGCATTGGCCCGGTTCGTGCCGGCATGGCACGGTGTGCCCGCAGAGCGCGGTGGGCAGGAGTCGCTGGTCGAGGCACTCGGTGTGTTGGCCGGGTCGGCGCTCGTGGCGTCGACGATCGAACGCGACGTCCTTCCGATGCGCGTCCGTGGCTACCGCCCGGCGATGCTCGACGAGCTGTGTACCGCGGGCGAGCTGGTGTGGGTCGGCGCCGGCGGCCTCGGCGCCCGCGATGGACGGGTGCGGTTGTGTTTCGTCGACCAGCTGCCGTTGCTGGCGCCAGGGTGGGAGCGGGCCGAGCCGCCGGAGGGCGAGCTGCACAACGCGTTGCGTGTCGCGCTCGCCGAGCAGGGAGCCAGCTTCTGGGGGCAACTGCGTGCGGCGGCCCCTGGTGTCGCCGACCCAGAACTGCTCGCCGCGTTGTGGGATCTGGTGTGGGCCGGCGAAGTCACCAACGACTCGCTCGCGCCGGTGCGCGCCGTGTTGGCCGGAGGCACCGGCGCCAGTCGCAGCGGGTCTGGACGTGGTGGCCGCGCTGGTGCCCGGCGTCGGCCGCGGCCCGGTCGGTTGACGCGCATCGGCCCTCCGGCAGGTCAGGGGCGCTGGAGCCTCGTGGCGCCGCTGCTCTCGCCAGAGCCGACCTCGACCGAGGCTGCGCATGCCCAAGCGCTGCAGCTCGTCGAGCGGTATGGCGTGGTCACCCGTGAGGCGGTGCTCGCCGAGGGACTGGTCGGCGGCTTCACGTCGGTGTACGGCGTGCTCAAGGTGTTGGAAGAGCGTGGCCAGGTGCGTCGTGGCTACTTCGTCGACGGTCTTGGTGCTGCGCAGTTCGCCATTCCCGGCGCAGTCGATCGCCTCCGGTCGGCGCGCGAGCCGGCGGGCGACGAGCGACCATTGGCATTGGCCGCGACCGACCCGGCCCAGCCGTACGGCGCGGCGCTGGCATGGCCCAACTCCGACGGTCGGCCGGCGCGCACCGCGTCATCGCTCGTGGTCAGTCGCGCCGGCGTGCCGCTGGTGTGGTTCGACCGGCGCGGGTTCCATCTCGTTCCGTTCGAGTCGGCCCTCGCCGATCCGTCGTGGATCGATGCGCTGATCGAGGCGACCAAGGATGGTCGTCTGAAGCAGCTGGAGATCCGCAAGATCAACGGCGATCCACCCGGCTCGGCCCCGCCCGAGGTGACCGCGCTGCTGCGCAGCGCCGGTTTCACCGACGGCTACCGCGGGCTCACCCATCGGGCGTAGTCGGCGGAGTCGTCGTGCGTCCGGATGTCGGTGCTCGCGAACAACGTGCTTGCATCGTTGACGGATCGGACGGTCGCATCGTCGCTGACGTTTCGCTGACGCCTGGATGGTTCCGTCGCCCTGATGCCCGACACCACCGCGCCGCTTCCGGAAATCCCCCACGACCAACTGACGACGCCGCCCGACCCTCCCGAGCATCCAGCAAAGCGTTGGCGGTATCGGGCGGTGTGGGCCGAGGAGGGTTTCGTCATCGTCGCCCGCTTCCAGCCTGAGTACCGCACCACCGGACTGACGGAGGCGCTACGCAGCGTCACCGCGGTGGTCGATTTCGACCACAAGCGCCCGATCGGGGGCGGGTGGTGCCAGCCGCAACAGCTGTTGCGCGTCGGATTCTGTGTCGTCACCGTGGCGACGGTCGAGCAGCGCTACGAGCTGTTCCTGATGCGTGCCGCCGACGCTCCGAGCGTGTTCATCGAGCTCGCCGTCAAGGCGATCGAGGCGGCGCCCGACGAGGTCGCTGGCGCTGATCTCGGACCGCCTCAGGTCACCCCTGCCGATCTACCGGCGCTGACCAGCGACGTCGGCCTGCACATCGATCACGTTCGTCAGGGGTACGGCGACGACACGTTGCAGGGCAAGAGCAATCAGCACATCGGCGGTGGGTGGCATCCGCTTCGCACGACGACCGTCGACGGCGCCAATGCGATCCCGCCAAGTGGCCGAGAGACGTGGGTGCCGATGGCACCCCAGTTTCCGTGCCCCGACGGCGATGACGCGGCTGTAGAGAACGATGTCGTCAACGTTCTTGGTGCCAACCCGGTCGCGCCATCACTGTGTGAGCGCACGCAGGCCTCGATGGACGCGGTGCGGGCGGAGGTCGACGAGATCTATGCGACACATCCTGACGCGGCGACGCGCCCGGTCGAGGTGCACGACAAGCTGGACTCGCTGTTGCGTCAGTACGAACGGCTCGAGCTGGACAAACAGCTGTGTGCGGCGCTGTCCGAATCTGCACCGACCGCTGGTGATGTGCTGATCGGAATTGAAACGGTGCTCAGCGCGAGCAACGACGAGTTTGCACCCGATTCGTTGGGCATTGCGATGACCCGCTCCGGCGAGGACCTGGCGAACGAGTTCCCAGGGGAGCTCGACCGCTGCCAGCGCTATTCCGTACTGATTCGATACCTCGAGAGCATCCTCGAGATGCACGACGCCCAACTTGGGGGAGCGAGAGACGACGCCTATGGCTCCGACTCCACCTACCTCCATCTGCCAACGGACGGCCGGCCGATCGAGAGCGAACCGGGCCCGAATGCTCCCCCAGGGTGGGCTGCCGCGTACGTGTTGTCGCAGCAGATCGCAGAGACCAAGCGACTCATCCGGTGGGCGACTGCGCAACGCGAGCACTGCGCCAACGCGCAGGTATACCCGCTCATGCCGACTGTGCCCGGTGTGGTGATCGGACCGGATCTGGTCGGCCTCCCGTTGACGCCATCGGAGATCGACGAGGTCGTGCGCAGACTCCTGGAACACGACGCTCCAACGCCGGTCCCGCCTCCGGCGTCCTTTCCCGGCACGCCGGGGGGTGCGGGTGAGACGCGGCCCAGCCCGCACCGTGCGGTCGACGGCCCGCGCGGGGTTGCCGATGGAGACATCGTCACAGATCCGCAGTCGTTGTTGGACAAGCTCATCCAATTGGCGCGCCAGTACTGGTTCGTGCCGGCCGGCGTGCTCGTCGCGATCATCGCTGCCGCCGTGATCGTGTTGCGCCCCGGTGGCGACTCGTCGACCGTCTCGACCGACACCGGTGCACCTGCGGCCACTGATCGGGCCGCGGAGCCGCCGCCCGCCGACGAGCCCGCCCCGACCCCGCCGCCCGCCGACGAGCCCGACCCGAC